>PWEO01000047.1 GCA_003553525.1 Clostridiaceae bacterium
AAAGATGCAGTAGTTCTTGACGAACATAAAGCCTATCTTCAGAAATATTTAGCTGAAGGCAAAATTTATGCTAAAGGTCCTTTTTTAGACCATAGCGGTGGTATTATTATATATAAGACAAAAGACGAAAAAGAAGCCTATGAAATTGCCATAAAGGACCCGGTTATTCGAGAGGGTTCCCGAAAAATGATATTTAAAGCATGGAAAAGCACCTTACCGGAGTAAGGTGCTTTTATAAACTCTAATTTTCAATTTTCTCTATATTTTCCCGAGCTTTTTCCACCTGGGACCTTTGCCGAGATAATATTTCTCCTGCTTTTGAATCCACCGAACGAATATGTAAATCCCGCTGAGGAAAGGGAATTTCAATACCCTCTTCCTGAAAAACTTTAAAAAGCATAAACCTTGTAGACGATTTAATCTTCATTTCGTTTTGAGGATTTATAATCCAGATCAGTAATACAAAATCCAAAGAGGATTCTCCATATTCCAAAAATCCTACTGCAGGTTCCGGATCCTTTAGCACTTCAGGAAATTCTACTGCAACCAGATCTGCCACCCGTAACGCCACATCTCGAACATGGAACACATCCGAGCTGTAAGACACCCCGAAATTCACACGCAGCCTAAGTCTAGGGTCTTCTGCAGAGCGGTTCATTACTTTATCCTCTAGAAAAAAAGAGTTCGGGATAATAATGTGTTCGTTATCCAACGTTTTTACTATGGTGGCCCGCATTTTAATTTGCACTACATCCCCGATGATTTCTTCAATCAACACCCGATCTCCAACTTTAATCGGCCGTTCAAATAATATAATCAGGCCGGAGATAAAATTAGAAGCGATGTTTTGCATCCCAAAACCGATACCTACTCCAACGATACTGGCAAATACAGTCAGCGTACTAAGGTTAATTCCCAAAGTGGACAGACTGATAAAAACGGCTAGGAACATAATCAGATAATGAAAAACACTGTTTAACGTAAATCTCGTTCCTTTCTCTAACTGATACTTCTCATAAACATTTCTGAGAATATATCGTTTAAATATCATAGAAAAGCGGTATGCGAATATTACAATAAATAAGGCCATAAAAATTAAGAAAAGTGAGATTCCAGAACCTCCGATTTCAAATAACTGATCAAATAACCAGGCTCTTTCTCCAAAATAAATTGGAATAATAATAATAATTGCAAAAAATGCCAAAGCGTTCAGAAGCGAATTAATGATGTTCACAAATTCTTTTTTTTGATGAAAAACCATTTCTATAAGTTTTACTAATAGCCATTTACTAAAATATATTGCTGTGACAGAACCGACGATCACTAAAAAATCCCATAAAAAATTTAGAGTATCCTCAATAATTATCGGTTCTTCAATGGTTGTTGTGAGAAATGACTTCATCGTAGGTCCTCCTTTTTTGTTTTTCGCTGTCGATATTTTTTCATTTTTTCTTCGTCTTTTTTCTCTAATCCTCTTTCTCCGGCTAAGGATTCTATGTGATGGGTAAATTCATGAAGCAAGGTGTCTTTTAGTTTTTTTCTAAGAATTCCTATAGATGCCTTTGGATACATTTTTTTAAAAGACCCGTAATATATCAGGATTTTTCGACCCATAACATTCCTGTGATATTCTCCCATTATATATAGATTCCCGGAACCATTACTTTCACGGTGTTTTTTTTCTTCAGGAATTAAGATGATTCCCCCATGTAATTCCCGATAAAAAGCTTCGGGAACCTCCTCGGCAATTTCGTCCAGCAATTCCCGTATCTCATCAAAGGATGGAAATTCAGTCATCTTCCACCTCCTCCTCTCTTTTATTATCACGTTACCATGTAACTTTAAATATGTATACCCAAACTTGATCAAGTCAAAAGAAAATATGCTAGGGGAGTGTACTGCCCCCCGAAGTTAGACTTTACAAGCTAACTTTTGGGGTCAGTATAGAGATTAATTTCACCGATACACTTTTAAAGTGCAAGTTTAATCCTCCTGAATATTTTTTGGCAAACTCCATTCAATAGCTTTAATACCCTCTTTGATTAAAATTTCATTGGTTTTAGAAAATATCCTGCTTCCAAAAAATCCTTTTCTTGCAGAGAATGGACTAGGGTGAGAAGACTCCAGCACATAATGCCAAGGACTGCTAATCAAGTCTTTTTTCTGTTGAGCATTGCGTCCCCATAATATAAAAACCACCGGGATTTTCCGTTTATTTAACAAGGTGATAATAGCGTCTGTAAAATGTTCCCACCCCCTGTTTTTGTGAGAATTAGGTTCCCCTTCTCTAACTGTTAGTACCGTATTTAGTAACAGCACCCCTTCTTCAGCCCATTTTTTTAAGCATCCATGATTCGGCAAGGGAGTCCCCTGGTCTGCCTGTAACTCCTTGTAAATATTTTGCAAACTGGGGGGAACCTTGATACCCGGTCTTACGGAAAAGCTTAATCCATGGGCCTGACCTTCCCCATGATAGGGGTCCTGACCTAAAATAACCACTTTGGTTTTTTGATAAGGGGTTAAATGAAGAGCATTATAAATATCCTCTTTTGGAGGATACACCCGATGATCTATATACTCTTTTTTAAGAAATTCCTTCAACGTTAAAAAATAATTTTGTCTAAATTCCTGTTTTAATAAGTCTTTCCAATCATTTGTTAATTTACACATAGAAAAGATCCTCCCACTAATTATAATAATTTTCTAAAATTCAACTTTTGTCTCTATTATTTTACATCTGCTATTTTTGATCTATATTTTTTATTGTATCATAATCAAGCACTTGAAATAAGAAAACAAAATATTGATTCCTCTCTGAAATCTTTGAGACAATCTTTTGTTTCCCATTTCTTTATGCGGGTATATCTGTACTATATTTTAATGCATGATTACAGTATTACCATTCCCTTAGAGAGGAGACTGAAATATGAGTAGGATACCCATGAAGGAGCTGGAACAAAAAACCCTGCAAGTACTAACAGAAAGGGGCGTCAAATTAGTCGATATTGCGGATTTGGTATTATACCTTCAAAAACCTTACCAAAAGAACTTAACCCTAGAGATTTGCTTGAAAAATGTTAAAGCGGTTCTCGAAAAAAGAGAAGTAGCTCACGCAATTTTGACCGGTGTAGCCCTTGATCAATTAGCAGAAGAAAAGAAGCTCCCCGAGCCCTTACAATCCATTGTCGAAAGCGACGACGGCTTGTATGGAATTGATGAAATTCTTCCTCTTTCTATTGTTAACCTTTACGGCACTATCGGTCTTACCAGTTATGGTTATTTAGATAAAGAGAAGGTTGGAATCATCAAAGAACTTGATACGATAAAAGAAGGGAAAGTCCATACCTTTATGGATGATTTAATCGCTGCAATTGCTGCAGCTGCAGCTAGCCGAATAGCTCATGACCAAGAATAAGCCCGACTTAGATCGGACTTATAGATTATCTAAAAAAGAGCCCCTCCGCAATTCTACCGAAGGGCTCTTTTTATTACTTGTATTATTTCTAATCATAAATACGAATAGTCATCATCCGTCTTCCAAAGCGAAGAGCTTCTGTTCTGCTTTCATAAGCCAGGTCAATTTTATTGCCTTTTATAGCTCCTCCGGTATCGGCGGCAACACCGTATCCGTATCCGGGTACATAGATTTTTGTCCCCAAAGGGATAACCCTGGGATCTACAGCAATAATACCATGTCTTAATCTGGCGCCTGTAGCGGTGATATTTCCGACACCAGGATCTTGAGAAGTATAAGCGGTGGCTTCCACCCTTAGACTTCGAGTAGCCTCACTACCACCACGACTAATGACCGGGGCAGGTTTGGGAGCTTTTGTGCCGACTTTCACCACTCGATTAACGGGTTCTTTTATTATTTCTTCCGAAAGCACCTCACGTTCCACTTCTTCACCATCTTCATAGGTGATTTCAATTTTTCTTTCTTTTACTCCTTTTTTACCTTCTCGCTCTACACGGGTTTTCCCTTTTTCCAAGTTTCCGTCATTTTGACGTAGGGTTTTGAAATCCAATTCTTCAGATTCTGTGATTATTTCTTTTTCAACTCGAATGATCTCTATAGTCATATCTTCCATAATGGTTTCTTCCATATCATAATTAATTAAATCCTCTTCTTCCAGTTCCACATCCGCTTCCGTTAATACTTCTTCAACGGTTTCTTTTATGGTGTTTAATGCGATAACTTCTCCATCTACTAGGATTTCACAGGAAATTGCCCGGATAATGTCGATCTTCATACCCTCTTCTAAAAAAGTGTCCATTGATGGGCTAACCTTATCATCCGGTCTTATGAGGATTCTCGCCTCTACTAAGGCATCTTCTACGGTCATTCCCGGTGTTAATAAAGAATATGTCTCATCCTCATCATTGATTTCAACATTTTGTGCCCGGTTAATTTGAATAATCATTTCATCTTCCACTAAAGAATTTAGACTCGGCGATATATGGTCTTCCTCAATGTAGTTTACTTCAGCTTCCGCTAATACTTCTGCTACAGTTTCTTTATGGGTTTGTACCTCTTGGCTCTTATTACCGTCTTCAATAAAAACCTGATTTCTAGTTGAAATGTATCCTACTGCTGTGATCGATAATATTAGTACGGCTAGTCCTACCAGCAGTAGCTTACGTTTATGTGCCTGTAACTGTTCTTTGCTCAATATTTTTTTCATTTTACAACCTCCTTGGTCGGTTCGAATGCCACCTACCCCTTTGGTTATGAATATTTCCTGTCATTTCTTTTAATTCGCGGGGTAAAACTTTCATACATTCTACCATTGTTTCTAAAAATATGCTACCAAAATTTTGCTTTTTTTCAGTAATAATTTTTTAGCTTTTAGCAAGTTCTATTTCCAAGGTTTTCATAATATGCTTTTTTTCATAAAAATATATTATTGATATCTTTTCCACTTTTTTTCAGAGTATAACATGGTTCTATCCTATCCTTGATCTCAATCTTAAGAGATATTTGAGCGAAACTGATTAATATCGACTAAACTTCTTGAAAAACATCACTACTTAAACTCTTTTTAATTGATCTTTATACAAAAGCACCTATCAGAAATTTCAAACCTGAAAGGTGCCTTTGAGGAACATTCATTTTTTATTGTTTTTTTATATTTTCTCCCAAAACATGTACATTAAAATTGATATATTTTTTTGTACTTATCCTCAAGATAGGATAAATACGGCTTTACGGATAGACCTTCTCCAGTAATTTCTTTAATCAATTCCTCTGCAGTTCTAAGATTTCCCCGTTGATGTACTTTTTCAATCATCCATCCTTTTATAGGAGCGAAATTGTGGTTTTCGATGAGGGTAGTAAAGTCCGTCAAGTCCTTTTTCAAAGCCTCGGTTAATTGAAGAGAATAAAGATTTCCCAAAGCATAGGTTGGAAAATAACCAAACATTCCCCCGGCCCAGTGCACATCTTGTAGCACGCCTTCCCGATTATCCTTTGGTTCAATTCCTATAACCTCTTTCATCTTTTCATTCCAGAGTTTCGGTAAATCTTTCACGGATATCTTACCATCAATCAAATCTTTTTCCAGTTCATAGCGTAGAATGATATGAAGACTGTAGGTTAGCTCATCGGCTTCCACACGAATCATGGAAGGCTCCACAATATTAATGTAGTCTACCATTTCTTCAAGCGTTAATTTATCGATCTCATCTTGAAAAAGTTCTGTAAATTCCGGAAGTAATCCCTTCCAAAAAGCTTCACTTCTTCCTACTACATTTTCCCAAAAACGGGATTGGGACTCATGCATTCCCGTAGAGGCCGCGGAACCTACTGAGGTCTTAAACAACTCTAAGGGGATATTTTGTTCATACATCCCATGACCTCCCTCATGAATAGTTCCAAACAATGCAGTTTTAAAGAAATCCTCCTGATAACGGGTGGTTACACGAACATCTTTAGGATTTAGACCAATAGTAAAGGGATGCACACTCTCATCCAACCGGCCGCATTCAAAGTCATAGCCGATTTTCTCTAGGATTTTTTCACTTAAAATCTTTTGCTTCTCCACTGAAAGATTTACTGATTCTAATCGTTTGTTCAGAGTTTTAGAGGAGTTCTTAATCTTATCTAAAATTCCTTGTATTCCTCTTTTTAGTTCTCCGAAGGTAGTGTCCAACTTTTCTACCGTCATACCTTCTTCAAATCGATCAATCAGTGCATTATATGGATGACCTTCATAACCCACCAATTTTGCCATTCGTTGATTGAAATCCACGATTTTTTCTAAGTAAGGCTGGAAAGTTTCAAAATCATTATCTTCTTTAGCTTTTTCCCAGATATTTTGAGCCTTAGACGTTAAAACAACATAATCACGGTACTGATCTTCGGGAATTTTTCGGAACTTATCCAAGTGCTTAATATCTTTTTTGATACTCCTTTGATATTTTTCCGGCAATTTGTTAAAGTGCTCTTCCTCAGAAAGCTCCGTCAGAATATTTTGCATTTCTGGAGACACCGACATTTTAAAAGCTTCTGTGGATAGGGTTCCAAGAGCCTCCGAGCGCATACTTTTTCCCTGTTTCGGGGCATAGGTCGCCATATCCCAATGAGCAAGACCAGCCATTTCCCTGTAATGCTGGATTTTACTTAATAGTCCAATGTAATAATTTAATAAGTCTTCGTGTGTTTTTTGTTCATTCATTTGAATGCTCCTTCCACATAAATATATTTTTTCATATAATTATTTTAATTATATCACAAAATTCTGTATTTATAAGTTTCTTTTTATTAAAAACAAAAACCATGAAATTCATCAATTTAAAACTATGATGAACTTCTTGGTTTTTTATTATATTAATCGAAAGCTCTTTCACTCCTGTGACTTCGTCTCAAGCATATCTGCTGCTTTATAAGAACTTCTTACCAAAGGATCCGAAGCCACAAAGGAAAACCCTAAACTTTCCCCTTTATCTTTATATGCTTTAAAAGCTTCAGGGGTAATGTATTCTTCCACGGGATAGTGTTCCTTGCTCGGGGCTAAGTACTGCCCTATCGTTAAAAAATCACACTGATATTCTCGCAAGTCCTTCATTACTTGATGGACCTCCTCCGTAGCCTCTCCAATTCCTACCATAATTCCTGACTTCGTAAAAATAGAAGAATCTAGTTTTTTCACATTCTTTAATACCTCCAAGGACTGATTGTAATGCGCTTGAGGTCGAATTTTATCATACATTCTCGGAATCGTTTCTATATTATGGTTAATAATATCGGGTTTGGCATCGGTAACTTTTTTCAGTGCTTTAAAATCTCCTTGAAAATCCGGAATTAATACCTCAATGGCAATTTCCTTATCTACAGCCCGTATAGCATTAATAACCTTAGAAAAATGCCCTGCTCCCCCATCTGTTAAATCATCTCGGGTAACCGAGGTAACCACAACATGTTTTAATCCAAGCTCCCGGGTTGCTTTTGCAACATTTTCCGGTTCTTTTGGATCTACCGGTTCCAGAGCTTCATGAGATACATTACAAAACCGACAGTTTCTTGAACATTGGGTTCCTAGGATCATAAAAGTAGCGGTTTTATTACTGAAACATTCTATTCGATTAGGACAATTAGCCTCCTGACATACCGTATTAAGCGAAAGATCCCGAAGCATCCGTTTTACTGCTTCCTCTTTCTGCAAATCCTCCATATTCACCCGTAGCCATCGGGGTTTACGTTTTATCTCCATAATCTCACCTCTCCTATAAATTAAACTCCTCCAACGTTACTTCTATTATACTTTGATAGCCAAATATCTCCGAAAAAACTTCCGCGACCCGTTGGTTCATGCGATTAAAATCCTGGGGCTTCTCTAGTAGTTTTTCTAAAGTAGTTACTCCTTTTTCTCGAATCCCACAGGGAATAATATATTGAAAATGATCTAAGTTCGTATTTACGTTAAAGGCAAAACCGTGCATCGTTACACCTTTCTTTACAGCTAAGCCGATGGCTGTAATTTTTTCATTTCCTACCCAAACACCGATTTCTTTTGAAGAACCCCATGCTTTCAAGTCAAAATCCTTTAAGATTCTGACAAAAACCTCTTCCAGCTTTTCCACAAAAGTACGTACTTTTGTTTTATTTTCAATTAAATTAACGATGGGATATCCCACAATCTGCCCTTCTCCATGATAGGTAACATCACCGCCTCGATTGGTTTCATAACGCTGAATACCTTGATGAGCTAATTCTATTTCTGAAGCTACTACATTTTCTGCAGAAGCGCTTTTGCCCAGAGTTATTACCGCAGGGTGCTCTACTAGAATTAAAGTATCATTAATTTCTCCATTCTGTCTCTTTTCCAGTAATTGAAACTGAATTTCTAAGGCTTTTTCATAATCACATTTGCCTAAATGTAGAAGGTTTAAGATTTTTTTCATGTCGTACCTCCTGTATAATTTTAATCATTGTTAAATCTTACGAGTTACTATTAATTACAAAATTCAGTATATCATAATGAAGTTCGAATTTCTTGTAGAAATTGTATTGTTGATAAAAAAGAGTTATCTCCCTATAGAGAAAACTCTGCTTTTATACATTTCCCGATAATTTTCAATTCATTGTTTTGCTTAGCTATAGCACTTTCCTTGTCTAATCCTTGAATTAATGAAACTTTCCCGCCACCTTCCTTTCGAAGCTTTCGAATCGTTCGTCCTTTTTCCACATTGATTAGGTAAAAAGCACCATTTTCAATTTCCTGGGTATCTAGTACAGTGACCACATCTCCTTTTTTAATCCGAAATCCTTGCAAGGAATTATCAGTTACCTCAATAAAAAACAGTTTATCAGGGTGGTATCCTTCTACTTTATTTCCAATGAGAGGAAGGGATTTTTCCGCCACCACCTTTTTATTATCCATACGCTGTACCGGATAGGTTTTTACTAGGTTGCCCAAGGCTTTTTGCCATGCTCCCGTGGGTTTTAGATCATAATTTTGCAGTTTCTCTTTAGCTGTTACTTTTTGTTTGAACGATTTATTCCCGGATTCCTCTTGTAAAGTCTTTTCAGGCATACTCATAAAATCCATAGTTTTCCCTAGTTTTGTTAGTATTTTTTCCGCAACATCCTCTTTGATAACTTTTTTACCAGATTCAATATCCCGAAGATAGTTTTCGGATATTCCACATTTCTTTGCCAAGGCTTTCTCCGATAAATTGGCTTGTACCCTTGCTATTTTAATTTGTTCAGCTAGCCGATTCATATTATCACCTCATTTTTATGTCTTATACATATTTTATCACGATCACTTACCTTTCTCCAGAGCCTATTACATCATATTTTTTAGTATTACTTCGCAATGAACCTCAACTACTACTTTCGAATCCGTACCGAATCCGTTATAATATACTAAAGATCCTTCTGAAATAAATGTTCTACAAAATATTTATTCGAAGCTGTCTACATACTCCAGCGTTGTATTTCATAATACAAAATCTGAGGTTTGAGTGTCGGGACCTTGTAGGAGGTAGAATATGAGTAGTTTTCATTGGTTACAGGATTTAGTAAATTACTTGGAAAAACATTATAAAAGGACTCTTTACACCCATGAATCCATAATAAACTATAATTTTGACTCTTATATTGAGCAACGACAGAGCCCGAGTTTTTCTCAGAAGCTGCTTTACATTTTATCCGAAAAAGACCTTGATGATCCGGAAGTGTATAAAGGTGCGGGCATCGACCGAAAACATTTTTCAAAAATACGGTCAAACCCTTCTTATCAACCGAAGAAAAAAACCGCCTTTGCCCTATGTCTTTCTCTCCGGTTAGATCTTAGTGAAGCGGAGACACTTTTACGCTCGGCAGGTTATTCATTTTCTAGCAGCCAGACCTTGGACCTTGTTGTTCAATACTGTATTGAACACAAAATTTATGATCTTCAGGAAGTCAATTATGCTCTTAATCATTATGGACTCGATCACCTGTAATATCAATTCTTTGAATCCCTGTAAAACATCAGAATTTTCTGGTATACTATGGGTAGGAAGATTATTTTTTTCGTAATAAATAGGAGGGGTTTTTCATGAAGAAAAAAGTTTTAGTTGTGATTGATTATCAACAGGACTTTGTCACCGGTAGCTTAGGTTTTAATGAGGCAGAAAAATTAGACTCCATTATCTGTGAAAAAATTGTAAGCTATAAGGATCATCAGGTTTTTTATACCTTAGATACCCATGATGAAGAATATTTAGAATCCTTAGAGGGAGAATCACTACCTATTGAGCACTGTATTAAAGGAACTAAAGGACATGAGGTGTATGGCAAGACGAAAAGATGTCTTGATGAGGTACGGGCACAACCCTTGGAAAAACGTAGCTTCGGGATTCATCCTCAAGAACTCCACGAACAATGTTTTGATTTTTATGAAGACGAGTTAGAGTCCATCGAGTTAGTCGGTGTGGTAACCAATATCTGTGTGATTTCCAATGCTATCGTTCTTAGAACCATGTATCCTGAGGTAAAAATCATTGTAGACAGCAATGCTACTGCATCACCGGACAGGGAACTTCATGAAAAAGCACTGGATGTTTTGGAAGGTCTTCATATTACTGTTATAAACCGGTAAAGTATAAGAACTATAAAAAAAGGAGACCGATGGTCTCCTTTAATTATTTAATATTACATATAGTTTTAAACTTATACAGCAATAAAACTTAAAGTCTGTTGTAGTTGATAGAACCGAAGTTGTAAACTTTGCTTGTTAAAGAATCCTTCTTGGTATTCCTTTACAGCATAGTACTTATCAACCATTGTAACAATCCAGCTTTCCTTATATTTCGGCGGAACGATGGTTGTAGGAAACATATGCTTTTTGATTATATCCGCTTCCATATCACTTACGTCAAAATATTTTCTTGCATTTTCAAGTGCCAATCTCGGATGAGATACCGCATGGGATTGTCTCATATATTTCAGGTTCCGATTTCCTTTTGTTCTCCAGTCATAAAGAAAAAAATCATGGAGCAAAGCACCTCTAGCGATGGCGCGATAATCCAAATTTAGCTTTTTTGCTATTTTATAAGATCGAAAGGACACTTCTAGGGAATGCTCGAAAATACTTCCTTCATGATGTCTAATATCCTTCGATTGCATAAACACTTCGTGGTTTAAGATATCTTTTGTAATCTCGTAGTATTCTGAATTTCTGCTCAATATATGGACCTCCTAGGTTTAGTATGTCTTCGTAAAATTGTATTATGTAATCGAACTTCGTAACTTTTTCTCTTTTTAATCACAGTTTACATAATACTAGGATTATTGACTTTTGTCAAGGAAATCCAGTGTGCTTTCTGAGAAATTTATATTATTTTTTTGTTAAGTATTATTCTTTCCGATAAACGACTTTGCCATCTACGATGGTGATTGTCACTTGGGTATTTGGAATATCAGCGGGATCTATGGTAAATATATCCCGATCTAGTACAACCAAATCTCCATAATAACCTGGAAGAAGTTTCCCCTTGATATCTTCTTGAAATTGATTTCTTGCTCCCTGGTAGGTGTAAGCATCCACCGCTTCTTCCACCGTCATTCGTTCTTTTGGTTGATAACCCCCTTCAGGGTACCCCGTATGATCCATGCGAGTTACAGCAGCGTAAATGTTTCGAAAAGGGTTGGAATCTTCCACCGGCGCATCGGTTCCGATACTGATCAGTGATCCTTGCTGATATAGAGTGTTAAAGGCATAGGAGGTTTTTGCAAGTTCTTCTCCTACACGTTTTTTCACAATATGAAGGTCATAATCTAAAAAGACCGGCTGAGCCATTACAGAAATGTCTCTTTTTACGATACGATCCAATTGCTCTTTTGTGGTAATCTGATTGTGGACAATCCCGTGGCGTAAAGTATTATCTTTGCCTTGTAAGACGTTTTCATAGGCATTTAATACACTTTCCACTGCTCCATCTCCAATGGCATGGGTTATTACGGGAATGCTGTGTTCATGAGCCAGTCGAAATAGATCTTGAAGCTCATGATCCTCCAAGGCTTCAACTCCTTTTGTCGTAGGATCATCGGCATAAAATTTACTTAACAGAGCCGTTCTGCCTCCCAGCGAACCATCCTTAAAAAGCTTTAGAGATCCTTTTTGATAAAACCCGTCCAGATACTTACCATTTTTGTATTCTGTCTCCAAGTATCTTCGAAAGTTTTTTATTTCTTGAAAATTAAACTGATGTCGGTATCGAAGAGGAAGAGTTTTTTCTTCATAAACTTCCCTAATCCAGTCAAAGGTTTTTTGAAAATCTTCACCGGAAACATCGCAGGACTGAACGGAAGTGATCCCTTGACTAAGGACATACTTTCCCGCTTGAATAAACTGATTTTTTTTCTCAGCCTTGCTCTTTTGTGATATAGACTTTGCCAGAATATAGGTGGCATTTTCTGTGACCACGCCACTCAAGATTCCTTCAGGACTTCGTTCGATAGTTCCTCCGGGTATTTGGGTGTCTTCTTTTATGCCGGCCATTTCCATCGCTTTAGTGTTCCCTACAGCTACGTGACCACAAACCCTCTCATAAACAATGGGAATGTCAGCGGAGATCAAATCCAGATCTTCCCGTCTTGGTAGCCTTAACTCTCCTGTTTTAAAGAAGTCCTGATTCCATCCTCTACCGTGAATTCCCTTGACACTACCACTATTGGATAGATAAGTCTTACCCCGTTCAATGATCTCATCGATGGATGTGGCGCCGTTGAGATTGCAACTATTCATAGCCTCGCCTAATAAAAAAAGATGCAGATGGCTGTCATTGAAACCCGGTAGAACGGTTTTTCCCCCAAGATCCAACACTTCATCCTGAGGCCTGCGGGTAGTGATAACCATCTCAGTAGTACCTACAGACTCTACAAAACCTTCTTTTAAAGATAGGGCTTCTTCAAATCTTCCTTTTTCCAAATATATTTTCCCGTTGATTAGTAGGGTTCTCATCGTTTTCACTCCTCATTCATTTTATTAGTAATTTCTCTTACTTCCATCTTTTCACATTTTCTTCTTTACGTTAAAGTATATCACGGAGCTTACATAAGAAAAACCCCAGTCTCCTGGGATTTTCCTTTTATTACTTAGTAATAAAATTTTCATAAATTAATATTTTGTTAGTACTTTAACTTCTCATCCAGATAAGCTTCCAAATCCGAAATTTTAATCCGTTCCTGTTCCATGGTATCCCGATCCCGTACGGTAACCGCATTGTCTTCTTTTGAGTCAAAATCATAGGTAATGCAAAACGGAGTTCCTATTTCATCCTGTCGACGATATCTTTTACCAATACTTGCCCGCTCATCATAGTCCACGGCAAACTTTCCTGCTAAGCTTGAGAACAGGTCCTCCGCCTCAACTTTCAGCTTCTTCGTAAGGGGAAGAATTGCGGCTTTATAAGGGGCTAATTTGGGGTGAAGCTTTAATACGGTTCTATGGTCCCCCTCTATTGCTTCTTCCTCTAAGGCATCAATCAAAAATGCCAGAGCTACCCGGTCCAGTCCTAAAGAAGGCTCAATACAGTAGGGGACATACTTTTCATTGGTATGAGGGTCTTGATACTCCAAATCCACACCTGAATGGTTGCTATGCTGTCTAAGATCAAAATCCGTTCGATCTGCAATTCCCCATAGTTCTCCCCAACCAAAGGGAAACTTAAATTCAATATCCGTTGTGGCGTTACTATAGTGAGATAATTCTTCCTTTTCATGTTCCCGAAGTTTAATGCTGGATTCTTTCATATTTAAATCCAACAACCAGTTTTTACAGAATTCCAACCAGTAGTCAAACCACTCCAAATCTTTTCCAGGTTCACAGAAAAATTCCAGTTCCATTTGTTCAAACTCTCGGGTTCTAAAGGTGAAGTTACCCGGAGTAATCTCATTTCTAAAGGACTTTCCAACCTGACCGATGCCGAACGGAATCTTCTTTCTTGAAGTTCGTAGAACGTTTTTAAAGTTTACGAATATTCCCTGAGCGGTTTCCGGTCGAAGGTAAATTTCCGTGCTGGAATCCTCGGTAACGCCTTGAAAAGTTTTAAACATCAAATTAAACTGTCTTATATCCGTATAATCGTTTTTTCCACATTTTTCACAGGCAATTCCTTCTTCTTTAATAAAGCTTACCATCTCTTCATTGGTCCAGCCTTCTACATTCATTTCCTTGCCTGCTTTATGAATATGTTGTTCTATGATTTGATCAGCACGAAATCTTGCCTTGCAAGCTTTACAGTCGATTAAGGGATCGTTAAATCCACCGATATGGCCTGAGGCCACCCACGTCTCCGGGTTCATTAGTATGGCGGAGTCCAGCCCCACATTGTTAGGGTTTTCCTGAATGAATTTTTTCCACCAGGCATCTTTTATATTTCTCTTCAGCTCTGCACCAAGGGGCCCATAGTCCCAAGTATTTGCTAAACCTCCATATATTTCCGATCCAGGGAAAATAAAACCTCGTGATTTACATAGGGCAACAATTTCTTCCATGGTTTTTTCTTTCATTGTCCTTTCCTCCTTGTACTATAGGTTTTGGCTCTTGAATTTAAATAACCTAATCCTAGTAATTCGCATAATTTTGTTATCACTAATTAGATTAAAATAATAAAACACAAAGCGCTCTGCAAAATGATCATTTTATTAATGATAAATCTAAAAATAATTATACTGATTATGATTTATCGCTGGATAGATCCGATAAAACACCCTTCTAATAGAATCCATAAAAAAACTCCCCCCCCTAATCCAACGATTAGGGACGAAAGATGATTTCCGCGGTTCCACCCTAGTTGATGCAAAAGCATCCCCTTTAATAACTACTACGACTCCAAAGCGCCCTTCTTTTTCGGGTTGCATGGAGCTTACACGATCCTCCACTCGCTGAACCACTTCCGAAAAATACTCCTCTTTATCTTTATCGCTGTTTGATTAATCTTTAAGATATCAAAGATTATAAATTCTGTCAATAGTCTCTCCTGATTTTGCTAAGGAAATCCAGACTTTTGAAGTTTGTTCTATCCAAATGAATCATCATATATCGCAGGAAAACGTCATCCAACTCTTTGATCAATGTTGGATGAACTTTTAATTCTTTTAAATCCTCAATATCTATAACCATTAAAAAATTCGCCAGTCGAATGGTCTTTTTTGACAAAGGCTTTGCAATGCCGGAACTATTTCCCTGACAATGCTGACAAAGAAGACCTCCTTCTTCCATATTTAACAGCCAACGTGAAGAACTGCCCGTCCCGCATTGGTTACATCCTTTTAAGTAGGGCTCATATCCGCTGTATTTTAAAAACTGCAGTAAAAAGCGAAGTATATGCAGGGATAAATCTCCCTTCTTTCGCTCTAGGGCTCCAAGAGACTCTTCAAACAATGTGAATAATCTGTTGTTACTTTGTCCTTCAATGGTAACCGTGTCCACCAACTCAATAAAAAATGAAGCAATGGATAATGCGTCCAGATCCTCTCGAAGTTTATAGTGATTATGAATCGGATCTACATTGTTTAAAGTGTACATAGACTTTCCTTTGTAGAGAACAAAATCGCTGTAGCAAAGAGGTTGAGCCCCTGCTAAATGCTGACTTTTAGAATTTCTAGCTCCACGGGCCATGACGGAGATTTTTCCCAGTTTACGAGTAAAAACCGTCAGAATACCGTCACTCTCCTTATATTTCATATTTTTTAACACAATGCCTTCGGTTTTTACCAGCATAGGCGCCTCTTAGGAGTCATCCCGATAACCGAAGTTTCGAAGCATGGTGTTTTGATTTCGCCAACCCTCTTTAACTTTTACCCAAAGTTGAAGGTTGACCTTAGTTCCAAGGAACCCTTCAATATCTTCCCTTGCAGCTTTTCCAATTCCCTTAAGTTTTCGTCCGTTTTTCCCGATGATAATGCCTTTATGGCTGTTTCGTTCACAATAAATATTGACCTCTAAGTCCACTAGAGCTTTATTCGGCCGCTCTTTCATGGAAACCACTTCCACGGCTACCCCATGGGGAATTTCCTGTTCCGTATAGTGAAGGACTTTTTCCCGAACCAACTCTCCGATTATCGCCCGCTCCGGCTGATCGGTAATCATACCGTCTGGAAAATACTGGGGACCTTCAGGTAGATACTCTTTAATCTCTTCTATAACCCGTTGAAGATTCACCCCTTCTAAGGCGGAAATAGGAATAATGCTTTCAAAAAGCTCCATATCCTCATATTGCTTTACAATGTTTTTTACGGAGTCTTGATCGGTTTTATCAATCTTATTGATCAAAAGAATTTTTGGTGTTCGGATTTTTTTCAGTTCTTCTAGAATATATAGATCCCCACCTCCTAAACGATCACTCTCATCCACCATAAACAGGATCACATCCATGTCCCGAAGACTGGCCTTAGCGGTTTTCACCATAAATTCTCCAAGTTCCGTCTTAGGTTTGTGAATGCCCGGTGTATCCAGAAAAACAATTTGTAAATTTTCTTCCGTATACACACTTTGAATACGATTTCTTGTGGTTTGAGGTTTGTCGGACACAATGGCAATTTTCTCTCCTACTAACTGGTTCATCATTGTAGATTTCCCCACATTAGGTCTTCCGATAATGCTTACAAATCCTGACTGATAGCTCATGCTGATCCTCCTTTATTTTCTAAATCCTTTGGTGTAAAGGATAGCGGTAAAATTTCTTCCATTGTGTATTCTTTGTATTGCTCTACAGATTTCGCTAGAATTACTTTGATTTCAAGCCCAAACTCCACTAATACCTGACGGCAAATCCCACAGGGAGCCGTAAAGGCCTTTGGATCTCCAACGATAGCGATGATGTCGAATTCCTTCTCCCCTTCGGATATGGCTTTAAAAAGAGCGGTGCGCTCTGCGCAGTTAGTTGCACCGAAGGAAGCATTTTCAATATTACAACCGGTATAAACTTTACCGGAGGTTGTTAATACCGCTGCTCCTACCGGAAATTCTGAATACGGTACATAAGCCATCTTTTGAGCTTCTAAGGCCCTTTGAATCAATTCTCTGTTCGTCATATTTTTCCTCCTTTTATGTTCCTTGTTACTCATCACCATCAGGCTCATCCATGATTAAAAGTTCTTCCCGTGAAATCACTTGTACCCAGGTTTGCCCCGGATTTAACACGATTTCTTCACCATCACTGTCATAGTACCGGGTAAAATCTTCTTTATCATTTTTCTCCCACTGTACCTCCATCATTTCGCCCATGGAGAAATAGTAACCTTTTCCGCTACCGATAGTATCCATTTCCAAAATTCCTGAACTGGTTCCCGGAATCAAGCGGGTAGGGACGATTTGTACCAGCACATTGGTGGCTATAATCGGTTTTTCATCTTCTACCGAATGGGTTTCGTCGTATTGCCGCTGATCTGCATAATACCGGTCGTAACCTTTCTCTTCCTCATTATATCGATACTCTGCGCGGTAATTGGAGTGATACCGAACTTCAAAACTTTCAACGGATTGTCCACTAATTAAGGCTTTTTTATCTTCATGAAATTGATAACCATCAAAATCTGAAGACTCCCTATAGTTTAAGTTTTTAGCGGTGTTACGAATATTTTCCATACTGGTATAGGCATTATGAGGAGCCCTTTTGTGAGACTCTCTCCAAAAAGCGCTACCGCCGGGTCCTAAAAGGCTGACGTTTTGTATCCCCAGGCTACGAATTTCTTCATTCACTCTTGAGCTTGCTCCTGCATGAGTATAAATCGCTTGGTACTCCATGGCTTTTTCAATATAGTAGGGTCTAGCACTTCTCACAGGGCCTACCAGTTCCGGATCATTCATTAAAAATATAGCTAAATAACGGGTTGCGTTCCCTTCCACATAAAACTCGTAGATCACTTCCGCATCATAAAATCCTGCATGAGGCCTGGCGCTGGGATTATTATCATACATAACACCTACCACCGGACGATCCAAACGCTCTTCATCTTCAACATATATACCACTTAGAGGAGATGGGGTTCCCAATTTTTCCGGTTCTTCTTCCTCTTCTTCCGGTTCCTCTTCTTCCTCAACGATTTTTTCTTCCTCTTCTTCCACTTCCTCCGGTTCCTCTTCTTGACGGCAACTCACTACAAAAATCAGCAGAAAAGCAATAAAAACCAATAACAACTTTTTTAGTTTCAACTTCTTTTTTAATTTCAAACAATCTCTTCCTCTCTTACAGGATTTTTCCTTCCTATCTTCATCTATCCAAAAACTTGAAAAATAACAATCGTAATTAAAAAGCCCAGTAAGGCTCCTATAATTACCTCAAACAACGTGTGAATTCGACTTTCAATGCGACTTTGAGATACTAATAAGGCCATAATCAGAGATAGGGTTGCCAGTAACATATTCTCTGAAATAAAGGTGATGGCTGCAAACAAAGAAAAAGCCACAGCTGCATGACCGCTGGGCATGCCTCCTTTTAAGGCTGTTCCTTTACCCGTAAGACCCTTCACAAAAATAACGGTAAATACCACTATCAGCAGCGCGATAAAAGTAATGTGAATCGGTGCCTGCTGTACCCTTCTTAAAACACCATAAGTCAAGGGGTTAAACCGATGAAAAAATATGAGATAAGCCACAATAACTGCATTGATGGAGGCAATCAATACTGCACCAGCGGCTACATTTTTAGCAATCTTGGCAAACACATGGTATTTATCGGTAATTAAATCGATGGTTGTTTCGATAGAAGTATTAATCATTTCAGCAATTATCACCATGGAAATTGTTGAAAAAAGTAACAGTATTTCCAATCTGGAAAGATCAAAAAACATGCTCATTACTAATACAACAATAGCCACAGCAAAGTGGATTTTCATATTTCGTTGGGTTTTAAAAGCATAAAGAATACCTTCAAAGGCATAATTAAAACTTTCCAGGAGTTTACGGACACGATTCATGGTTCTTCACCTAATTTCTTGTGATTTCCAATTTACTCAATATTTCTTCTTCAACTTTTCGCATTTTTTCTTTCCCCTTTGGATCTAAGTGGTCATATCCTAGCAAATGAAGCAGTCCATGAATAAAAAGATAGGAGATTTCTCGTTCAATGGTATGTTCGTATTCCTTTGCCTGTTCGATCACTGCTTGCGTAGAGATAATGATATCTCCCAGTATCTTCTCTTCCTCCGGTTGAAACTGTTGTTCAACAGGAAAAGACAAGACGTCCGTAACTCGGTCTTTCCCACGATAGGTTTGATTCAACTCACGAATTTCATCAGCGGTGACTAAGGATAGACTTACTTCATAGCTTCCTTCAAGATTCTCATGGGCTAAAGTCTTTTTAATAATTTCTTCAAATAACTCTTTCATTGCCTGATCCGGTACTAAACGTTCCTGACGGTTACTTATTTCTAAAATCAATAGTTTAATCTCCTTTACGCTTTATTTCCTTGTTCTTGGGGATACTCAATCCGCTCATGGTAAATCCCCAGCAGGGTACTGATAAATACTTTTTTGATTCGCTGAATTTCATTTAGTGTTAAATGACTGTCATCCAATTGGCCATCCTGTAATTTCCCTTGAAGAATTTTTTCAATTAAAAACTCGATTTTCTCCTGATTGGGTTCATGTATGCTCCGAATTGCAGCTTCAACCGAATCTGCAAGCATCACGATGGCCGTTTCTTTCGTATACGGTTTAGGCCCTCGGTACCGAAAATCTTCTTCCCGGATCTCTCCCTTATCCTTCCTTTGCTCCTTCTCTTTGTGATAAAAGTAAGCAACTAAAGTGTTCCCATGATGGGATTTAATAAACTCGATAATATCTTTATGAAGCTTATGTTCTTTTGCTACCTTCATTCCGTCAGATACATGTCCTGTGATGATGGAAGTGCTTTTTAATGGTTTTAACTGATCGTGAGGGTTGTCCACTCCAAATTGATTTTCTTTAAAAAAATAGGGACGGAGGGTTTTTCCAATATCATGATAAAAAGCTCCTACCCTGGCCAGAAGTGCATTACCTCCCACGGCATCCGTGGCAGCCTCACTTAAATTCCCTACAATGATACTATGATGATAGGTTCCCGGAGCTTCCAATAATAACTTTTTAAGCAGTGGTTGATTGGGATTAGACATCTCCATTAGTTTTAAATGGGTAAGGACTCCAAAGGCCCACTCCCAAAAAGGAAGAGTTCCAATGGTTAGTACCGCAGCAAAACCGCCGCCTATAGCACCGTATCCCGCATGAAGTAATATTTCATTAATTTCATTACTGTTCATAAAACCGATTCCAAGGACTATAAAGAAATTCGCGGCACCCACAACAAAACCTGAAAGCAAAATATTTCCCCGTTGCCGGGTCCTATATGCCATCATTGCTCCCAATGTCCCTCCAATCAACAACATAATCAACAGAGTCATGGAATTCCCGGTAATCAGTACCGTCATTACCGATAAAATAATATTGGAAACAATTGCTACCTTAGGATTGATTAAAATCGCCAATAACATGGCCGCCGTTGCTACAGGCATCAGGAAAATGGTAATGGTCGATAACACTTTCGAAACCCCTAAGGTCAATAAAAGTATCAATAGCAACATTAACAAATTTTTCGGCTCATGAATTAACTTTTTATGAAATAGTAGTAGATAAAGTACCATAGTCACTGCTAAAAGAAGTACGATGATGATGATCCCTAGGTATAATAAGTAATCCAAATGACCGTCTTCTGCAAGTATCCCCAACTCTTTTAAAATTTGCATCTGACTGACGGATATTCGCTCTCCCTCTCTGGCTATCAGTTCATCCTGCGCAATGATAATACTGTCCACCTCATCCATAGCCTGCTGCTTTAACTCTTCTGTGCGCTCTGCATCATAGAATTCATTAGGCCGGATACTTTGATTGAATACTCTAACACCAAATAATTGTGATGATTCACTGAATTCCGTAAGATTTCTGAGGGATTGCTCCCCAGAAACTTTTATCTCAGGAAGGTCTTCTATTCGAATTCCACGATTTAAATGTTCTGCTGTAATTTCGAGCAGGTAATTTTCAAGATGTTCTATCGACTCCAATGATTCAGAAAGAAGGTTTACTGTCATATCATCCCCTAGATTTACCGGGCTCTCTTCTTGAATGGCTTCTATCTTTTCATCTTCTGTTAAGTTATCTTTGTGTTTTGTTGCATATATCATCTCAAATGTGTTTTTTATACTTCTTTGAACATCGTTACGGACACTGGAATCAATTCTGAATTGAGCTTCAACAGTGTTTGCAGCTTCATTCCGTAAATTTTCCGTAGTTCTGATATCTTCAATGGTTTTAGGTGCATAAATATCTTGAGGTGCCCGTTGTCCTAGACTTACATCGATTTTATCCGGTATAAGACTAAGAATAAAAATACTTAGGGTTCCTGCTAACAACAAAAGAGCTAATAAAGAATATTGTACTCCTTTTTTTAGCAGAAATTTATTTATCGGATTGTTCTTGAATTTAGAACCGGTATCTTTATTTATTCCCATGGGCTACTCCTATACTAATCCGTCTTTGTCTCTGAATCTTTTTCATAGGCATTAATTATACTTTGCACTAAAGGATGTCGGACCACATCTTTATAGGTTAAATGAGTAACTCCGATGCCTTTAATATCTTGTAAAATTCCCAAGGCGTGGTTCAGTCCCGAAACCTTCCCCTTCGGTAAATCGATCTGGGTAACATCTCCTGTCACTACGGCTTTTGATCCATAACCTATTCTTGTTAAAAACATTTTCATTTGAGGGATGGTGGTGTTTTGCGCTTCATCCAAAATAATAAATGCATTATCCAGGGTTCTTCCACGCATATAGGCCAGCGGTGCAACTTCAATGATCTCCCGTTCCTGAAGTCTTTGGAACTTATCTACACCAAGAACGTCAAAAAGGGAGTCGTATAGAGGCCGTAAATAAGGATCCACTTTGTCCTTCAAGTCTCCGGGCAAAAACCCTAGGCTCTCCCCGGCTTCCACCGCAGGCCGAACTAATATAATACGTTTGACTTCTTCGTTTTTAAAAGCCTTCGCCGCCATAACCACTGCCAAGTATGTTTTTCCCGTTCCAGCAGGACCGATACCGAAGGTTAAGTCTTTCTCTTCAATCTTTCCGAGATACTCCTTTTGTCCTAAGGTTTTGGGTTTGATCGGTTTTCCACTGGCATTGATCAATACCGTGCCATCCCTTAGAGTTTTAGCATCGTTGCCGTTACCTTCCGCAAATAGATCGGCAATGTATTTGACTCTTTGATTATTTAACTCTCCGTGGTTTTCAAGAACGCGAATCATTTCATAGATCATTTCCTCGGCCTTAGACACCTGAGTTTCTTCTCCTAACAGGACAATCTCACCCTCCCGTTGGAGCATTTTAGTCTGGAATTTATCATAAATAATTTTCGCAAATTCATCATAGTTTCCAAATAACTTCCCGGAATGATCTTCTCTATCCAGTGCAATGTTTTTTTGAATCTCTTTTGTCAAACAAATTCCTCCTTAATTATGTCTGGTAATCTTCAAGGATTACATATTTTCTTAAACAATATCATATCATAAGAGTGTTGATATTGCCATTGTTTTAGCTTCTAAGTTTTTATTATTATACAACCCATTTAAAGGTAAAAGCAGTGGATTCCTAGGAATTCACTGCTTTATTTATCACTTACTATTCAATTCAACTAAAAATATACATCTATCCTGCTTTATTTTTCCGCATGGACTTAGGTTTTTCTAGGATTTCCGACATTATAATACCACGAACCAGAGACTGTTGATCAAATTTCAGGAGTTCACTAAATCCTTCTGCTCCAATTTCACTTTTCTCAACACTGGTTTTTTCAATGAAATCAGCACTAAGTTTCTTTGCTTCAGCACCTTTTTTTCGAGGTTTGGAATAAGCCTTCATTTCCTTTTTTTTCCGAGACTTTTTAGGTTGGTCTCTGTTGGAATAATCCGTGTAGTGTCCCTCGTCATTTGAAGTTTCCTTAGTTTTCACTGGAACTTCCTTCGAAGTTTGTTCCTTCGTTTTCGTAGAAGTTTTTTCATCATTTATATTATATTGCTGTAACACTTCTTCCAGTAAAGAGCGGGGTTTCTGTTGCTGAGATTGTGTCTTTTCAGTTTTCTCACTAGAAGAGACTTTTCGTCGTTCACTTAAGCCATAATCTTCAGAAGAATCCCGGTGTTTGGTTTGAGCCGGTCTTTGCTGATTTTCTTGATTTTGCATTTGCTGATTTCGTCTTTGCTGTTGCTTCTTTTGAACTTTATTTTTGTTAAAAATCGAGTTGATAATCGCCAGCACAACAAATATAAAAATTACTTCAGGATTCATTTTATCCTCCCCTTTGAGGAATATTCTTTGCGGTTATTTATCATTACTCATCTTCTTTATAAGCTTCGTCCTTGTTGATTTTAGAAATTTCTTCACGCATTGTGGTATCGGAGATTACATTCTTCATATTGTAATAATCCATAGCACCAAGATTTCCTTCTCTAAGAGCTTTTGATAAGGCTTTTGGCACTTCTGCTTCCGCTTCTATTACCTTCGCTCTCATTTCCTGTACTTCCGCCTTCATTTCCTGCTCCTTCGCAACTGCCATAGCTCGTCGCTCTTCAGCCTTCGCTTGGGCAACTCGCTTATCGGCATCGGCTTGATCCATCTGTAATTGCGCACCAATGTTTCGACCGATATCTACATCAGCAATATCAATTGATAGAATTTCATAAGCAGTACCGGCGTCCAATCCTTTTTGCAGTACCGTCTTTGAAATCAGATCCGGATTTTCAAGAACCTTTTTATGATTTTCTGAAGAACCTACAGTGGTTACAATTCCTTCACCTACTCGGGCGATAATTGTTTCTTCTCCGGCTCCACCAACAAGTCGTTCGATATTGGCTCTAACTGTTACTCTTGCCCGCACCATTACTTCAATACCGTCTTTCGCAACGGCAGCAATTTTAGGAGTTTCTATAACTTTTGGATTTACACTTACCTGTACTGCTTCTAGAACTTGACGGCCTGCTAAGTCAATAGCCGCTGCTCTTTCAAAATTAAGGTTGATTTCTGCACGCTGCGCTGCAATTAATGCATCTACAACGCTGTTCACATCACCGCCGGCTAAAAAATGGGCTTCCAGCTTATCAGTATTTAAATCCAGTCCTGCTTTTGTCGCCTTAATTAGCGGGGCAACAATTCTTCTTGGTTGTACTCGCCTAAGACGCATTCCAATCAATGAGAAAATTCCAATCTTTACCCCGGAGAAATAAGCGGTAATCCACAGCCCTACAGGAATAAAGCTCAATAGTACGGATAATACGACAAAAGCAACAACAATCAGTACAATAATCGGTAAAAGTTGTTCTAACATTTACATTCCCTCCTCTTCAATTTTGCTGACATAAATTTTACTGCCCTCGGTTCTTGTGACAATCACTTTGGCTCCCTCTTCAATAAAGGAGGATCCGTCGGTAACGACATTTAGCAGCTTTCCATCAACCTTCACAGTTCCCGAAGGTCTGAGATAACTGACTACTACTCCGTTTTTACCAACATACTGGTCATAGGGATCGGTGGAAGTATAACCGTCCTCTACTCTCTCAGAACTTTTCAATGTGATTTTGTCAAAGAGCTTATTTTTCGGTCCGAACTTCAACATAATAACGAAGGTTGCAATAGTAAGGACCATGGCAATTAAAATATATCCTGCAGCAGCCGCAGGGCTGCTTGCTGACAATACAATACTTGCGATTATGGCAATCCCACCGGAAATGCCGGGAATTCCTAGCCCAGGGATTGAGGCTTCTACCAACAGTAAGATAATCCCCACACCGAATAAAATAATTGCTAACAGTCCGGAATCCCCTGCTAATAAACTTCCTATAAAGTAAAGACTAAATGATGAAATCCCCACAATGGCTCCGGCTCCAAGACCGGGAGTGAATACCTCAAATACCAGCCCCATAAATCCAAGAGATAGTAAAATCGGAGCTACGGTTGTACCGGTAGCAAACTGTGATATTCTTGCTCGAAAGGGCATTTCCATTTGTACTACTCGATTAAATGGTATTTCAAATTCAGTCAGCATTTCTTCATAATTATCGCTTCTCAAATCGATGAATCCCAAATCCAAAGCTTCCTGAGTTGTTAGGTTTAAAAGTCTTCCCTCTTCAACTAATCCTTCGATTACCAAAGACTTATCCGCCATGGCAGCTACGATATCCGGATCTCTTCCAGTTTCCTGGGCTGCCCCACGCAAACTTGCAACCCAGCTGGAAAGTACTTTCTCAGTATCAGGGATGGTCTCCGCCGAACCGATGTTGCTGCCCGGGGCCATAGCAATATAATCAGAGGAAATGGTAATTAGCACTCCGGCGGAAATGGCTCGGGTGTTAACAAAAGATACAGTAGGCAAATCTGTCCGCATCATGGTGGGACTTAGATCTTCCGCAGAATCCACTCGACCTCCATAGGTGTCAATTTCAAAAATAATTCCCACAGCTTCAGGATCCGACTCAACCTCTTCTATGGATTGCCGGACATACTGATACACCGCGGCATTAATTTCACCTTCAATAGGAATAACATATACCGTACCTTCCTCTTCTTGGGCCTCCGTAAAATTTAATGAAAAAGCAAAAATAAAAACAAGTGCAAAGGACAGTATTCCTTTTATTTTCATGGGTTTCCCTCCTTGTTTTTTCAGACTATTCTATGAATCATTATAACATATATTTACCTACTATTGGGCCCTTCTGCTCAAATATAAATAATTTTTTAATCATATAATTTTTTTATTTGAACATAGCAATATCCTCTTATACATGCCCCGTTTTTCTTAGTTTAAGCTCTCTTTTTCAGTTTTTAAATGGCTCTTCAAACAAAAGTACACATTTATTGTGAAATATTACTGTACCTCATGATCACTCCTCTATATAAAATAAAACCCGGATTTCTCCGGGTTTGGGGTTGTATTTATTATTCAAAAGTTAACTCTTCATTTACAATTTTATTTACAAGTTTTCCATCACCACGTCCTTTGACTTGAGGCATAACCATTCCCATGATTTTCCCCATATCGCTTTTCGACTCCGGTTGAATTTTTTCGATTGCCTCTTGAACAATGCCTCGAATTTCTTCTTCCGTAAGTTGGGTTGGCAGGTAACTGTGGAGAATCTCAATTTCCTTTCGATTTTGTTCTACCAAGTCCTCTCGCCCACTTTTTTCAAAGTCTTCGATGGAATCTTTACGTTGCTTTACTTGTTTTGAAATAATCTGAATCACGTCTTCATCACTAACATCCTGTCGTTTGTCGACTTCCCACTGTTTGATGTCGGAGCGAATCATGATGATTACATCTTTTTTAAATTTATTCTTTTCTTTCATGGCTGCTTTTAAATCCGCAGTTAGTTTTTCATTAAGGTTCATTGGTTCACCCTCTTCGTAAGACTAATATTTCTTTTTATTTCTCTTTGCAGCCTCTTCTTTTTTCTTTCTCTTGATACTAGGCTTTTCATAATGCTTTCGCTTTTTAGCTTCTGCTAAAACCCCCGATTTTGAACATTCCTTTTTGAATCTTCGAAGTGCATTATCAATACTCTCGTTGTTGTTCACTTTAATTTCAGACATTTATTAACCCTCCCTCCGATAGCAACCAATGTGCTTTTTCCATAGCGTTTTCGCCATTATGCAAGTGGGATAAACACCTAGTTATTATACCGTACATTTCATTCTTATGCAAGTGTATTTTTCAATGTACGGATACAGGGCTGACAGCCAATAGCAGACTGCTTTATTATCCCGGAGGCCACTGCATATGTCTTCCTCCTAAAAGGTGAAAATGAAGATGATTCACGGTTTGTCCTCCATTATCCTTGCAGTTAGTCACCACCCGATACCCTTTATCCAAGTCCTGCTCTTCAGCTATATGTTGAATGGCTCGGAAAATTTCCGGCAGAAGCTGTTGTTTATCATCCATATCCATCTCCTGAATATTCGGGATATGTTTTTTTGGAATCACCAGTAAGTGAGTTGGTGCTTGAGGATTAATGTCTTCAAAGGCAAGTACCTGTTCATTCTCAAAAATCACTTGAGTTTCGATCTCTTTGTCCACCGTTTTACAAAAAATGCAATCCATAGAAAACACCTCCTTTTATTAAACTATTCGACACTGCACAAAAAACTCCTTCTTTTCTTCCTTGAGATCCAATATTTTTACCATTTGAACTTCTTTAGAATAATCCTTATCCGATAAGCCCTTAACTTTAACATACCTTGTGGTAAAACCGGTGCTGAGTTTTTCATCAGGCTCAAAGCTCTCGAATAAAACTTCTTCTACTTCTCCAATAAAAGATGCCATATATTCCTTCTTCAATCGTTGTCCCAAAGCAATCAATTTTTCACTTCTCTGTTGCTTCTCAATACCGTTAATTTGCTCTTTATATTTTGCCGCAGGTGTCCCTTTCTTCGGCGAATATTTAAACACATGGATTTCTGAGAATCCAAGCTTCTCAACGAAATCATAGGTATCCTGAAAATCCTTATCCGACTCTCCTGGAAAACCAACAATTACGTCCGTGGTAAGAGCCGGCTTTTTAAAGTGCTGTCGAATCAACTGAATTGCTTGACGGTATTGTTCCCGAGTATACTTTCGGTTCATTCGCTTTAATATCCTGTCAGATCCACTTTGTAAAGATAGATGAAAATGAGGGCAAAGCTTGTCCAGTTTTCCCAGTTCTTTAAGAAAGGATTCCTTTATTAGATTCGGTTCTAGAGAACTTAACCGAATCCTAAGAATACCAGGGATTTTGTTTATTTCTCGAAGAAGTTCTAAAAAGTAATTTGCCTCTTGTAAATCTTTTCCGTAGGAAGCGATATGAATTCCAGTTAAGACCACTTCCTGATATCCGGCCGCAGCCAGTCGGTATACCTCTTCTAATACCAACTCCTTATTTCGACTACGAATATTTCCCCGGGCATAAGGAATAATGCAATAGGTACAATACTGATTGCAGCCTTCCTGGATTTTTATAAAGGCCCGGGTTTTACCTTCGTATTCTGTAAGGGCAAGATCCTCAAACTCATAGACCTGCATAATATCCCCTACAAACTGACCACCACGGTCATCGTCTTTGTTTTCTACAAGGCGAACAATTTCTTTTCTTCCGTGGGTACCAATGACAATATCCACCCCATCCAGATTCTCCACTTCTTCCGGGGCTACCTGGGCATAACAACCGACTACCACCACAACAGCTTTTGGATTCTTGTTCTTCATCTTCCGAATAAATTGTCTTGATTTTCGGTCTCCCACATTAGTTACGGTACAGGTGTTAATGACATAAACATCGGCAAAATCCTTATCGGTGACGATGTCATAATCAGCATTTTTAAATAGTTCCATCATTGCATGGGTTTCATATTGATTAACCTTACAACCTAAAGTGTGAAATGCTACTTTTTTCAATCCTTTAACCTCCTAAATCTCCACTTTCGTATTGCATCATGGCAATCAGTGCAAGGCCTGCTGTCTCCGTTCGAAGAATCCTAGGACCCAGGGCTACAGTGTATCCTTCTTTTTCCTTAATACGATCTATTTCATCCTGGGTAAATCCTCCCTCGGGACCAACCCATAGGCCGATAGAGGCAACCAAAGTTTTGGGTTCCTTATTTTTATTGATAAAGGGCAAATCTTTAAGCCCCCAGCTTTTCTCATCTTCATAAGCTACCACTTGGACCTCTTCCGATAGATTGTTGAGTGCCTCGTTAAATTCCACTGGAAACGTAATCTTCGGAATTCTTAACCGCTTGCTTTGTTTTGATGCTTCATAGGCAATCTTTTGCCAACGTTCCTGTTTTTTCTGTTGATCTTTGCTTGTTTTCAGTTGTACCACAGAACGCTTATTTATAACCGGTACAATGCGGGCAACACCCAGTTCCACTGCTTTTTGAATAATAAATTCCATTTTGGATGACTTAGGTAGACCTTGGTATAATGTGATATTTAAAGGAGACTCCCGTTGGATATTTCTATGTTCAAAGAGTTTCACTTGATGATTGTTCCCTTCCATAGCAGCAATTTCCCCTAAGTATTCATGCTCTTCTCCCACAACCACTTCAATAGTGTCTCCTGCTTTCAGGCGTAGAACTTTTTCCAAATGCTTTGCATCGTCTCCGGTAATTCGAGCGATATTATTCTCTACTAGTGATTTATCAACAAAAAATCGATGCACCCTTACGCCTCCTTTAAACGACCATAAAGGGCTGCCCACTCCCCTTTTTTCACGGTTTTATAAACTTCAATATTATGGGCTTTTAAAGCCTTTTTTACCGGTTCTATCTTTTCAAGAATAATCCCCGAAGTAATCAACGTTCCTGAGGACTTTAAATAATGCCGGAAATCCGGAGCCATGGTAATGATTACGTCAGCGATAATATTAACCAGGATAACATCACCCTTTTCGTCGATATTGTTCATTAAGTTTCCATGAAATACAGAAACCCGATCGGCTACATGGTTTTTGGTCACATTGTCTCGGGCGACACCTACGGCAACTTCATCAAAATCCACAGCAACCACTTTTTTTGCTCCCAGTTTTGCCGCCACTACACCAAGAATTCCACTGCCGCATCCAATATCAAAAATCAGATCCTCATTGGTTACTACTTCTTCTAAAGCTTCGATACACATAGTTGTAGTTTCATGAGTCCCGGTACCGAAGGCCATACCGGGATTCATTTCAATTATAATATCTCCCGGTTCTTTATCATATTTTTCCCACTCTGGCTTTATGATAATGTTATTTCCGATTCTCGTCGGTTTATAGTACTGTTTCCATGTATTGCTCCAGTCTTCGTCCTTCACTTCCTTGATTTCCACCGTTCCTTCACCGATGTCCAATCCGTAATGAGGAAGGTATGCGATGGAATGTTTAATTAATTGAATTTCATCTCCTACCCCTTCAGATTTTGGTAAATATCCTTTAATCATTGCCCCTTCAAAGTCAAAGGTATAGAGCTCTTCGTCCACATAGTCCCAAGATTTTTGGTCCTGATTAGCAAAATCAAAGTCTTTGGGATCTTCAATCACAACCCCTTTTACCCCTGCATCGTAAAGAATATTTGCCACGGCTTCTGTGGCTTCTGTAGTTGTTTTAATGGTCAGTTCCATCCATTCCACTTCATCACATCCTCATTAGTCTTTGATCTTATTATAACCGATTCCCAATGTTTAGGGCAACCTTAACTCCTTTTTGATATTGTGCAGTGACGTAAAATCGGAGTTCTTAAATAGTTTATAAGGTTTTTAACTATAGAAAAATCACTCCTCCGGAGTGATTTTTTATGGCTTTCAAAGCAATTGTAAAAGGTGCCCTATCCGCTTAGCTAGGTTAGCATATCCTTTACCTTATCGATAAAGGATTTTCGTTGTTCATGCACATCCTCGCCGCTTTCCTTGGCAAATTCTTTTAGCAAATCTTTTTGTTTAGCCGATAGTTTTTTCGGCACTTCCACTGTTACTCGAACGTATTGATCCCCTTTTCCATATCCATGGGGATTGACAATGCCTTTGTTTTTCAACCGAAAAACCGTACCGCTTTGGGTTCCTTCCGGCATTTTATATTTTACTTTTCCTTCCAACGTCGGGACTTCCAGGTCATCCCCAAGAGCAGCTTGGGCAAAAGTAATAGGCATCTCACAAATGACATTATCCCCCTCACGTTTAAAAAGAGTATGAGGTTTTACCCGTACAACAATATAAAGATCCCCATGGGGCCCGCCTTTTGTTCCCGGCTCACCGTAACCTCTAAGTGGAATAACGGATTCGTTGTCAACTCCTGCAGGTATTTTTATTTTGATTTTCTTTTCTTTTTGGACATTTCCTCTTCCACTGCAGGTATTGCACTTTTCTTCTATTATTTTTCCTTCTCCGCCACATTTGTTACAGGTTCGTACGTTCACAATTTGTCCTAAAGGAGTATTTTGGGCATATTTAACTTCTCCTGCACCATTACATTCCGAACACTTTTTCGAGTCTGTGCCCGGTTTTGCCCCACTTCCGTCACAAGTTTCACAGTTTTCCTTACGATAATACTTAATTTCCTTTTCCACGCCAAAAGCAGCTTCTTCAAAGGAAACGGTTACCTGTTGCTGAATATCTGCTCCTTTTCTAGGTCCTTGTCGTCGGGATCTTCCTGAACCCCCACCGAACATGTCAAAAATATCTGAGAAAATATCGTCAAAACCTCCACCGCTAAATCCACCGCCAAATCCGCTGGCACCTGCTTGAGGATCTACGCCTGCATGGCCGAACTGGTCATAACGTTGGCGTTTTTCGGGTGAACTTAGGATTTCATAGGCTTCGCTTGCCTCACGAAATTTCTGTTCAGAATCTTTATCATCAGGATTACGGTCCGGATGATGTTTCATGGCCATTTTCCGATAGGCCTTTTTTATCTCTTTCTCATCGGCATTTTTATCCACACCAAGGACCTCATAATAGTCACGCTTACTCACCTTTCCACCACCTTTCAGTATTTCTCATGAAGTTTTCCATTTCTACTTTAACCGATTTTAAACTAAAGAGCAACTAAAAAAAAACGATCCTTTAATGAATGCTAAGGGCACCCGCAGGTGCCCTTAAGTATCATTTTATTTTTCAGATTGCCGTTGTTTATTTTTTATCGTCACCCTTATCGTCCTCGCCTTTTTCATTATCGTCGACCTCTTCATATTCTGCATCTACAACATTATCGTCTTCTGTATCTTGGTCTCCACTTTGTTGTCCTTGGCTCTCTCCTTGTTGCTGAGCTTCTTGATACATTTTCTCGGAAACGCTATGGAAAGCTTTGTTCACACTTTCTATAGTGGCTTTCATTTCTTCTACGTTGTCCTCTTCTTTAGCTTTTTTCAGTTTTTCAAGTTCTTGTTCTACTTGGGCTTTTTCTTCATCACTGATCTTATCTTTTCCTTCTTCCAACCCTTTTTCTATTTGGTAGATTAAAGAATCCGCTTGATTTTTCGTCTCAATGGCTTCTTTCTTTTTCTTGTCCTCTTCTTCAAATTTCTGGGCTTCTTTAATCTTTTCCTCCACTTCCTCTTCCGATAGTTTAGTGGATGCGGTAATGGTAATCTTCTGCTCTTTTCCGGTACCAAGGTCCTTAGCGGAAACGTTTACGATGCCGTTGGCATCAATATCAAAGGTTACTTCGATTTGTGGCACTCCACGAGGTGCTGGTGGTATATCGGTTAATTGGAATCGTCCTAAGGTGGAGTTATCTGCTGCCATTTGCCGTTCCCCTTGAAGCACATGGATATCCACTGCGGTTTGGTTATCCGCTGCAGTAGAGAATGTCTGACTCTTTTTCGTTGGAATTGTAGTATTTCTTTCTATCAGTTTTGTAAATACCCCTCCAAGAGTTTCAATTCCAAGAGATAGCGGCGTAACATCCAGAAGTAATACATCTTTCACATCTCCTGTTAAGACCCCTGCTTGAATTGCTGCTCCAAGAGCTACACACTCATCGGGATTAATTCCTTTATGAGGATCTTTATGGGTGATTTTCTTTACAGCAGCCTGTACTGCAGGGATTCGTGTCGAACCTCCAACTAGAATCACTTTGTCAATATCACTATCGGTAAGATCTGCGTCTTTTAATGCTTTTTTCATTGGTTCTACGGTTTTTTCAACCAGGTGATTCGTTAATTCATCAAATTTTGATCGAGTGATTTCCATATCTAAATGTTTTGGTCCGCTGGCAGTTGCCGTAACAAAGGGAAGATTAATAGTAGTGGTCATGGTGCTGGATAATTCGATCTTGGCTTTTTCAGAAGCTTCTTTTAGACGCTGTAGAGACATTTTATCGTCCCGTAGGTCCACCCCTTCCTGCTTCTTAAATTCTTCCGCCACATAATCGATGAGCGCTTGATCAAAATCATCACCACCTAGGGGGTTGTTACCATGAGTTGCTAATACTTCAAATACTCCGTCACCAAGTTCTAATATTGATACGTCAAACGTTCCTCCACCTAAGTCATATACTAATACTTTTTGTTGCTCCTCCACTTTATCAAGACCATAAGCAAGAGAAGCTGCTGTAGGTTCATTGATGATTCGCTTCACTTCTAAACCTGCGATCTTTCCAGCATCCTTCGTAGCTTGTCGTTGGCTGTCTTCAAAATAAGCGGGTACGGTAATAACCGCTTCCGTTACTTTTTCCCCCAGATACGCCTCGGCATCGGCTTTTAACTTCTGTAAAATCATTGCAGAAATATCCTGTGGAGAGTATTCTTTTCCGTCGATTTTGTTCACATGATCCGTACCCATATGTCTTTTAATGGACGTAACGGTCTTTTCTGTATTTGCTACAGCTTGACGCTTTGCCGGTTCCCCCACGATTCGCTCTCCTTCTTTACCGAATGCAACAACAGACGGCGTGGTTCTATTTCCCTCAGAGTTTGCGATAACCTTTGGTTCGCCACCTTCCATTACAGCTACACAAGAGTTTGTCGTTCCTAAGTCAATTCCAATAATTTTTCCCATATTATACTGCCTCCTCGTTTTCTTTGTTTTGTTTTTCTTTTATTTATTAAACTAAGTATAAAAATTGTTACTTAGCAATCTTAACCATGGCGGGACGTAGAATCTTTCCATGAAGCTTATATCCTTTTTGAAGCACTTCAATTACCGTATCCGGTTCATGATCGTCACTTTCTTCTTTAAAAATCACTTCATGAAAATCCATATCATAGGGTTCATGAAGGGGATATTCCTCTTCAATGGAGTTTTTTCTCAGTACATCTTTAAATTGTTTTAGTACCAATTCTACCCCTTTAGAAATCTCCGTCGGATTCTCTGAATCATGGGAATCTAAAGCTCTTTCCAAGTTGTCCACCACTTGCAGCAAATCCAGAGCAAATTCCTTTATGGCATACTTTCGGTCCTTATCCCTTTCACGTTCCATACGTTTTTTAAAATTAGCAAATTCCGCCTGTTGCCGCTTTAGTGCCTCGCAGTACTGAAGTGCTTCCTCCTGTTCTTTTTTTAAAGCAATTTCCAGTTCCCGAATACGTTCTTCTTGTTCTTCCTGAATTTCCTGAGGGCTCTTCAAAATTTCCTCACCCTTCTGTTCGCTACTTTCTTCTATTTCTTCCACCTCTACTTCATGGACTTCATTTTCTTCCGGATTATTGTTATTCTGCTGAGCTTGTTCCTCCTGACTTTTTCCAGAGTTATTTTTGGATTCTTTTTCTCCATTAGACCTCTTAAACATTTTATCCACCTGCCTTACATTAATATTTAGTTAATAATTATCTCTTAATAAATCATTTAACTGCTTGTTTAGTTGAATCATAATAGATACTACCTTGGTGTAATCCATACGGGTTGGGCCGATGACACTTAAATGACCAATGGTACGATTATCAATTTTATAGGTAGTAGTTACCAAACTACATTCCTGAGCAATATCATACAGGTTCTCTCGTCCGATGGAAACCCGTAGACCCTCTTGGTCCGGGAGAGTTAAAAGATTTTTAATCAACTCTTTTTCCTCTAACATCGCCAGAAAAGATCTCGCTTTTACAATATCATTAAACTCGGGAAAGTTGAAAATATTTGTAGTTCCGCTAAAGAACACATCAATTTGCTCTACTTCTTTAACTACTTCCTGGAGATGCAAAAGAATCATCTCAATAGTCCTTCGATACTCATAAAATTCCCGTTGAATATTTTCAATAACCAATTGCGAGACCTTCCGAATTTCCATTCCTTGCAGATGATGATTTAATAAATTAGTAATTTTTTGAAGTTCTCGAGGATCTAGTTTTTCTCCAATACGAAGAAGCGTATTTTTTACTAGCCCCGTATCCATAATTAAAACCACCAATATCCGCTCTTCATCCACAGGGACTAGTTGGAGGTGTTTGATCCGGTTTTCCTTAGTTTTTTCCGCCATTGCAATAGAGGTATAGTCGGTTAACTGAGATAAGTACTCGGCACTATGCTCTAAAAGATTTTGTACTTCATGAAACTTTTGCATCAGATTATCACGTAAAGATTCCCGTTGAATTTTCGCCAAAATTCTTGACTCCATCAATTTATCCACATACAATCGATAGGCTTTATCGCTAGGAACTCTACCAGAAGAGGTGTGTAATTGTTTAAGGTAACCTTCTTCTTCCAGCTCCGCCATTTCGTTTCGAATAGTGGCCGCACTGACCCCTAAGTCATATTTCCTAGACAAAGTTCTGGAGCCAACAGGCTCTGCGGTTTCGATATAGTCTGTAATAATCGCTCGAAGAATTTTCAACTTTCGTTCACTTAATGTCATATTAACACCCCAATTATTAGCACTCACTTTAATCGAGTGCTAATTATTATGACACTAAATTATCACGTAGGACATTTTTTGTCAAGGGCTTTCAGAAAATATTACCCGATTATCTCTCGAAATACGGAGTTTGATAAATAAAAACCCTTAGGGGTAAGACGCAGTAGTGATTGATGATTCTCCAGCAACCCCTGACTCTTAAATTCTTGGATTTTATCTAAAATAGAATCTTCCAACCTTGTTTCGTAGCGATTCTCTAAGAGTTTTAAGTCGATTCCTTCCGTAAGACGCAGTCCCAACATTAAGGATTCTTTCAGACGATCCTTATCAGATAGAATCTCTACACCTGCAATAGGTTTTTCTCCGGATTGAATCTTATGATGATAACTTCGGAAATCTTCAGCATTGGAAAATCGTTTCTCTCCCATACTGGAATGAGCACCGAGACCAAAGCCCAAATACTCACGATTTTCCCAGTAGGTCCGGTTATGACGGCACTGAAAACCGGGTCTTGCAAAGTTGGAAATCTCATAATGCTGATATTTCTTACTCTGAAGAAACTTTCGAAGATAGTCATACATATCCACCTCTAAATCCTCATCGGGTTCGGGAATGATCCCTTGATCAATTTTTCTGGCAAGCTCCGTCTCTTCGTTGATAATTAGACCATAAGCGGAAATATGGGGAATCTCTAGTTTCTCAGTCCACTTCAAGGTGTTTTGGAAGGTTTTAAGACTCTGCCCTGGAAGGCCAAACATTAAATCCCCGTTGATATTGTTAAATCCAATTTCCCGAGCATTTTCCAGGCTCTCTAAGAAATCTTCAGACCCGTGAATTCTCCCCAGAGTCTTTAGAAGCTTCTGATTATTGCTTTGAAGACCCATACTTATTCGATTTATTCCCGCAGCATAATAATGAGCCATTTTATCATAGGTTAACGTATCAGGATTTCCTTCAATGGAAATCTCCGGAAATTGAACGAAATAGAAAATCTCCCCTAACCGCTCCATAACGTTTACAATAAATTCTGAGGACACCATACTGGGGGTTCCTCCACCGATAAATAGCGTGTCAATCACGTAAGACTTCCCAAGGTCTCTATAATACTCAATTTCTTTTAGAAGATCCTTCATATATTCTTTAATATCATCGGTGCTGCAGTTTTGGAATGATCTAAAGTCACAATAATAACATTTACTCTTACAAAAAGGAATATGCACGTACACGCTTAAATTTTTCATCTATACACCTTCTTTCTGAAAAAAACTAGCAACTTTACGCTGCTAGCTTTTCGATTATTCTTCTATTATGTCTTATCTTTTTATTTTACGACTAATAATTATTTGTTTTAAAACTTTCGTATTTATATATCTATACTTTTTTGCCTCGGATTAATCATCCAGTTTTAATACGGACATGAAGGCTTTTTGCGGCACTTCCACATTTCCTACTTGTCTCATTCTTTTCTTTCCTTCTTTTTGCTTTTCTAAAAGTTTTTTCTTTCTCGAGATATCTCCTCCGTAACACTTTGAGGTTACATCTTTACGTAGGGCCCGTACGGTCTCCCTTGCTACGACTTTTGTGCCGATAGAGGCTTGAATCGGTACCGCGAATTGATGCCGCGGGATTTCATCCTTTAGTTTTTCACACATCCCTCGGCCCCTGGCCTCCGCAGTACTGCGGTGAACAATAAAGGACAACGCATCCACCTGCTCGTGGTTGATTAAGATATCCAACTTAACAAGGTTTGACTCTTTATAATTCTTAAACTCGTAGTCTAAAGAACCATATCCTCGGGTTTTGGATTTTAATGCGTCAAAGAAGTCATAAATCACTTCGTTTAATGGAAGATGATAGTTAATAACCACTCGAGTATCCTCAATATATTCCATATCGATCATATTTCCTCTTCGGTGTTGACAAAGTTCCATTACCTGGCCCACATAATCATTGGGCACCATGATGCTAGCCTTTACAATGGGTTCTTCAATCATACGAATTTCCTGGGGTTCCGGTAAATTTGCAGGATTTTGAATCATCACCACTTCACCATCGGTTTTCGTCACTCGATAGATAACACTGGGTGCTGTGGTAATTACATCAAGGTCAAACTCCCGCATCAGTCTTTCTTGGATAATCTCCATATGCAAAAGACCCAGGAAGCCACATCGAAATCCGAACCCAAGAGCTGCGGAAGTTTCTGCTTCGTACACTAATGATGCATCGTTCACTTGTAGTTTTTCCAGAGCATCTCGAACGTTTTCATACTTTTCTCCCTCAGCAGGATAAATCCCACAGTACACCATTGGAGTGGCTTTCTTGTACCCCGGAAGAGGATTTTCCGTTTCACGCTCGGTTTCTGTAATCGTATCCCCTACGCGACAGTAACGGACGTCTTTAATACTTGCAGTTACGTATCCTACATCGCCTGCCTGCAATTCCGGAAGGGCTACGGGATTCGGTGAGAATACACCGACTTCATTTACTTCAAAACTTTTTCCTGTTGCCATCATTTTAATTTTCATGCCCTTTTTAATTTTCCCTTCATAAACTCGGACATAGGCAATAACGCCTTTGTAATTATCGTAAAAAGAGTCAAAAATTAAGGACTTTAACGGCTTTGTTTCGTCATCCTTAGGATGTGGCACTCTATTAACAATGGCTTCCAGTACATCCTCAATATTAATTCCGTTTTTCGCTGAGATCAGCGGTGCATCACTGGCATCGATGCCAAGAATTTCTTCTATTTCTTTTTTAACTTCTTCGATTCGGGCCCCGGGCAGATCAATTTTATTAATGACCGGAATGATTTCTAAATCCTGCTCTAAGGCTAAATACACATTTGCCAGGGTCTGGGCTTCAATTCCCTGGGCGGCATCCACTACTAAAATTGCTCCTTCACAGGCTGCAAGACTTCTGGATACCTCATAGGTAAAATCCACATGTCCCGGAGTATCAATTAAGTTTAGAGAATACTCCAAACCATCGTTAGCGGTATACAGTAAGCGTATGGTTTGAAGCTTTATGGTAATCCCCCGCTCCCGTTCCAGTTCCATATTATCCAGTAGTTGTTCCTGCATATCTCTCGCGGCGATTAAACCGGTTTTTTCAATCAATCGATCCGCCAGGGTAGATTTACCATGGTCTATATGGGCTATAATAGAAAAATTTCGTATACGATCTTGTCGAACACTTGCCATGATGATCCTCCTTTTATTGTTAATCTTAAACGATTATAACATATTCTATCATGAGTTTATAGAGATTTCATTGCTCTTATAAAAGATTTTGCAATTAGTGGTTGCATTCCCCTCACTTATTTGATAAAATCTATATGTTAACAGCCTGTAAGGGGGTGAATGATTATGGCAAATATTAAGTCAGCACAAAAACGAATCAAAGTTATTCAAAAGAAAACAGCTCGTAACAAGTTAATCAAAGATGATATGAAAAAGACCATCAAGGCTTTTGAAAGAGCACTGGAAGCTAACGATTTTGATACTGCAAAGGAAAAACTTCACTCAATTGAGAAGAAGTTTGACAAAGCCGCTTCTAAAGGTGTATATCACAAAGCAAAAGCGTCTCGAAAGGTATCTCGATTAACAAAAAAGTTAAACCGTGCTGTATAATATTCCCCCCACAAAAAAACCGTGTCTCGGTTTCCTATAAAATAAGCATACCCTTGGGTATGCTTTTTTATTATTCTTCTATCAATAGTAAAGCGAATTTATTTACTTACAAAGTTCCAATACTATCAGTTCAATTCCTAATAAATCTTCAATCTGTCCGGTTTTAATCTTCGCATCGATATTCGTAATATAGTTTATAAAGCCGATCAGCTGTTTTTCCGAGTAGTTTCGACTTTGCTTAATACTTTTCGTAGCTACAAAAGGGTGAATACCAATGCGTTTCGCAATCGCTTTGGAAGTGTATCCTTTACTTGAGAGCTCCTTAACTTTTAAGACATTTTTCATTTGATTGCTTAAGGTGGCTAAAATTTTCAATACCGGTTCTCCCTGTTGAATCAGCTCATTCATTCGGCACAGCCCATCCCGCTGATTCTTTTTTTCAATAGCGTCCATTACCTTAAATATATCATTTTCAAAACTTTTCGATGTAATATCATCGATATCCTCTTGAGTAATTCGTCCTTTCTTTTTACAATATTGGATCAGTTTGTTCACTTCATTTTCCACATCAAACAGATTTTTAGAGCGATTCCTTCCGAGATAATCCATATTAGTTACAAAATAATTCAAAGTACTTGCGTCTACTTCAATTTTTTCTTTGTTGACCTTCCCTTTAACCCAACGAAGTAATTCACTTTCCTGCAAAGGTTCAAATTGAAAATGCCTTCCCTGTTTTTTAATGGCTTTTACAATCTTTTTTCTCGCATCCACCTTGGAGGATAGAAAGATTACACATACCTGGTCCGGAAGACCTTTAATGCATCGAAGAACACTATCCTCCTCTTCCTTGGAGGTGCCTTTTTTCTGAGTGCTTAAAAACAAAGGCTCTTTTACCACCACTAGTCTTTTTTCCGACATAAAGGGTAGGGTTTCCACCGCATCTTGAAACTTAGACAAATCAAAGTCCTTATCATAAAAGGTAGTCATATTCAGAGACTTGAAATTTGGATCGATCAATTTTTTTTCCAGAGTTTTGCAGGCTAAGTCGCTCAAGTATTTCTCCCCTCCGGTAAATAGATAAAGGGAGGCAATATCCTCCTGCTGTACGTGTTTTTTAAATTCTTTCCATTTCATAAAGAAAACCTCTCTTTTCTTAAAATAAGACTTAACCCAGAGTTCTTTTATTTTCTCTGAATTGTTACTGAGTTTACTTCGAGGAAGTACTGCTTGCTCTCAATCGATAAAAAAAGAGAGGCTTAGCGTTAAATCGAAGAAGCAATAAATATAAGATGATCGTTAATATGTAATACAAAATCACCCAGGTAAAATTCAATGCGGACGTTTCAATAAAGGCACCGGGGATTTTTTGTAAAAGTCTAACAATGGTTATTTGATAGGTAAGTAAACCGTTAGTAAAATAGTTCACGACCATACCTAAGGGTAACGCAATAAAGCTTACAAAGATGCCTAGAATACCTAAACTCAGTAGCATTCCCATGGTAGGCATCAGTAATATATTGGCAATTATCGAGATAATAGAGATTTGACCGAAGTAATAGGCCATCAGAGGCAAAGTGCCTAATTGCGCTGCTAATGTTACGGCGACTAGCCCACGAAGAGACTTTGGTAAAAAAAACAATCCTCTCTAAAGCTTTGGATACAGTAGTATAATGCTTGCTGTAGCTGCAAAGGACAGCTGAAACGACACGGTAAACAGTGTTAACGGGTTGATCAGTAAAGAGACCACCCCGACTACTGCTATTGCGTGTAGACCATCATACGGCCTTTGCTGGTAAAAAGCAAGAATATAAAGGCCATACATCATCCCGGCACGAACCATCGATATCGGAAATCCGACGAGGGCTCCATAGAAAAACAGAATTCCAAGAATAAACCATAAATAATGTTTTTTCCCAAGTCCCATAGTTTTGAAAAGCATCGTAAAAATGAGCACCAATATTCCCACATGAAGACCAGATACTGCAATAATATGAGCAGTTCCGGTTTGTGAGAAAGTCTTTCGCAACTCCTCTTCTAAAAAATTCTGATTCCCAAAAAGCACACTTTTCATTAATTGATTCTGAGGCTCCTGCAGGGACTGATCCAGAAAGTTCAGTGCTCTCCATCGGTTTCTCGCTAAAAAGCTGTCATGATAAACAACTTCCTTTTCTATCAGTTCCACATCTCCCGGTCTTGCCTGCAGCCGGTTATGAAATCCCCTGCTTTTTAAGTACAAATCGTAAGAGCTTATCATCTGTTTCTGTGGTGTTCTTGCTTCTGCAGCATGTATCTCATTTAAATTGAGTATCATGGGATTGCTGATTTTAATCTGATCTCCTCTATTATATCCGTGATCGATGCCGTAAATCCTTAAATTCTGTTTCTCACGAAAGTGAAATTCCTGCCCGTTTAAGATAAGTCGGCGGCTGAAAAACTCATAGTCCGTGGCAAAATCTCTTTCCCACACTCTTTCCACATGACCTTCCATGATGATCGGTTGTAGACCTAAAAACGCTCTCATGGGATCTTTTTCAATCTGCTGATCATACAGCCGGTGACCGATCATCAAAAATAAGACAATAATCATAATAAAAAATCCAATGGACGTATTATTATCAAAGAGGGCTTTCCTCGGAGCTATTGTATTAATTGTTTTGAGTAGGGTAAATCCATAGTATATGATGAGTACTGTCATTCCACCAATACCCATAAACACCGCATATTTTTCAAAACTGTACCGATTAATTAGCAGTCCTGCCATTAATGCTAAAAACAGGGGAACAAACAGTCTTTTGACTTGAAAACAGACGACTTTTTTCTTCATATTATTTCTATAGTTCCGAAAACCGTGAAGTTAACTTCGGTATAAGAACTATATTACCTTCCTTTCGATTTATTTGTATCGTTCAAATAAAAAGGTCCCGGTAAATACGGTGATCGGTACTGTCATGATCAAACCAATGCTTCCGGCTAAGGCACGAACTATTTCCGTTGCAATAACATCTAAATTAATGATCTCCGTAATGGAAGGTTCATAGGCGGTAAATAAAATAAGCAACGGTATGGCACTTCCTGTATAAGCTAAAATTAGTGTGTTTGCCATGGTTCCCATAATATCCCTTCCTACATTAAAGCCGGCTCGCATCAAATCTCTTCTAGCAATTTCCGGATTGGCATTTTTTACTTCCTGTAAGGAAGATGCAATGGACATCCCCACATCCATAACTGCTCCCAGAGAGCCGATAATAATTCCGGCAAACAGAAGTCCACGGATGTTAAATTCCACATCTTGAGGGATATACAACAGCATCATTGCTTCTTCCGATGAAAACCCGGTTAACTGGGCGCTGGACCCGATCCATAGGGTAATGATTCCAGCGATAAATACGCCTCCCAAAATACCGATAATCGCAGAAAAGCTTTTAATATTAAATCCGGAAATAATAAAAATCGTGACCAAAGTTACGACAATCGATATGAAAACCGCCAGTAAAATCGGACTGTAACCTTGCAGAATTCCCGGTATTAAAACTCTCACTATCAAAACCAGGGTCAGACCAATTGTAATAACTGATTTTAGCCCCTTAATACCTCCGATAATAACCAACAACACTAAAAATAGTCCAATAATTAAATATAGATAGGTATCCCTTGCATAATCTTTTATGTGAACACCTTCCACGTTATCCATGGACCCTTCAATGCCCACTAGAATTCGATCCCCCTCTTCCACTTCCACATCATATACGGGATTTCCCATTAAAATATTGTCCACTTGAAAAACTTCCCCTTTTAACTCTCCGGATGTAATTTCTAAAGTAACTTCCTGAATATAAGTGCCTGCTCCAAATTCCTGATCTCTTTCGGGATTTATTTCGGCTTCCAGAACCACTGCCCGTGCATCGGTAGGTTCTGCCATAGGCTCCTGAATGTCTGGAAAATCCTCCATCGGAGCGGCAGCCATTTGTTCTTGTGGGTTAGACCTATCTTCAGCGGCAAAACTGAAGGACGTAATAAAAAACAAAAATAGCAGGACCCAAATCATCGCTTTTTTTATCATAGTGACCTCCCTGAATGTTGCTTTCATTATATACTTGCTTAGTAATGAATATCCCGTGCTTATCTATTGTTTTGCATTTTAAATAAATTAATGATCTACTTTTGGATGTTTGTCTTTTAATTTTCCCCGAGCTCTTTTTCTGGATCGTAACTCCCGAAGCTCCTCTTCAATTAAAGGATGGGTTGGCATTAGCTGTTTTGCTTTGTAAAGATGCCACTGAGCAAGTTCTAAATCTCCTCTTTCCATTCGAATCAGCCCTAACAGATAATGATAGGAAGACATTCCCGGCTCCTCTTTAAGAAGAAGTTCCCCGTATTTTAGTGCCTGATCGTAGTTCTTAAGCTCATAAAAATTTATTCCTACCAGTCTAAGCAGGTGATAAAGATCCTTCGGATCCTCCTTGAATATTTTTTCATAGATTTTAACTGCTTTTTCATACTCCTTAGTATGAATGTAGCTTTCCCCTAAATTACTGAGCAGTTCTATTCTTATGATCTTGTCTTCATTTTTCGTTCTTTTCAGTCCTTTTTTAAAGGTTCTAATGGCCTCTAAATCCCTCTCTAAATCTGATAACAACTCTCCTTTGGTTTTATACAGTAAGGGGTCAGTAATTCCCTTTTTTTCTGCAGCTCCGATGATTTCCAAAGCACGATCATATGCGTCTAATGTGGCTAAAATGACTGCTTGGTTGCAAATGACAAAAATATTTTTCGGATATTTCTTTAGTGCAAATTTCCCGATTTTATAAGCTTTATCTTCCATGCCGTGGAGCATATAAAAGGCGGAAAGATTTAAGTAGGGTTCTTCGGATTTGATATTAATATACAGGGGTTTTTTAATAGCTTTTTCTGCTTTTTTAATCTCGCCCTTTTCCTCGTAATATATGGCAATATCTTCGTACAAAGCATAACGCCGATATTTCTTCAAGAACTCTGGATGATACTTTAAAATAAGATTCATTCCTGCATAAGCTTCCCGGACTCTCTCCCGATCGAAGTGATTTCGGATTTCCTGATAAAATATCTTCCATTTATCCGCAGAGTCCTCTAGAGAATCCAAGGCATACTTTTCATACCATCTTTTATTTAATTCCCGGATTTCCATTGACTTTGTTGGATAAAATACCTCCTGTGGGATATTTTCTTTCTGAAAAAGACCTTTAACTTCTTGGTATCGTTCCTCTCCCAAATTGTTTACTTCGAAACGGACCTGCAACCAATAGCCCGGAACTCCTTTATAAGAGTGCTGCAATTTGATAAGCGTAACTCCAGGTTTCAAGCGTGGTTTATCCGCTAATGACTCTTTTGGGGAAACTTCTTGCAGCGGAAATTTTCGATGTAAATGTAAATGTTTCTCAATAAACTCCACCCGTTTTACTTTATCTAAAAAAAATCCATGTATTATCAAATTTGATACTCCTCTCACTTCGGAAAAAACTATATTTTTCAATCCGATTGTCGGTCAAAAATATCTAGGTTTCACTGCTTACTTTCAGATTTCTGTGCTATAATAATCCTATAATACTACATTTATTGCTTATCTCAAATCTCTTTTCTAAATTTATCGTATAAAAAAATTCATGCTATCTTATTATAAAGAAAGGAGTTCCCTTTATGACTATTAATAAGACGGTTAAAAAGATCCTCCAAAGTCCAATTTCTTTCATGTTATTTCTTTTATTAATCATAACGTCTTTTTTGTTTTTTTTCAATGATTTCACAGGGGAAGATCCATTTGTTTTACAAGTACATTTTATCGATGTTGGCCAAGGGGACAGCATTTTAATCCAAACCCCTCAGAAACAAAATATTCTTATTGACGGCGGAGAAAAAGACCAGGGAATATTCCTGAAGGGATACTTGGAAAAACAAGGGGTAAAACATTTACATATGGTCATAGGAACCCATCCCCATGCAGACCATATCGGAGGTTTGGGTTTTATTCTAGAGAATTTCCCCACAGATCTTATTATACTTCCTCCTGTAGTCCATTCGACTAGAACCTTTGAAGATCTTCTTCGTACCATCGAGCTACATAACATCCCGTTGAAGCCTACACCATCTCCCGAACCATACACTTTTGAAGAAAACTTAACTCTTGAGTTTTTAGGTCCCCACAGGGATTTCCAAGATCATTTAAATAACTGGAGTATTGTATTAAAACTTACCTATGTAGATCATAAGTTTTTATTTACTGGTGATATCGAGGTCGGGGCAGAGACTGCTTTAATTCAGGATTATTCATCGAAAATCCTATCCGCCCATGTATTAAAGGTTCCTCATCATGGTAGTAGCACTTCCAGCACAGAGCCTTTTTTAGAAGCGGTGAGTCCAAACATATCAGTAATTTCCTCAGGGAAAGAAAATCCCTATGGACACCCCCATAAGGAAACAGTTGAACGCCTTTTCCGTTTTTCTCCTGTAGTGTATCGTACGGACCTTCAAGGGACCATTCTTTTAAAAAGCGACGGGGTGGAGCTGTGGTCTCCTACCCCGCCAATTTCCCTGGATTCTTTCGCTTATTAACGTAAATAGTCTTTAAAAACCTTATCGGACCATTTTTTTCCTAAATACCGTTTGGTTGCTATATACCCGTAGTCCTTTGCAAAGAACTTGTCTTTAAAATAATCTTTCCAGCGGCAGAATTCTTCGGTTTCCTTCGGCAAATCGTCATAATTTTCATCGAGACCTTGGTACCACTGTTGAAATAATGTAAGAATATCTTCAAATCCTTTGTCGATGGACTCCGTGTTTACCATACCGTTGTAAGAGTTTTCTATTACTTCATCAACTAAAAAATACTGAGGTTTTACGGTCTTATACAACCTTTTCGCTCCCAGCTCTTCATCCATCTTCAGAAGTTCTTGAAATCCCGGTATACTTTCAGCTTCCTCTATATCATAATAGGCATAATTCACTGTTACCACCGCGCGTTTCGGTACGTATATACACTGATAGATAAAAATCGGATAACATCGGTTTTGGGGATAACAAATACCGAATTCATAACCATAGATGTTTAATCCTTTCAGTTGTAGGTTCGGAAATTTTTCAAGATATTTTCCTTTTAAAACCTTCACCTCACCTTTAGAAAACAATCGATTCTTCTTAGTTGTTTTTTTCGGGATAGATTCTTTCTTCAAAAAGTCCAAATCTTCTAATCGTTCTGACAAGGACTTTTGTATTTTAGGGATCACGTTGATGCTCCTCTCTAATTATTTCGCTATACTTAATATTATATTTTTTTTAAGTAAAACAAATAAACTTATCAAAAAAATCGTTAATGGTTCTTCTATGGGGTATAATACTCTTAAAGGAGGTTTCCCTATGAGTAGAACCTCATCCATCAATAGAAGTCATATTCATAGTCTTTACGTTCACCGTAATACCGTGGTCAGCGGAGCTTCTTCCGTAGACGGCGTAACTCCCATTCGAAAAGTGGAAAACAACACTTTTTACTCCGATGGAAACTATCTTTATTATTCGGATGCTTTTTACGACCATTTGAACCGCTTTGAAAACGCCTACAACAGTTATTATACCCAAAGTAATCGACTTTCAAAACTTTCAAAGATACTAAGTACTACTAACGAAAAGACTTTTCAGCTTGATAATTTGGTAAAGGTTTTTGATCTTCTTACCAAAGAATACAATGAAACCATGGTAAACCTCAGAACCGCTGAAGAAGAAAGTAATATTCAACTTTCTTCAGAAATCATGCAATTTCTCATGGCGCAACAGCATTTTCTTGGTTATTTAGGGATTACCTTAAGAAGTGATTATTCCTGTAACTTTTCTCCCTGGATTTTTCGAAACAACTATCACTATCAAAGGGAAAAAATAGTATTCTTGATGACACATAAAAGATATCTGTTACAAAGGCTTACCGATTTATTTAAAACCGTTACTATTGAACCCGAGATTTTTTCTATATACCGCCCTATGGATCGGGAACTGGAACATGGGGTATTGCTAGACCAGCGAACTTAATCACCCGATGTTTTATTAACCCACAGCTGTGATTGTTTGTCTTAAGTCGATTTTTAGCAACCGCCTTTATAGCAAAAAACCCTTAAACATTCCTCCGGGGATTTATGTTTAAAGGTTTATTTTTTTAAAACAGAATAATGATTTGGTGCGGGGGATGGGGTTCGAACCCACACACGATTAACGCACATGTCCCTCAAACATGCCTGTCTGCCTATTCCAGCACCCCCGCTATTCAAACACTACCCCATTATAAGATGAAATCACTTCCTTGTCAATATGCTAGTGGAAGATCTATAGAAGTTTTCATACTTACCCTTTAATAAACTAAAAAATCTTTGAAACCAATTATTCAATAGTTACTTAGTTTCAATAAACCACTCGTCCAGGTTGGCGAAAATATTATTGCCTCTTAGCTGCAAGTATCCATGAAGGGATTCTCCAGAAAGATAAGTATCTTGTAAGAAATATAGACTTATAATTGGTAATTCTTCATGAATCATTGCTTGTAAGGCTTCCATCCGATCTTTCTTTTCTTCCGGGGTTGGAGTCCTAAAGGTATCTTCCAGCATTTCATCCATTGCGCCATCACGATAGTCCATAAAATTACTTCTTCCTGCGAAGTCTGAATGAAATGCGAAGGATAGATCCGGTAAAAATGCTAATTCCCATGCGCCAAAATACAGCTCATAGTTTCCGTTGTCTAAACGTTGTTGAATACTGTTAAAATCTTCTCTAGCCAAAGTTATATCAAAACCTAAATGAAGCAGTTGTTCTTTAATTACTTCCGCCGCCATCACCCTTGGTCCATGGTTTTCATTAACCAGGATTTCGACGGTAAGACTGTCTCCATTATTGTCAACCCAAAGGCCCTCTTCTCCGAATTGGTAACCCAGATTTTCCATTATTTCCTGAATTTCCTCTTCCTCTAAGGTTCCTTCATCTTCAGAAAGCCTTTCGTTGTAGAGCCAGTGTTCCCGGTGGATGGGAGTTTCTGTGGCTTGGCCGTATCCAAAGTAGATTTCTTCAATCAATTGCTCTTTGTTGATTCCTTGCGCAAAAACTCTTCTGACATCTTTATTTCCTGCAAAGACGGAGTCCCCGTCAAAATTGAATGCAAGAAACTCTACGTGATTTCTAAGAAAAGCATGGACATTTCTCTCTTCACTACCTTCATGGTCTTCCAGATCCAAGTAAGTACTTCTGAACAGGTCCAGTTCTCCCTCTTCAAATAATCCCTTTCGCTCTTTGTAGTCTTCTATAATACGTACATCGATCGCCTCAATAAATGGATCTGTTCTATAATGGTCTTCAGACTTACGTAAGGTAAACCCCTCCTCACCCATTTCATCGAGCATATATGGTCCGGTACCAATCCAGGGGAAATCCTCTCCAGTTAATAGCTCCGGATTTTCTTCGAAAATATGCTTGGGCAGTATCGAGAAAGTTAACGCTTCCAAGGCATTACTAAAGGGTCTTGTGAAAGAAATCCGAGCATTTCCGTTTTCCATTTCTCGAACTGCAGAAATATGTTTAACGCTGTTTTGGTATATTCGGTGGCTGATACTTTCCGACGGGGCATTTTTAATGGCATTCACGGTAAATTCAATATCCTCTACGGTGAAAGGTTCTCCATCATGCCACATTACCTCCGAATTGAGCTCTAGTTCCACGACTTGACCGTCTTCTGAAAAACTCCAGTCTTTGGCAATTTCTCCAATAATGGAAAGGTCCTCGTCAAAGGTTACCAGACTCTCAAAAATCAGCTGTTGGATATGAATCATATCCTCAGGATTTTCATAAATCGGATTCCCATGAGCAACTTCAGCAACCGCTAATCGCAAAGTTCCTCCATAATTTGCTTCCGGTTCACCGAGTTCTTCTTCCTCCTCTACTTCTCCATTTTCCGACTCTTCCTCCGGAGCTTCTTCATCACATGCTGTTAGGAATACAATCAATAATAGTCCCATAAAAATCATCATCATTTTTTTCTTCAATTCTTTTCCCCCTTAATTAATTACCCCATTTTTACTGTCGGATTTTCTTTTAACATTCATTCTTCAGTTGTGATTTCTTCATAGTCGTTTTTTGCTTCTTTCCTTGTCCCATTAATCTGGAAAACTCTTGTTCGATTTGACTCTGTAAAAACTCGATATCTTTAGAATTATCAAGTACCACGTCGGCAAACTTCTTCTTTTCCGATGTGGACATTTGAGATTCAATTTTTCTTTGGGCATCGGTTTTACTGATTGCGTCTCTATTCATCAGTCGACGGATCTGTTCATCCTTTGTAATAGCCACGAGCCATACCTCGTCCACCCATGTATGAAGATTCATTTCAATTAATAAGGCTCCATCGATGACTATGCACTCGGATGTCTTTGCTTCTTGTGAACGGTTTTCCGCTGACTTTTTAAATCTTGCCAGTTGATCCGCAATTTTATTTCGAATAGCAGGATACATAATTTCATTGAGTTTCTGTAGGGCCTCGCCATCATTAAATACCATAGAACCCAGTTTTTTACGAAGAAGTTTTCCCTCTTTATTCAGGAATTCTTTTCCGAAAGTCTCTTCTATTGCATCTAAGACATTGGATTCCTCAGCAACTTCCCGCGCAACCATATCTCCGTCGACAACATTACAACCCAGTTTTTCCAGATGTTTTGATGCCGTGCTTTTTCCTGTGGCAATACTGCCGGTTAATCCTATGATTATAACCATTCAATCACCTTTTCCTATTTAAGATCGTACCAGCATTTTCCCTGGGACATGTCAATTTTTAGCGGCACTTTTAAATCCATGGCATCCTCCATCGAACTTCGAATGATTGCTTTCACCTGATCGATTTCCTTTTCCGGAGCCTCCACAATCAGTTCATCGTGTACCTGTAACAACAGCTTTCCTTCTAAGTTCTGTTCATCTAATTTTTTAAATACTTGAATCATGGCAATTTTAATAATGTCTGCAGCGCTTCCTTGAATCGGTGTATTCATTGCGGTCCGTTCTGCAAAGGAACGGAGGTTGTAGTTTCTCGCATGGATATCAGGCAAATACCTTCTTCGATTAAGAAGTGTGGTTACATAACCAAATTCTTTCGCAAATTCTACGGTTTTATCCATATAGGATTTTACCCCGGGATATTTTCTAAAATAATTGTCAATATAATCCTGGGCTTTTTTTCGATTGATCCCCAAGTTTTCCGACAATCCGTAATCACTGATTCCATAGACAATTCCGAAGTTCACAGCTTTAGCATTACTTCGCATATCCGAAGTCACTTCATCAAATTCTACATCGAAGATTTCCGCTGCAGTGCGAGTGTGAATGTCCTCATTCCGAAGAAAAGAATCAATTAAATTTTCATCCTCAGACATATGGGCTAGTACCCGAAGTTCAATTTGTGAATAATCCGCCGAAATAAAGATCGAATTTTCTTTAGCAACAAATACTTTTCGAAGCTGTCGTCCCATTTCCATACGAATTGGAATGTTTTGTAGATTAGGCTCCGTACTGGAAATTCTTCCTGTGGATGCCACGGTTTGCATAAAGTGAGAGTGAATACGTCCAGTGATCGGATTAATAATTTTTAACAATCCGTCAATATAAGTATTTTTAAGCTTAGTAATTTGTCGATATTCTAGAATCCTCTCAATAATATCATGTTTATCCTTAAGCTTTTCCAACACTTCAACATTAGTGGAATAACCGGTCTTCGTCTTCTTCATCGGAGGTAGATTCAGCTTGTCAAACAAAATAGTGCCCAATTGTTTCGGAGAGTTAATATTAAATGTTTCTCCTGCTAAATTATAAATGGTTTTTGTTAAGTTGTCTATCTTTTCTTCATAGCTCTTTTGCAGTTCCTTTAGCAACTCTTTATCCGCTAGTATTCCCTGATACTCCATACCGGCTAATACTTCTATTAAGGGAATCTCCACGTTTTGATGAAGATCATTTAGTTTGTATTCCCGCAGTTTATCTTCCATAAAGGATTTTAATGAAAATAGGTGTAGTACCCGGCCTTGTAGATACGAAGAAAAATCTTCCTGCTCCAGATCTTGAAAGGAAATTTGTTTTTTTCCCTTGCCCAGGAAGGCTTCTTTGCTTTTTATGTTGGTTCCTGTGTATTCCAATACCAAATCTTCTAAGTCATAACCGGATTTGTTGGGATTGATTAAGTACTCCGCAATCATGGTGTCAAACACTACGTAATTTAAATTGATCCTGTGATTTTTCAAATGCAGAATCTCACTCTTACTATTATGAGCTACAAGTTCTATTTTTTCCCTTTCAATAATCATTTTAAACCACACCCAAAATTCTTTCTTTAGGGCCGAGCTGAAAGTAGCCAGATCAATAATATATACGTTGTTTTCTTTAGTCACAAGACTTAATGCCAAAATTTCATCCTTAGTTAATGCCTCCCCTTTTGTTAAAGAATACATTCCCAGTTTCTTCGAAGTCTTTAAGTATTCTTGAATAGCATTTTGTAGTTCTTTAAAGCTATTTTCATCCTGCACTTCTAACACTTTGTAATCCTCTGAAGAACTAACATCTTCACTTAAAGCTTTGGTGACTTCCTCTTCTATTGAAGAACCCTCTTCTGCCCGAGCCCGAATTTTTTTCATTAAACTATGAAACTCGTAATCTTTAAAAATTTTAACCGCTTCCTCCAAGTAAATTTTTCTTCTTTTCAGTTTTAAAAAATCAATATCCATGGGCATATATCGAACGATTGTTGCCAATCGCTTGCTGAGTATTGCTTTATCCTGATTACGTTCCACTTTTTCACGTAGTTTATCCCCGGATATTTGATCGGTATTTGCTATTAAATTCTCAACAGTTCCAAATTCCTGCAGTAACTTAAGGGCGGTTTTTTCGCCGACTCCTGGAATTCCCGGAATATTATCGGAGCTGTCCCCCATTAGACCCTTTAAGTCGATAAAAGCCTTGGGGGTCACTCCGGTTTCCTCTTTTACTTTATCAGCATCATAAATTTCAATGTTGGATATGCCCCGTTTGGTAAAGATGATTTTAGTAGTGTCAGAGGCCAGTTGTAATGCGTCCTTATCCCCAGTTACCACTAGTGTCTCCATTCCCTGCTGTTCTCCCTGGGTTACAACGGTCCCGATGATATCATCTGCTTCAAAACCTTCAACTTCTATGCGATACACGTTAAGAGCATCTAAGATATCCTTTAGAGGCTGAATCTGCTGACGAAGCTCCGAAGGCATTTTTTTTCGTCCCGCTTTGTATTCCTTAAACTCTTTATGGCGGAATGTTGGCTTTCTCAAATCAAATGCTACTGCAAAATATCCTGGATTATATTCTTCCAGCATTCGAAAGGTCATTGTTAAAAAACCATAAATAGCATTGGTGTGTCTTCCGTCCTTGGTTTTCAAAGGGGGAAGCGCATAAAATGCTCGGTTTAGAAGACTGTTTCCATCAATAATGATCATTTTATTGTTCTCCTGCTGAGTCAAATTTTGGCTTTCATTGTTGATCAAATTTCCTCGCCTCTCTTTCCTTCAATTTTAAATTAGGCATTTTTTACTATTTTTTATTTATACTTGCTAATTCCCGTTCCCGAAGTGAAATTAATTCATCTTGATTAATTGTGTTCAATTTTTAGCAGTTAGTTTATAAGCCAATTTCCACACTTAATTTTTGCGATTCTTTCGAGGAACCACTATTACGGTTATTACCCCAATTCCCAGTAATAACACGATCCATTCCCTGTATTTTACGCCTAATATCTTGGATTCTTCAGTTTCCATGGTTCTAAGTTCGCTTTCTTCCACTTGGTCTTCTCGAGAATAACTATCTTCACCAAATGCGGTTTCTTCATCCTCCATAGCGGTAATTCCAGGTTGTCTTTGAGGATATTCTGAGATTTCATTTTCCACAGAATCTGAGATTTCTTCCGATTCTTCGACAGGTCTTTCCTCTGGATCACTTTCCCCTTCACTGTCCATAACCATCATATCCTCTTGTATGGGACTTGGAGCCCAGTCAGTATTTAGAATCACTGTAGAGGTTACGATCAAGATCAAAACCGCGGCCAAAGAAACCTTTTTGATCCATGGATTCTGTTTTAAGAACCACTGACGAGGGTTTTTTCTGTAACCATAGAATTCCCTGTTTTTTTGTACGTTTTCATATTCATCTTCCACTATACTATTTTCAGTGGATTCTTCCGAACCTTTCCGAGTTTTTTCATATTTGGATTTCATCACTTCCATCTCTAGTGCATTTATAATGCTTTTGCTTAAGTCTTCAGGTGCCTTAATATTATTCAAATCCTCTAGACTTCCGAGAATTCCTTTGGTGTTTTCTAGGGCTCGAAAACATTGCCGACAATCATTAACATGATCCAGAAAGCTCTTTTCTTCATCTTTATTTAGTTTTCCGTCGATATATAGGGATATTTTCTCATCAAATTCATTGCAGTTCATTATTTTTCCTCCTCTCTAATGCTCCTTTAGAAGGTCTGTCAAACGTTGTCTTAATTGTTTCCGCCCTCTATTTAACCGGGATTTTACCGTTCCTTCGGAGATATTCAGTACTTTTGCAATTTCTTCATAGGAGAGGTTTTCAATATCCCGCAAGATTATAACTCCCTGATATTCTGCAGGTAGCTCTACTATACATTTTTTTATTTCTTTTTTTACAAATTCATATTCCAACAGTGCCTCGGGACCATCGGACAAGTCTTTCAAGGGAATTTCATACCCGTTATTATTTAAATTGTTTTTCGTTTCCATAGGTATTTCCTTCCGTCTTTTTTGTTTGCGAATTATATCCAGACAGGTATTGTGAACAATTCGGTACATCCATGTGGAAAAATTACTTTGAAATTTAAAGTTTTTAAGGGATTTGTATATTTTAATAAAGGATTCCTGGGTAGCATCCTTAGCATCTTCCGGATTTCCAAGCATTCCATAGGCCGTTCGATAAGCCTGATCCTGATAACGAAGGATCAGCTGTTCAAAACTTTTTATACTTCCCTGTTGTGACTCTTTAATGAGTTTAGCCTCTTCGATGTTCAATGGCGGCTCCTTTCCGAAGATCTATAGTTTTTAGACTTCATTTTCATTAAAATTGTTCCCGTATACCCTGATCTATTTTATAGCTCTCGGATCTATATTATCACAAATTTTCCCTTCATAGTAACGAGAAATTATTTGACTTTGTCTAGGGATCGTGTTATTATTTCTATAGATTTCAGCCGCGGTGGCGGAATTGGCAGACGCAGCAGACTCAAAATCTGCCGGTGTTAATCACTGTAAGGGTTCAAGTCCCTTCCGCGGCACCACCTTTAAGCTTAATATTTTCCATCAAATCTTTAGCCTCCTAGTTATGTTCTAGAGGTTTTTTTTAGTTATCACTGTTTTAAAGCTACAATCCCGGTTATATAGACTATGTTCAAGCAGAATGTGTGCAGGCCTAAATCTTAGAAAAAAATTTTTCTACGGACCCTCTATACAAACTTATCCATTATAGAATAGAGAATTTTCTGAAGCATAAGTATACTGTAAAACAATTAATAAGCCAAGTGAGGTGAAAATATGAATGAAGAAACCCGCTATAAAGCTTCCCGCAAAGCCTCTTATTTGAATCTGCTGGGAAATATCGTACTTACCTTTTTAAAAGGATTTATCGGATACCTTGCAGGGAGTACGGCTCTGATGGCTGATGCGGTACACTCAGCTTCGGATTTCATCGGGACCGTCATAGTTATTAAGGGGGTAAAAATAGCTCATCAACCTCCCGATGAGTCCCATCCCTATGGTCATCATAAAGCCGAATCCATTGTCTCAAAAATCATTGCCATTATTTTAATGATTACCGCAGTTTTCATCGGCTATGAAGCTTTTCAGATCCTTGTTTCCGATGATATCGGTATTCCCGGAAATGCAGCCATTGTTGTGGCTATAATATCCATCGCTGTAAAAGAGGGAATGTACCAGTACACCATTCGGGTGGGCAGAAAGTATCGTAATGCCGCATTGATTGCTGATGCATGGCATCAACGCTCCGATGCAATTTCTTCAATTGCTGCTTTAATCGGGATTACCGGTGCCGTACTGGGTTTTCCCTTTATGGATCCTCTTGCGGGCATAGTGGTGGCACTGCTGATTTTAAAGACAGCCATTTCCATCTATATTGATGCCATTCAAGATTTAATGGACTCCGCCCCTGCCCAAGAAGTTCTAGATAAAATTACGGATGCCGCAGAAATCGAAGAAGGCGTAAAAGCAGTTTCCGAGATCAAAGTGAGACGTTACGGTTCCATGTTACTAGTAGATATGAAAATCAATGTCTCTCCTCATATTACCGTTGAAAGTGGCCATGCTATAGCAGCCCGCACAAAGCAAAACATCCTTGCCCTTAATGATGAGGTAAAGGATGTGCTGATTCATGTGAACCCCTACTACGATCAGGAGACAGTACCTCAGAAGAAAGATCATTAATTCAAAAATAATCTCATCTATTATTTAACAACTTGAAAAAGGCCGAAAACCCTTGTTGGATTTTCGGCCTTCTTAGTTGCTTTATAATTAAACCGCTATACTCTATCAACTACCTACACTAAAATCAATTTCCATAACTCTCTTGATATGCTAATCTATGAGTAAAAAGCTCGATAAGCAAGATAAGTCATATAAAGATCCACTTTACTGACAATCTCCATGGGTGCATGCATACTTAGTACCGGAACGCCGCAGTCTACGACCTCGGTATTATAATTCCCTATAATATAGGCAATCGTTCCTCCACCTCCTTGGTCTACTTTGCCAAGTTCTCCCATTTGCCATTGAATATCATTATTCTTAAACGTTTGTCGTAGCGCTGCTAAAAATTCATGGTTGGCATCGTTGCAGCCACCTTTTCCTCGAGAACCAGTGTATTTACTGATGTTTACCCCTTTCCCCATGTAACAGGAATTTTTCGGATCCAGCACTTCTGGAAAGTTAGGGTCAAAAGCCGACATTACATCGCCGGATAAGGCCTTTGATCGGTTAAGAGCCCTGCGAATACTCAGTCTAGTGGTGCCTTCCTGAAGTTCCAGTAATTCATCTACAGAGTTCTCAAAAAACTTTGATTCCATTCCCACATTACTGATGCTTCCCACTTCTTCTTTATCAACGAATACAGCTAGTGCCGTTTTTGTTGGAGCTTTAAGATCAAGAATTGCTCGTAGTTCAGCATAGGCACACACTCTATCATCATGTCCATAAGCCGCAATCATGCTTCGATCCAGACCCAGATCCCTCGCTTTTCCCGCAGGTACCAGTTGTATTTCAGCAAAAGCAAAGTCTTCTTCCGTGATACCATACTGCTGATTTAAGAGGTTTAGCAGATGAGCTTTTACTCCTTCTTTTTCATCTCCCTCTTTCGTTGCCTGATTGCCTAACAAAACGTTTAACCCTTCACCGGTAATTCCTTCCGACATTTTTTTGCTCATTTGATCCTTGGACAAGTGGGGAAGCAGGTCGGAAATCATCAAAATCGGATCCGAAGGATCTTCTCCGATGGTAATTTCCACAAGTTCTCCGTTCTCTTTTGTGATTACCCCATGCATCGCTAAAGGCATGGTAACCCATTGATATTTTTTTACGCCTCCATAATAATGGGTTTTAGCCAAGGCCAATTCCTTATCTTCATAAAAGGGAAAAGGTTTTAGATCCAATCTAGGACTATCCAAATGAGTACCGATAATGTTCACTCCGGATTCCATAGGCTCTTTGCCGATAACCACTAAAATTACTGCTTTCTCTTTGTTCATAAAATATACTTTATCTCCGAGCCCCAAGGTCTTATTCCCCTTTTTTTGTAGGTTCTCAAAAGACACAAAACCCTCGGCCTTGGCCTGTCGAATAATTTCTTTTACACATTTTCGTTCAGTTTTGCTATTATCAATAAAACTTTTGTAGGAGTCTCCAAATTCTTGGCTTTCTTTAAGCTTTGATTCGTTCAGTGTCTTCCATAGGCTTTTCCGATTAAAGAATAATTCGTTTTCCATAAATCCTCCCATTGGATCAGTTACTGATCCTGCTGATTTCTCAGTGCAAATATGGCGGCCTGAGTTCGGTCGTTTACATGGATCTTCTTAAAAATATTTGATACATGATTTTTTACGGTTTTTTCACTGATAAACAGGGTATTGGCAATTTCCCGGTTATTCATTCCTTGCGAAATAAGCTTTAAGACTTCCTTTTCCCGTCGTGTAAGTTTCATCAGATCTTCCATTTCCTTACTCAGTTTTGCTTCCGGTTCTGTATGCTTATGATCTTTTACCAGGGCCCCGGCAATACTGGGGTGAACGTAGGATCCTCCTTTATTCACATCTCTAATACCTCGGATCAAACTGTCACTTTCCGCATCTTTTAAAATGTATCCGTCGGCCCCTAGATTAATGGTCTCCACTAAATATTCCCTTTCATCATGAAAGGTTAACATGATTACTTTTCGGTTTTCATCCGTGGATTTAATTTTCCGCAAAGTTTCAATACCATTGAGTTCCGGCATATTAATATCCAGTAAAATAATGTCCGGATTGATGTTATTTAATTTTTCCAGTGCTTCTTCTCCGTTACCGGCTTCTCCCACGACTTGGAAATCCTCTTCTAACTCCAGTATTTTTTTGATGCCTTGGCGTACTAATAAATGATCATCCACAAGTAATATTTTGATCATATTCCCACATCCTTCCCTAAGGGTCCTTATTTTTTTATCTTTAGCTGTTATTCGGTATCACACAATGGACCTTCGTCCCCATTTCTTCTTTACTTTCAAAGGTGATTTTCCCATTCAAGAGTTTAATCCGTTCTTTAATGTTTTGCAGTCCTAAACCACACAAGCTATCTCCTTTTATGTTCCCTGATTCACTACAACTTTTAGATTTCTCGCCCAAATTAAAACCTTTACCGTTGTCCCGAACACCCAAACCTATGGTTTTTTCATTAATGTTCAAGGTTACTTCCACAGAAGTAGCTTCCGCATGCTTTCGTACATTGTTCAAGAGTTCTTGGGTAATTCGAAAAACAAAAAGATTTCGGACGGAATCCTCAATTTTCTTATCCGAATCAATGATCAGATCGGTTTTAATTCCCGTCTCCTCCTGAAAAACTTCCAGATACTTTTGAACCATTGACGTAAATCCCAAGTCGTCCAAAGACATCGGTCGAAGATTGTAAATGATCCGCCGGACTTCCTTTGTACTCTCCCGGACAATTTCTCTTAAACTCACCAACTCTTTCTTAGCCTCTGCCAAATCTTTGTCAATCAGACGTTCACAAAGCTCGGTTTTAATAATCACATTGGACAAGGATTGAGCCGGTCCGTCATGGATATCCCTGGCAATTCTTTTTCGCTCTTCTTCTTGGGCGAGAATGATTCGTTTTCCAATATCCTGTTTTTCTTCTATGCCTTCCACACTTAGAAGAACACTATCAAAGTTGTCTGCTAAAAACTCCAGAGCAATACCGATCTTCGACGTGAGGCTCTCCGCTTTTTTCAAATTTCTCTGCGCTTCTTTTAAGCGTAATTCCAAGTCTTTTCTTCTATCAATCAATTCCTTTTCTTCCCGGCGTTTGACCAGGACCTGAAGTCTCAAATCATTGGCTTTTTCATAGGCTTTTTTAATGTCTTCCTCATTGTAGGTCTCAAAGTTTTTACTTACCTTTAACAATTCTCTTCGCCCGGATCGTTCTTTGTTTTCCAAATCCTCCACTTCAAGAACAAAGGCCTTGGCTTTTTCTTTTAGATCCCTTACCTTTTGCTGAATTTCATCACATTCTCTGCGTAGATTTTCAGTGATTTCAAAAATTTCTTCTTTACTCTCCTCCATGGCATGAATGGCCTTAGAAAGAATGTCATTGATTTTTGAAACCTCTTGCGGTTCGTTTCTCATAGATTCACCTCTTATTCCCCTTGATAAAATACGGGAAAACCTAAAGTTCTTGGAGCCATTATTTATAAGAAATCTTATTGCTCCTCCCTTATTATATTACCCTAATTTCATAAAATCAAAAGTTTATTTTTCTAATTATTATAAAACTACTATATATTACGTTCTTTTGTTATTATTCCAGTGTTCTGATTCTTGATTCCCAGTGTTTATGTCTTTGAATTAGAAAAAGCCCGAGACTTATCCCCGACTTTTCATCATCAAATTAGTCTACGATTTTAATTCTGTCAAACTGTTGCTTAGCACTTTTTCTAAAGGCTTGAATATACTCTTTTCTAAGAGCTTGTCGTTCAGTTTCTTCAGCCTCTGTCAATGTCCTCTTCTTCGCTATTTTTGCCAGTTCATTAATTCTGTCAATCTTTTCCTGCTCTACCATAATTCTTTGCCTCCTTTGCTTCCGCGTCCAAAGGGTTTCTTTGTTCAACAGGATCTTTAAAGTTGGACTGAACCCTTAATCATTTGAATCCGTTCGTTCATAAACCATAGAAATACCTTCTAGAATAAAAGTTTTTTGCTCTTCTGAAAGATCTTTTAGAATATCCCGCAGATACTCTCTTCTAGCAGTAAGGACTTTTTGGATAATTTTATGCCCTTTTTCCAAAACTGAAACTCGGACTACTCTACGGTCCTTCTTATCCCGGACCCGTTTAACCATTTTATTTTTTTCCATACGATCCACCAAATCCGTGATGGTGCTACAAGCCAAATACATTCGCTTGCTTAACTCTCCGATGGTTAAATCCTCTTCCTTTACTAAATATAGCAGTGCCTGAAATTGGGGAGGGGTTATTTCAAATTCCACCAACATTTCCCGACCTTTTTGCTTTACTATTGTACAAAGATAACGGAGTTCTTTTTCAATTTCCGTAATAACATCCTTACTTTCATTCTCAGAATCAATTTTCAGCATCTTTCGTCCTCCTAAATATAGTATATCTTCTATTTTAACATAGTTTGTCTCTCTTTTTAACACCTTTTTATGATAATCCTCTTAAAGCTCTTTTTACGGAATAAGAATTTTTACAGCTTTTTTATGAACGGTAATTTTTACCGGAGTATTCCCCAAATATTCACCGTCCACATCCATTTCCATAGCAGGATTTGCTTCTATTTGAATTTCCTCCACATTTTTATAATATACTTTGGGATGACTTAAGTGGCTACCATTTATGGCTTTTACAAAAATATTGATAAAATCTTTTATTGGAATTTTCTCCACCAATAACAGATCCAGTTTTCCGTCATCGGTTTTCGCTCGGTTCATCAGCTGTTTAAAACCTCCTACATATCGGGTATTGGCAACCAATAAAAATAGTATCTCCTTTTCTTCCGTTTCGCCGTCAATGGTCAGCCTCACCGTTGTGGGTTTGAAAATCTGATTAGGAAAATCCCTGGCCCCTTCTAGAATATAAGCCATTCTTCCTAAAATGCTTTTTGATTCACTACTGGCTTTATGAGCCACCTCTGTTATGGCACCCCCTGCGGCTACATTTATAAAAAAGTGATCATTGGCTTTTCCCACATCCACCAATGTTTCCTGCTGTTTTTGAATCATCTCAAAAAAGTTTTGTACTTTCGTTGAAATTTGAAAGTACGTAGCAAAATCATTGACCGTACCCGTAGGATAAATGGCTAAAGGAATTTGCCTTTCCGAAACCATCAGCCCGTTGATCACTTCATTGAGTGTGCCGTCCCCTCCAACAGAGATAATCAGATCCGTGGATCCTTTACAGCTCTTTATGGTAAAATCCTTGGCATCGTATTTTTTCTCCGTATAAAAAATTTTTACACTACTACCGCTCTTTTGTAACATTTTTTGAATATCTTTAATGTTGTCTTGAAACTTTTGCTTCCCGGAACTGGGATTACAAATAATATCAATATTTTGATACATGGTAATTCCCCCTTTACTAAGACTATAATACCATAGGTTCCTCTGATTATAAATAGAAAATCCCATCAATCTATACTCTTGCATCCTTTAAGATTCTATTATACAATGAAATTTATTTAGTGAAACAAAATAAATGGGGGGAGTGACAACATTGCTAGCAAACTTCAAGACCTTAAAGTACTTTTTTATTGAACATAAATGGGCCTATATCCTAGGAGTTGTATGGCTTATTTTTGTGGACGTTTTACAGTTACTATTACCGGAAATTCTTCGAACCTTTACCGATGATCTTCAAGCAAATCTGATTGGAAGGGCGGAAATTTTCCGATACGGAATATATATGCTGATCATCGGATTTCTACTGGCTTTCTTTCGATTTTTATGGAGGATTTATATCATCGGAACTTCAAAAAAATTGGAATTTGAGCTTCGAAACAAGCTGTTTTCCCATTTATTAAAGCTTTCCACCAACTACTTTAATAAAAGTAAAACCGGAGATTTAATGGCCCATGCCACCAACGACATCAACGCCGTACGTATGGCTCTGGGACCGGGAATTGTCATGGTGGTGGATGCGGTATTTATAACGGTAATCGCCACTTTTATGATGTTTTTTACTACAGATGTTCGACTGACCTTACTGGCCTTATTCCCGCTACCTTTCCTGGCCTTTGCTTCAGGACGTTTTGGAAAAACCATTAATCTAAGGTTTCGCAAGGTACAGGAATCTTTTTCTTCTTTAACGGAAACCGTACAGGAAAACCTTTCCGGGATTCGGGTAGTCAAGACCTTTGTTCAGGAAGAAAAAGAAGTAGAAAAATTCGCCGCTAAAAATCAGAACGTGTTTAATAAGCAAATGCATTTGGTTAAAATTTTCGGAGTTTTCCAGCCCCTTATTATGGCAATTTCTTCCCTTAGCTATTTAATTGTTATCGTCTACGGAGGTACTTTGGTTATTAACCGTGATATTTCTTTAGGTGATTTTATCGCCTTTAATTCCTATTTAGCTTTACTGATCTGGCCCATGATGGCCGCTGGTTGGGTGGTAAACATCCTGCAACGGGGATCCGCTTCCATGGCTCGAATCAACACCATTTTAGATGTGGAACCGGAAATTGTTGACCGGGAAGACGCTGTAACCATCGAAAAGCTTCGTGGGGACATTCACTTTGATAATACCTCTTTTAAATTTCCCGATACCGACGAGTATGCCTTAAAAAACTTTACTTTAGATATCCCTGCCGGAAGCACCATCGGAGTCATCGGTCGAACCGGAAGCGGAAAAAGCACGGTGGCCAGTCTTCTGCTTCATCTCTTTGAAGCCCAGGAAGGTGAAATTCGAATAGACGGAATACCTATTGAGAAGATCAAAATCGAGTCTCTCCGTAATCATATCGGTTATGTTGATCAGGACAGTTTCCTATTTTCCACCACCATCGCCGACAATATCGCCTTTGGTGTAGATGAAGCTTCTCAAGAAGAAGTGGAGCGGGTAGCGAAAATTGCCCAGGTTCATGAAAATATTCTGGACTTTCCCGAAGGTTACAAAACCTTTGTGGGCGAGCGGGGCGTCACCCTTTCCGGCGGACAAAAACAAAGGATTTCCATCGCCCGGGCCCTGATTAAAGATCCCCAAATTCTAATTTTGGATGATTCACTTTCCGCCGTGGACACGGATACGGAAGAAAAAATCCTTGGTCATCTAAAAAAAGAAATGGAATCCAAAACCAGTATTCTTATTGCTCATCGAATCTCCACTATCAAGGACTGCGACAAAATCGTGGTGTTGGATGCAGGAGAGATTTTAGAAGAAGGGACCCACGAGGAATTGTTGAAAAATAAAAATCTGTATTTCGAACTCTATGAAAAACAGTTACTGGAAGAAGAAATCACAAAAGAAGATTAGGAGGTGTAAACATGAGCAACTATCACGAAGAAGAAAACCTGGGAAAAGCCTATGACTCGAAATTAATGGGAAGACTTCTAAGCTATGCAAAGCCTTACTGGAAAATCATCGCTCTCTGTATCGTGCTACTGATTTTCATAGCCGGAGTGGAACTTGCCCGACCATATTTTATACAAGTGGCTATTGACGAACATATTAATGTTTACGACCGTCCTTTATATGTTTATGATGAACCCGTAGCGGAAGGAGGTACGGAATATAACGACCGCTATTTCTATACGGAAAAACCTGACGAACTATATGACTCCATGGCTCAACTGGTGCGAATCGAAGGAGAAGTCTACTTATTACAGGAGTTTTTGGGAAATGTTGATGTGCCGGGAACCTTTGAATCCGGCAACGGTGACTATTTAGTATTCGAAGACCGACAAATTCCCGCTAATCGTTTGGATGACGAAGGAATTCAAGCTTTTCGCGCAGAAGATATCAACAGTTTGTGGCGCATCGGTTGGATCTTTTTAGGTTTGATTATCAGCGCATTTATAATGAACTATATCCAGGTATATGCCTTGAATTACGCCAGTAATAAAATTATCTACAATATTCGCCAACAACTTTTCAGCCACGTGGAGTATATGTCTTTAAGTTTCTTTGACAAGAATCCTGTAGGACGTCTGGTCACAAGAATTACCAATGATACGGAAACCCTGCATCAGATGTATACGGAGGTGCTGGTCAGCTTTTTCAAAGACATCTTCATCCTGATCGGGGTGGTCATTGTCATGCTTACCATGAGCTTTCGACTGGCCCTACTTACTTTTTTAGTACTGCCGGTTCTGTTACTATCCTCTTACCTGTTTCGCCTGAAAGTACGGGATGCTTACCGCCAGGTACGACTAAAGCTTGCAAGGATTAACTCTTCCCTTAGCGAAAACTTTACCGGGATGAAAACCATCCAGACTTTTAAGCGGGAAGCCCAACAATTCAATAAATTTAATAAAACCAACGAGGAGCTTCTGGCCGCTAACAAACGAGAAGTTTTCATTTTCGCCATATACCGCCCTTCTATGGAGATCATAAGATCCTTAGGTTTCGCTATTATCATTTGGTACGGTGGCGGACAGGTAGTACAGGGCAATATTCAATTCGGTATTCTATTTGCCTTTATTAACTATATTAAGCAGTTTTTCCAACCGATTAACAACTTAACAGAAAAATATAATGTACTTCAATCCTCCATGGCCTCTTCCGAGCGGATCTTTAAACTCCTGGATACTCATTCCAGTATTCAGGATACCGAGGACCCCAAACCTTTAAAAAGCTTTAAGGGAGAAATTGAATTTAAAAATGTTTGGTTTGCTTACAACGATGATGAATGGGTATTAAAGGACGTCAGCTTTAAAATCAGTCCCGGAGAGTCCATCGCCTTTGTCGGTGCCACAGGAGCGGGAAAATCATCAATCATTAATTTGATGGCTCGTTTCTATGATATTCAAGAGGGGGAAATTTTAATTGACGGAGTCAATATCAAAGATCTCTCCATTACGGATCTTCGGGAAAACATCGGAATCGTCCTGCAGGACGTGTTTATGTTCGCAGGAGATATTAAAGGAAATATCTCTCTGGATAACCCCAACATCTCCCGGGAAAAGATAAAAGAAATTGCCAAGTATGTGAACCTTCACCGGTTTATTGAAAAGCTCCCCAATGGATACGATGAGCCGGTTATGGAGCGGGGCTCCACCCTCTCATCGGGACAAAAACAACTCCTGGCCTTCGCCAGAGCGTTAGCCTTCAATCCCGCTGTACTGGTGCTGGATGAAGCCACCTCCAACATCGACACGGAAACCGAGGAACTGGTTCAGGACGCCATGCAAAAAATCATCAAAGGAAAAACCACCATCGCCATTGCCCACCGCTTATCCACGATTCAAAGCTGTGATAAGATCATCGTTCTTCATAAGGGACGTATACGGGAAATGGGAAATCATAATCAGCTCCTCAGCGAGAAAGGTTTATACTACAATCTTTATGAACTGCAATATAAGGATATTCGATAAGGGCCGTTGTCTCCCAATTACTAAACCCCCGGGATTTCCTGAATGAAAATCCCGGGGGTTTCTTTATGATATTCCTCGGCTTTATTTTTACCGGTCAGCAAACACCTTTGCAAAATAATTGATTTTATTTCACAAAAAAGGACCCTATTATTAGGATCCTTTTTATTTGCAGTTCATTTTATACTGATTAATTTTCCTGTCGCAGCTTCTTTTCAAACATGTCACACTCTTCTAATGTACAAGTGTTGGCTACACAGTGGATACAGGTAATCGCTCCACAGTCTTTTCGCTCTTCAACCTTCGGTAAATGTCTGTTATCTTTTCTCATACGATCACTCCTTTTTTATTTTTCCTTGTAGGCTAATTATAACAACTATGCTTTTGTTTGTCAATTGATTTTTAAAACATTTTTAATTCTTATAATCATAGTTACCCACCGTATATTTTCTTTAAACATTTTTTTGTATATTTTTTAAACGCAATGCAATTACCGGTTCGCAGCTCCATGTTTTCACATTGTTAATTATTATCTAATATTGCTATTTGCAATTTCTTTAATCTAACTTGCAATTTAGTTATATTTTACTAGTTCTTAAGAACACGGACTAATCAAACTCTCAATTATTATGCAAAATCTTTTTTTATAGAAACCTTTCGCTAAGATCCGGGGTAAAACTAAGGGATTATTGTTTGATTTCCCAACATTTTCTGATATACTTATTTTGCAATGAAATTAAAGGAGGCATAATATGTTTGATAGTCATGTACATTCTACCTTTTCACCGGACTCTCAGGCTCTTATGAAGGAAACCTTAGATAAGAGCATTGAGAAAGGGTTGAAATCTGTTTGCTTTACGGATCATTATGATTTGGATTATGATGGCAAAAACAACGATCTCACCTTTGATATAGACGAATATTTTCGTACCATTGCTTTTTTAAAAGATAATTATCAAGGTCTCATTGATGTGCGAACCGGAATCGAATTGGGACTGCAACCTCATCTTAGCCATCGTTATTATGATCTGTTTAAGGATGTGCCCTTTGATTTTATACTGGCCTCTATACACAGCGTAGACCGTGAGGATTTTTATACAGGTAATTTTTTTACAGAACGAACACAGCAAGAGGCCTATCAAGATTATTTTTCCGATATGAAAGCTTCAATTATTGCCTATGATCATTTTCAAGTCTTCGGCCA
>PWEO01000223.1 GCA_003553525.1 Clostridiaceae bacterium
CACCATAATGGCCATGGAGGAAGAACTGGACTCTCCTTGCACCGAAGAAATGGCATCCTTCCAAAAGTTTGTGGACTATGCCGGGGGTTCCGATTATGAAGTAATTGTGGTGGATACCGCCCCTACGGGACACACCCTTCGACTGTTGGAACTGCCCATGGACTGGAGTAAACAGATTCAAATGAAAGCCGGGGTTTCCACAGAGATCAGCAAAGAGGACCAGGCTCAAAAATACCGGTTTGACCGGGTGATAGATATGATGAAGAATCCGGAACAGACCACTTTCTCCTTTGTAATGTATCCGGAAAAAACCCCCATCGTGGAAGCGCACCGGGCATCGGAGGAATTGAAAACCTTAGGCATTGAGACTCAGCTGGCGGTAGGAAATCTCATAATCCCTGAAGAACATGCCGTCACTCCCTTCTTTAAAAATCGTCGGGCCATGCAGCTGAAATATCTAGCGGAAATGAAAGAAACCTTCCCCGAGGCCGCCCACCTGGAAGTACCTATGTACGGTGAAGAGATCCGAGGTCTTTCCATGCTTAGAGAGATCGGTGCAATTATTTTCAAATAAATACTTGTCAACGTTGCATCTTTTGCTCTTTACAGTCGTAACGTCCATGAATTACAATGAGAAGTGATCATCTTATGTATTACGATAACAATTTTAGGAGGAAATCAATTATGGAAGAAAAAGTAACGGTATTTATGTTCGGTATGAAGAACGATCCCGTATCGGAATCTTGCGGCTGAGGTCCGAGCACAAGCTGCGGTCCCAGTGAGGATCCAAGTACGAAAGAAGTTTACGAAGGAATGGTAACGGCCATTGAAAACAGTCCTGTGGCTGATCAGACGGAGACAAAGTTTGTGGATTTAATGGAGGATGAAGCGGATAACTATCCGGAAGAATTAAAATTCATCGATAAAGGATACCAGCTTCCCATCGTATTTATCAACGGGAAAGCCAGCTTTTCGGGAAAAGTGGATGAAGAAAAACTGATTGAATATATTGTGCGGGCAAAAGCAGAGCACTAATTGCAGTTTTAGTTCCTAGTATTTTCAGTAATCGAACATTGAACGGAGATTTTCACCGAGTATTTTCCTCGATGAGAATCCCGTTTTTTTATGCATTTTTGCACACGATCATTTTGATTATTCTATTGCTTTATGGGTATTCTTAAATTATCAAATATCCAAACAAAATTTAAAACAAAGGAGTGATCTTGTGGCTAAAAAATCATCTGATTCCAACAGGGATATCCGTTATGACCGAAAATCATTTTTAAAATTTGCCCTACCTTCCTTACTGGGACTCATCTTATTCGTTATCCCGCTACCCTATAACGGAGACTTTACCATCGGCGTCGGACGGATGGCGGATCTGTTTCGGGAATCCTTCGGAGACATACTCCCGGGCTTAATGACCGTCGTGGTAATACTCAGTGCTGTGTTATCTTTGTTCGCATCCTTCGCTAAACCGAAATTTGTGATGGAACAGCCTTTTCTTAAAAACTTGTTGGCCGTCGGCCCTCTATGGTTAATCTCCAGAGTGCTGGGGGCTATTTTCATTTTTCTGACTTTCTATGAGATCGGCCCGGACTTTATCACCTCCGGCGCCACAGGGGGAACGATTCTGTATGAGCTTCTTCCCACCCTGGCTACCTGGTTCTTTTTTGCAGGATTTTTACTTCCTCTGCTTTTGGACTTCGGCGCCATGGATTATCTCGGAACGCTAATACGAAAGTTTATGCGCCCATTATTCCGGGTACCGGGAAGATCAGCCATTGACGGTATCGCATCATGGATCGGAAGCGGTCCCGTGGGCGTCGTTCTGACGGATAAACAATATCAAAGTCGTTTTTATACAGCCCAGGAAGCAAGTATTATTTCTGTATGTTTTTCCATCGTATCCCTGCCCTTCGCAGTGGTTGTGGCTCAATTTTTAGAACTTCAACATGTATTTTTACAATTTTATTTTACGATCTCCTTTGCAAGTTTCATCGCCGCATTAATCCTTCCGAGAATTCCTCCTCTCACCAAAAAATCTCAAGATTATTTTGAGGGGGGAGAAAAAAACATCAACGAAGAAGTGCCGGGAGACCGAAGCCTTCATAACTGGGCTGTGGAAAAAGGAATTCTCCGGGCTAAGGAGGCCAATGGAGCTACAGGAGTGGGCGTAGACGGGACAAAGACTGTTATTGATATTTATCTAAGTTTAATGCCTCTGGTTATGGCATGGGGTACTCTCTCTTTGATTATCGTGGAGCATACTCCGATTTTTACCTGGATTTCTTATCCTTTGATTCCTGTGTTGAATTTACTCCAGATTCCCGGAGCTGAAGTAGCGGCCCCCGCTGTGGTTGTAGGATTTGCAGATATGTTTCTCCCCTCCATTTTGGTTTCCAATCTGGAATATGAAATCACTCGGTTTATCATCGGTGCCATGTCCTTTACTCAACTGATCTATCTAAGTGAAACCGGAGCCGTAATCTTAAAATCCAAAATCCCGATGAATCTGTTGGATCTATTTATCATTTTCCTTCAGCGTACGATTATTACCCTGCCGATTGTGACACTAATCGCCCATTTAATTTATTAAGTTTTCATAACCATTTCCCCGGGTATCTATTCTGTGAAGCAGGAATCAATAAAGCAAAAACAGTTGTTGTTTTATTGTTCTTCATGCTATTGAATAGGCAGGGCTCCTTGTGAAATAGTACATGAGAGGTTAAATATAAGTTTGTAAATGTATCGGGATAATACTATTCACAATCTATGAAAAGAGGTGCACTAATGAAACATCCCTATCTAGCAAAACGTTACTGGAAAGATCAAAAAACCCCCATGGGAGCCTCCGATGAGTTGGCGAGATCCTTTGATGATGTGATCAACCTCAGCCTCGGAGACCCGGACCAGACTACGCCGGAGACGGTCATCAACGCCGCCTTTGAAGACGCCAAGGCCGGCCACACGAAATATACGGACTTTCGGGGAGATCCCGAACTTCGGGAGGAAGTTCGAAAAATGTACTCCGAAGATTTTAACCTTCAGTTTAGGGACCAGGAAATAATGGTGACTGCCAGCGCCTGCCTGGGGATGTATCTGGCTTTGGAGGCGATTTTGGACGACGGCGATGAGGTGATTATTCATGAACCCTGTTTCACACCTTATCCTCAGCAGATTCGATTAGCCCGGGGGATTCCTGTTTCCTTGGATACCCTTGAGAGAGATGATTTTGAAATTGATCCCAAAAGACTGGAGTCATTAATTACGGAACGGACAAAAGCGTTGGTGATAAACACCCCAAATAATCCCACGGGAACTTGCTTTAGCCGGGAAACCATGGAAGCCGTAGCGGAGACGGCGAAAAAACATGATTTAGTGGTAATCGCCGATGAAATTTACGGCGCCTACAGCTATAAACGGGAATTTATTCCTATGGTATCGATCCCCGGCATGAAGGAGCGGACCATTACCATCAACAGTTTTTCCAAGGATTATACCATGACCGGCTGGCGAGTGGGACATGTAATTGCCCCGGACTTTATCATTAAAACCATCCAGCAGATTAATGAAAATGTGGTGTTTACCGCTCCTTCCGTATCCCAGCGGGCAGCGATTCATGCCCTAAGGCAGCGAAAAACCATTCAGCCTCCCATGGTCAAGGAATATCAGGACCGGGTATTTTATGCGGCAAAGAGAATCGAAGAACTGAAAAACATATCCGTGCTTCCGCCCAAAGGAACTTTTTACCTTTTCCCAAACATTAAAGATACAGGCCTTTCTTCTAAAGAAGTCAGTGATCGAATTTTACAGGAAGCCCATGTGCTTACCCTGCCGGGTGACGCCTTCGGAAGATGCGGCGAAGGCTATATCCGAATCGCCTGCACCGTAGGGGTTGATAAGTTAAAAGAAGCCTTTGACCGCATTGCAAAGATGGATCTGTTTCTGTAGAACTCCAAAAAACTCTACAAAAACAAGACCCTGCAGCTTGGTTTTAAACCGGCAAGCTGCAGGGTCTTGATCAGTAACCGCATTCGTTCCTATTTTTTGACGTTACTTCTATTGGTGGTGCCTTTACCAACTCAAAGGTTGCAGAGGCAAACTCCACTTTGCCAGAACTGTTTTCCACCTTATCAAGGATTTTTGTATAGAGTCGGTCTTTAACACCGACTCTTTTTTTGTAATCCACTACATACCGCAGGGTGAATTCCACCCAGTTATCATTGGCGATGATGTTTACCATCGGATGGGTTGAAGCGTTTTCAATAAGAAACTTTCGAACCATAATATCCCAGTGCGCTTCCGCTTCCTTCGAGTAATTCCCTACCACTTCCTCTGCAGTCTCTAACAAAAATTTCCTTGCTAAATCATAATCACTCCCGTATTTTACCGGAACTTTGATCTCATCCCAAAGAAAGGGAAAATCCGCAGAATAATTATAAACCGGCTCTTTGAAAACAAAACTGTTGGCAATTCGTACAATTCTTCCGTTATATAAGTCTCCATCCACCCAGCCGCCGATCTCCATAATAGTGGTTCGAAGAACGCCTACATCGATTACGTCTCCTCTAATGCCTCCAAGCAGTACCCGGTCTCCGGATTTATAGATGTCGCTGAAGACAATAGCAATCCACCCCGCGATGCTGACGATCACCTCCTGCAGTGCAAAAGCAATCCCCGCACCGGCAATTCCGAAAAATACGGTTAAAGCCCCAAGGCTTTCCCAATAAATAATGGAAATAAATAATATGATTAATAAATATCCCACGGCGGTTATGGCCTTCTTGCTTCGATAAGAATTGTTATGATCTTTAATATACCGTCCCAATCTGGATCGGAACAGATTTTTTAGAGCCAATAGAATGATTACCCCCATCACAGCAAAGATCAACCGAACAACAAAAGGGTTTTCTGTTATGACTGTTAGATATTCATCCATGGAAATCCTCCTCTTAATGTCTTGAAACTCTTTTTAATTAAAGCTTATTACTGTTCACTTTAGCATCAAGTAACTGTTTGATCCTTATTTACTTATATACCTTATTTTCGGTCGATCTACCAACAAATCCCTCGGCACTGCCCATAATCCCTGTAATATTTTAGGAGTTTCCGTTTGATCCCGGTTAACTACGGGTATAGTAATATTCAAAGGGGTTAATCGATAAAAACATAGATAGGAACATATATATGAAAATAAGGAGGTGACTTAGATGAACAAAAAATGGGAAGGTCGATGGGATCAGATCAAAGGCAGTATGAAAAAACGTTGGGGAAAACTTACCGACGATGACTTAAAACAGATCGACGGCAA
>PWEO01000024.1 GCA_003553525.1 Clostridiaceae bacterium
TACACAAAGGGTACACAAAGGGGACGGAGGTTTTTGTGTCATCGTGACACAAAAACCTCCGTCCCCTTTGTGTTTCTATGTTAATTATTTCACCTACATGCTCATTTATTGACTATTTTTTGATTTATAGGACTTTAACAGGGTATAAGCAAAAAAATCCCGCTAAATTGATGGAGTTTTCGTATTATTCCAATTTTTGATTGAAGTTTGCGAACAGCTTTAAAGGAGGTGGTCGGAAAATAAATATCGTGGAAAATCTTTACCGTCTTCGGACGTAAAACATCTCACTATTTTATAAGGAGGGTACAATTTTATGGAAATTAAACGAGAAAATTGGGGATCCCGCCTCGGTTTTGTATTAGCCGCAGCAGGATCCGCCGTAGGACTCGGGAACATCTGGCGTTTTCCGTACCTGACAGGCGAGAACGGTGGTAGTGCGTTTATTCTTATTTATCTGGTATTTGTTATTCTAATTGGTATCAGTGTCATGATCGCAGAGTTCTCCCTGGGTCGTAGCACTGGTCTTGCAGCCGTAGGGGCTATTAAAACTTATTCCCATCGATTTACCTTTGTTGGAGCCATGGGAGTGATCTCCGCATTCTTAATCATGGGTTTTTATCCCGTTGTTGGAGGATGGGCCCTCGCCTATATTCTGGAATCTGTCACCGGTCTGTATGCCCTAAGCCCTGAAGCTATCGGTGATACCTTTGGTAACTTTATTACCGGTGCTACTCAGCCCCTGATATGGATGCTTGTTTTCCTGGCCTTAAACATCCTGATCGTAGCAAAGGGTATTAAAGGCGGAATCGAAAAGGCAGCCAAAGTGCTTATGCCTACATTATTTATCTTATTAATATTCATCTCAATTCGAAGCTTAACCCTTGAAGGTGCAGGGGAAGGACTATCGTTCCTTTTCCGACCGGACTTTTCACTAGTAACGGGGCAAACCTTTTTAGCCGCCCTCGGACAAGCATTTTTCTCCCTTAGCTTAGGGATGGGTGCCATGATCACCTATGGTTCTTACCTAAGCAAGAAGGAAACTCTTCCAGGAAACGCAGTGATCGTTACCGTGCTGGATGTCGGTGTTGCATTGCTTGCAGGTATTGCAATGTTCCCCGCACTTTTCGCTTTCGGTATGACTCCCGATCAGGGGCCTGGACTTGTATTCGTTGTTATCCCTGGAGTATTCGCTGAAATGGGTGGACTTGGGGTACTATTCGGTACCATCTTCTTTATCGCTTTATCCGTAGCAGCCCTTACCTCTTCTATATCTTTAATGGAAGTTGTGGTTTCCTACTTAATCGACCAACGGGACATGCAGCGTAAGAAAGCGGTATATGGAACCGGTGTCGTAATGGCTATAATGTCTATTCTTGCCTCTTTATCCATGGGCGTATTCGGTCCGTTGCCGGTGTTAAATGTCGGCGTATTCGACTTATTCGATATCCTTTCCGACAAAGTATTCCTCGGTCTCGGCGGAATGTTTATTGCCATTGTCACCGGTTGGGTTGTGAATAAGGAAACCCTTCGAAAGGAACTTACCAACGATGGAAATAAAAGCTTTGCTTTGTTTGAAGTATGGCACTTCCTGATCAAATGGATTATTCCACCGGCAATTTTTATTGTAGCCATCTTTGGAATCATCGATATCGAGGAAACCGCAGTTATGCTCCTTGGTATAGCCATTGTTGCATTGCTTGCTATCTTCTCTAAGAAACTTCACTAAACAAAAGGAATAGCATGTAACATCGGGCCCATACCCCAATTTCATTAAGTTAGCGGAAAAGAAAATGAAAAAGAGCCACCATATGGATTAATTTAATTCAATGGTGGCTTTTTCATGCATAAAACATTCATTTGATTAAACCCTCACACGGGGAGGGTGAGCCAAATAACTACTCACCGTCTACTCGGTTTCTTCTCATTAATACTATAATGCAACCTGAAGTTGACAAAGAGCATTTACAAATGGTTGGTTGCAACTTCAATATAACGTATAATAAAGCTATCAAACGTCAGAGGAGATGAAAGCCCATGATTTCCAAACAATTAATCGAGCTTAGAAAAAAGAAAGGAATAAGCCAGGAAGAACTGGCCAATGAAATAGGGGTAAGTCGACAGGCAATTTCAAAATGGGAAACCGATCATGGCTTTCCGGATACGGAGAAATTGACAAAGCTGGTGGTCTTTTATAATACATCGGCGGACTACATTCTGTTTGGAAAAAACACCAACCCTGAACAGGAATCCATTTGGAAGGATAAAAATTTTATAAAGGCTTTGGTGTTTTTCGGAACGATTATAGGCATTCTTGCAATTAGTACATTGATTGCATTGTTATTTATACTCTGATTTTACACGTTGGAGGAACTGCTTTGAAAGTCAACTAACAAAGGAGTGAAATACCATGAATACGATCACTGATAATAAAGGATTTCTACAAAAGCTGGGAGGATTTGCTGCAATATATGGTGCGGTGGTGTACTTATTAGCCATAATCATTTTTTTAGTGGTACTGGATTATCCAAATATCAGCGACCCCGCAGATAAGTTATCAATGATTATCGAAAATCAAAGGCTGGTTATTACCCTTCGCTGGTTATCCTATGTATTATTCGGATTGGCATTAGTCGTCCTTTCCTTTGCTCTTTATGAAAAAATCGATTTGAAGGATTCTTCGATGATGAAAATTGCTACGTTATTTGCTCTAATCTGGGCAACATTATTAATCGCCAGCGGCCTGATATTTAACCATGGAGCTGTGATTGTTGCCGATATTTATAAAACGGATCCAAGTCAGGCGGTATTGTTATGGCAAGGCATTGAGGTAACCGCTTCCTCTCTGAGTTTTATCGACGGAGAGCTGCTGGGCGGTTTGTGGATGCTTCTTGTGGGACTTGGATCATTGAAATCCCGGGAATTTAATAAAGGCTTTTCTTATTGGACTATTGGCATCGGTATTCTGGGAGTCATTTCCATTCTTCCTCCCCTAAACTTCCTGGGCGCACTATTTGGAATCGGTCAAATATTTTGGTTCCTTTGGATAGGAAAGATTTTCTTAAGTAAAAGTACTAATGAAAAGCAGAAAAAAAACAGCAATCAAACTCTTAAGACCCTGTAGTTTTCTAAATAGCTGACAACCGCTTAAAAAACAATAATTGTTTTGCGAATATATTAATTATTAATGAATCTTCAAATTACAAGCATTTCAAGGATTCAGTTGAAATTCCCTAAAGAAGATGTTATTATTTTTACTTGTGGTTTTCAGAAGAAAAAGTGACGGAAAAATTAAAACAACTTATCAAAGGAGGGAAACCATGCATACTGCACGAATTGAAAAAGTCCTTCACGCCATGGAAAAGGAGAATGTGGATCAACTGATTATCTCCGATGCTCCATCGATTTATTATTTAACGGATTTATGGATCCATTCTCAGGAGAGAATGCTGGCTCTGGTTCTATCTGTAGAGAAAGAACCGACACTGATTGTTAATGAACTTTTTCCGCTACCGAAGGATCTAGAACTAAAAGTTGTGTGTTATAAAGACACCGACGATCCCATCGGTTATATACAACAGCATATTACCGGAGGCAGAAAAATCGGAATTGACAAGAACTGGCCCGCTCATTTTTTAATCGATCTGATGAAGGCCGCGCCGACAATCACCGTTGAAAACGGGTCTTATCTGGTGGATAGGATTCGGATGATCAAAGAACCGGTAGAAATCGAGAAGATGAAAGCCGTCTCAAAGATTAATGACCAGGCCATGGAGCGGCTGATGGCGGTGATTCCTAAAGAACTTACGGAAAAACAAATGACCAAGCGTCTGGAAGAGATTTATGAGGAACTGGGCGGGGAGGGTTTTTCTTTCGATCCCATTGTAGCATATGGTAAAAACGGAGCAAATCCCCATCACACTCCCGGGAAGGACCGGCCTCAGGCTGGAGACAGCGTACTGATAGATATCGGCTGTCATAAGGATTCCTACGCTGCAGATATGACCCGCACCGTATTTTTTAAGAAGATGTCCGAGGAACAGGAAAAAGTTTACCGGATCGTTCAGGAAGCCAACCGTGCAGGGATTGATAAGGTCCGCCCCGGCGCAAAGTTTTCCGACATTGATTTGGCCACCCGAAAAGTTATCGAAAACAACGGCTATGGCAAGTATTTTACTCACCGAACGGGACATTCCATCGGAATCGAAGTTCATGAGCATGGGGACGTATCCATGACCAACCACGATGAGATTCAAGCGGGCATGATTTTTTCCGTGGAGCCTGGGATTTATCTTCCCGGAAACTTCGGTATTCGTATTGAGGATTTGGTCCTTGTAACGGATAATGGGGCCGAGCTGCTCAATCATGTAACAAAAGAACCGATGATTATTGAGTAAATCATAAAATCACCGGACAAGTGCAAAATAATCCAAGACAGCACAAAGATTTAATATTACACACTCAAGGAGGAGACAACATGGAACTCGATCATAATCCAGCAATGCTGGTATTTTTAGGAATGTATTTTTTAGTAATTATCGGAATCGGATGGCATTATTCTAAGAAGGTAAAGGACAGTAAAGACTTTATGTTAGCCGGCGGAACCTTAGGTCCGGTGGTGTTAATGGGTACACTGATTGCTACTTGGGTAGGAAGTGGAACCGTAACCGGCGGTGGAAACTCCATTGCCTACGACTATGGTTTGTGGCCCGCAATATTATTCGGACTGACCAGCTTAATCGGTGTAGGGGTTTTATACATCATTGCGCCGAAGATTCGGGCAGCGGGAAAATATACCATCGCAGAAGCCATGGAAGACCGCTACGGTAAAGGAGCAAAGGTACTTGCCAGTGCCATTATTATTTTAGCCTTTATCGGAATTGTATCCTATCAGTTTACCGGATTGGGTATGGTGCTTAATGTTACCACGGGAATGTCCGTGGAACTTGGAACCATCATTGCAGCCGTGCTGATTATTTTCCTTGCCACCATTGGAGGACTGATGTCCGTTGCGCCGACGGATGCTCTCAGCGCCTTTTTAATCCTTTTCGGTATTATTATCGGAGTACCCATTGCCATTAGTACCGCCGGAGGCTGGAGCAATGTGGTGGCGGAAGTACCGGAATCCAGTTTAACGATTTTAGGGGATTTATCGATTATGCAGTTTGTGGGACTTGTGATCCCCACCCTGTTTTTACTGTTGGGAGATCAAAACATGTATCAGCGCTTAGCCTCCTCAAAGGGAGATTCCGAGACAAAGCTCGGTACCATAGGCTGGGGAATCGGTCTTGTGGTGA
>PWEO01000067.1 GCA_003553525.1 Clostridiaceae bacterium
CCGTACGATCCGGCGGAGCATAACGGCATTATCCCTCGGGACTATGAATATCAGCTTCCCGAGGATTAATTAATAAGGCAACACAAAGAGCAACACAAAGGGGACGGAGGTTTTTGTGTCATGATAGCACAAAAACCTCCGTCCCCTTTGTGTTGTTTTCTGTTTTTTAAGTTAAGTTGCGCAGCTACGCTATGCTTGCAGTCTTTGGTTCTTCTGCTGCAGCTACCGCAGTGGGCTTTTCCATCTTCGCTTCCGGTCGGTCCTTTAAAATCGGCCCGGGCATCGGGTAAACTTCTCTGCCGAAGGCGCCGTTCACAATGATCGCCGCAGAAAGGTAAATTCCTAAAATTCCTGCTGCCAATAGGGCATAAGCGGGAATAAAAGCGAAATCCGCCGATAGAACTTCTAAATCCATTAAGGTGATAAAGGGCAGTGCGATGTTCAGAGCAAATACAATTAAGCTAAGCACCAATGGGGTTTTTAGAAACGCCGGGGTCCAAAGCAAAAGGACAATGGTCAGTACCATCCAGGCCCATCCGTCGATTCGGGCATCCAGTAAAATGTTGTTGTTGGCCATTTGAAACTTGAAAAGCATCTCCAGTCCCCCTACCAGCATGAAAAAGGCGCTGAAAAACAAAAAGGTGTTTCCGCCGGTGGTGTTTCCTCCTTTAAGATCCACAATCGCTACGACCAACTGAACCACAAAGCCTCCAAGCAGCCAGATTCCCAGTAAGGGCACCGCTGCACCGGTTACTCTTCCCGTAAGAAGGGCGAAAAAACAGAAACATGCAATGGCTAGGGCTACCAGACCCGCCGGTGTGGGATTCGACCACTCTTTAACTTGACTACCTTGACTCATAAATAATTCCTCGCTTTCGATATCCTAAGACATCATAATTTTATTAATCATTTTTATTGAAAAACCATATTATTACTTACTTATTTTACAAACAACATAGTATGAGAACCTTAAAAAGTATACCCCATAATCCCACAGGTTGACAATACTATAACAAAAAGTGCAATTAATCAGTTTTTTCTAAAAGACGCTCGGGCAACTGATAACGGGAAAGGAAATACTGATAAATCCTTTCGAAATCGATATTCAACTGCTGTGCCAGGTAGATGTAGTGAGCAAACAGACGGATGTAGAGACTCAGGGCATGATAATAGTCTCCGGCCCGAAGTGCTTCCCGTAACTTTGTGATCCCGTCAAAGATGGCAGTAAAGGTTTTAATCTGATTTTCTTCTTTCGGTACCGCGGCAATAGCATCCAAACTGATGAAATTCAGCTGATGGACATTGCCTAGGGAAAGCAGTAAGTGGAAAGCATCCAGCGATCGTAAAAATAATTTTTCCTCAGAGATTTCCGGGGTTTTGGCATTGTATTTGTAGCATTTGGTCAGATTGGCCAGCTCTCCGGTTTTCACTTGCAGGGCTAAAAACCGAAGATCAAAGGTGTTTTCTTCTCCCAGGGCATCCTCGGGGATATTGGCGAAGCCTTGAATTTCCTTTTCCATATAGTCTTGAATTTTGAATAAATCCATCAGTTCCAATTTTCATCTCTCCTTTAACTTGTCTTAATAATGGTGGCCCTCCTGCTTATAAGCGAGGTTGGATTTTTTGATTCCAATAATTATAACCTGGTACTATAACCAGATAGAAGTATTATAACGGGAGTTTAGTATTTTGTATATATAAAAATGAAAAATTGTTAAAAAATAATCCGGGAAGAGACTGTTTCGGGGCTTCTTTTGAACTACTTTAAATAGTAGGATAGGGCTATTGCTGGTTGGCAGGTTTAAAAAGGAAAAAATGGGCATCTATGGAATAGAGGTTAGTCGACTAAAAAAAGATTCGAGAGAAACTAACTGAACTTGCAAACCGGAGAAACAAACCAGAGCAGGAATTAGCAGGAATTTAAAACAGTAAACTAAAACAGGAGCCCAATATTGCCGGCAAAAAGAAAATAAATCTGAAATAACCGAAAAGGCATCGGAGGATAAAAGTAATAATTGAACAGTAAAGGAGTGAATATAATGAGCGGAAGAAAAAGGACAACCCTTAGCAAGGTGCTTTTTTCCATAACAGTAAGCTTAACAGTACTTATCGCATTAACACCCATTCAGATATACGCTGCATCGCAGGTAATACGTCAAGGCCCCGGAGATGAACGCCAAGTTGCCTTGACTTTTGATGACGGTTATTCGGCTCACATAACCGATGAAGTATTGGATGTGTTGGCGGAATATGAAATTTCTGCCACTTTTTTCTTAAACGGTGAGGCGATTGAGGATCATCCGGCGCAAGCAAGAAGAGTGGTAAATGAAGGTCACGAATTGGCAAATCATTCCCATACCCATAGGGATTTTACAGAATTATCAGCAGAGGAAATATTTGAAGAGCTATATTTAACAGAAAAGGCAGCTCTAGAGGCAACCGGACAGGAGATGAGCAGACTGTTCCGAGCACCCTACGGATCTTTTAATCAAGAAATCTTAAACCTTGTGGGGGAAGGGGGATATCCATATACCATTCAATGGACCATCGATACCCTGGACTGGCAAGGCCCTTCCCCGGAAACTATTTATAACCGGGTGGTAAGTGATGTAGTCCCGGGAGCTATCGTGCTTATGCATGTGAATCACGAAGCGGTAAACACAGCGGCGGCTTTACCGAGTATTATTGAAGAGCTGACGGCGCGGGGCTATGAGTTTGGGACGGTATCGGAGATGATATTTGGCACCGAACCCGGTGAGGTACACATTGTGCAGGCAGGAGAAACCTTATACGGCATCGCAACTGATTACGGAACCACAGTAGATATCTTAGTGGAGATCAACGACTTAGAGGATCCGAATATGATCTATGAAGGACAGGAAATTCTGCTGCCGGAAGGGGTAGATGAGGAGCCTGAGCCCGACCCGGATCCCGACCCGGATCCCGATCCTGATCCCGATCCCGACCCGGATCCCGACCCTGATCCCGATCCCGACCCCGATCCAGACCCTGACCCAGACCCAGACCCTGAACCGGACGAGAAATATTCCGTTCAGGCAGGAGACAGCCTGCAAAGCATTGCAGAAGATTTTGAGATCTACTTAGAAGATCTGCTGATTGCGAACCGGATACAAAATCCAAGAGATGTTTATGTAGGTATGACCCTTACGATTCCCGGAGAAACACCGGACCCTGAAGAAGAGGGCTTGGAAGAAGAGGAATGGTTAGATCCCTCGGATTATCAAGATAGTTGGCGAGATGCGCAAGAGTCTATCCGTCAATTAGCCTCGGGTTATAGTGTTACGATAGAAGAGTTAATAAATGAGGACAGTCAGTTGAATCATAATCTACGGATTGATCAGTCTCTAATACAGGTTTACTAATGTGATGTCACGCATAAGCGGATCATACAGGAGATATCCTTCAATTGATTATGGTGACTGGCTTTGACTTTCATAGTATCGACTTTAAGCAGTGCCGGGCCGTGGGAATTGAGCTTTTGACCAATGATCATTAGGCAGCATGAAGCTTATTTATTCATATCACAGTGGATTGCAATGGATTGGCGCCGAATTTTTTTGGAAAGTCTGGAACTTATGCCAGCGGATATCGTCAAATACAGTATAAGCCGGAATATTAGCAAGAAGAAAAACTGAAGTGTGAATAAGAAGGAAAATTGGAAGGAGATAAAAATGTTGAAAAAAGTTAGTGCAGTGACATTTGTTTTAATTTTAGTTACCGGCCTAATCATGGGCTGCGGAAACGGCGAAGAAAACGGCGAAGAAAACGGTAACGATGATTTTGGCGGCAACGATGAAGTTCAAATCCTTCAGTTTGTGGCAACAATTATTGAGATCGATGAGAATTCAATTCTCGTAGAGCCTGTAGAGGGTGAAGAGATGCTCCAAACCGGAAACCGGGTTATGGTTAGCACCCGGGATATTTCTGAGGATAAGGTTTCAGAGATGGAGGTCGGTGACGAGGTAAGAGTCTTTTATACCGGAGATGTAATGGAAAGTGATCCTGTTCAGTTGCAGGAGATTGATATGATTGAGTTAATGGATTGACAACCAAAGCATTCTTCTGGCCGATCAGCAGCTTTCGGAAAGAGATAACGGGATATAAAATATAAAAGTACAAAGAAGCAGAAATGAACTTAAAAAACATCCATCCTATCATGAATATCCATAGGGTAGATGTTTTTTAGTATCCAAGCAGATTATTATTTAGCAGTTAACAGCATCTTAATAAATAGCGATTAAGCCTGTTCGCCTAACCTATTTTGTAGCAAGAATCCGAAACCCTTCGGAAATATCCCCGCTATAGGCTTCCTTTTCCACCCGGTCCACCCGAGCGGCAAAGGGTCCTTTGTGAAGCTCTTTTTCCAAAGTATCAAGCATTTTTTGATTCGGCGCCCGGGCAACGATCTCCACGGTGCCGTCGGCACGGTTTCGGCAAAAACCATGTACTCCCAAAGCTTGGGCAAGGTCTTCCAACCAATTTCGAAAGCCTACTCCCTGAACGATTCCATGGATTCTGTAATGAAACTGAAGGGTGTCACCGGGGGGCACATCCCTGTACTCATTTTCCCTGCTCATATCTCCATCCCTCCTTACTTTACCGATGAATCAGAAGACATATCAAGAATTTTTTGCAGCGTGATGACAAAGGTTTCCACGGACTCCGATCCCGGAATAACGTGTTCCTTATTAATCAGAAAATAGGGGACACTGTTGATTTCAAGATTCTCCGCCATAGCGATGTCCTCCATTACCTCATCTTTATAGGCCTTAGGATTTGAAAGAACCTCGTAGACTTTGGGTTTTGCCAGATCCGCATTCTCTGCGAGATCCAACAGCTGATCATGGTCGCTGATTAACGCGCCCTTTTCAAAATAGCCCTTTAATATATTCTCCGCCAGGGCAAAGTCCTTTCCAAGGGTTTCAGCGTATTTGGTTAATCGATGGGCATCTAAAGTATTGGTGGGCTTCATGATCTCAAAGTTATAATTCAGATCCACCCTTTCCGCCCGCTCTCCGACTTCCCGCAGATTTTTGCCTGCCTCCCCTAAGGATATATTATATTTCCTCGACAGCAATTCCTGCATTCCTTCCCCGGAATAACCGGTCATCTCGGGATTTAACTGAAAGCTTCTGAATTTAATATCGACATCCTCGGTAAGATGCAGTTCTCTCAGTGCAATGTCCAAATGTCGTTTGCCCATATAGCAAAAGGGGCATACATAGTCGCCCCACA
>PWEO01000147.1 GCA_003553525.1 Clostridiaceae bacterium
ATTCCGCTTTGGATCTGCGCTCAAAACCCTCGGCTATATTGTTCATAACCGACACTGATGCATCCTGTATCTGGTTACGGAAACCAAAATCTTTGCATTCCTGAAGGGTAACATATATTTCTACAGCCAAGCGCCTGGCTTCCTGCCATACCTCCAGCTCTTCAAATCTCTTGGCAAAAGTAAATTTAGAAGTGCCTTCTCCCACCTTCGCACCTTCCTACCTTCCCACCTTCCTACCTTCCCACTTTCCCACCTTCCTACTTTCCCACTTTCCCACCTTCCCACCTTCCTACCTTCATACTTTCACACCTTCATGCTGTCCACAATACCACCCGGCTGTTTTTTCCAGGCCGTCCTGCACCGAATATGCCGGGTCATATCCAAGCAGCTCCCTGGCCCGGGTTATGTCCGCCAGGGAATGGCGCACGTCTCCAGGGCGGAAATCACGGTACTTTGGCTCAATGCCTGCAACATCGAAGCCTGACTGCTGCACCAGGCTCCTTATCATCTCAAAAAGTTCATTAAGTGTAGTCCGCTGCCCATAAGCCACGTTGTATACCCTGTTCAGGGCCTGTTCGTCGCTGGCTACAGCAGCCAGGATATTGGCCTGGACGCAGTTGTCTATGTAGCAGAAATCCCGGCTGGTCTCCCCGTCCCCGAAGATATATACAGGCTCACCGTCTGCCATTGCGGCAAACCACCTGGGAATAACCGCAGCATAAGCCCCATCCGGGTCCTGGCGCCGTCCGAAAATGTTGAAGTAACGCAGGCCGATGGTCTTGAAGCCGTAGCACTGGGCAAAAACATCCGCATAAAGCTCGTTTACGTATTTGGTTACAGCATAAGGAGACAAAGGCGTGCCGATTTCATCCTCCACCTTGGGCAGGCCGGGATGATCCCCGTATGTAGAACTGGATGCAGCGTAGACAAAACGCCTGACACCGGCATCCCTGGAAGCGGTGAGCATGTTCAGGAAGCCGTCTATGTTGGCTGCATTGGTAAACAGGGGATCTTCAATGGAGCGCGGCACAGACCCCAGGGCAGCCTGATGCAGGACATAATCAACATCAGCGCAGGCCGCCCGGCACGTCTCCAGGTGGCAGATATCTGCTTCAATAAACCTGAACCTGGCCCACTGCTCTGGACTTACGCCGGCCTGCACATCCTCAAGGTTGCGCCGGTATCCGGTAACAAAATTATCCACCCCCACCACTTTTTGATTCAGCAGCAGAAGTGCTTCCAGCAGGTTGGAGCCGATAAACCCGGCCACACCGGTAATCAGCCAGGTGCGGGGATGTTCATACAGATGGTTCAGTGTGTTCTGGTATTGGTCTGTCATAAGTTTATCCATGTGGTGTGAAGGTAAAAGGTGCGAAAGTGTAAAAGTATGAAAGTAAAAAGTACGAAAGTGTGAAAGTGTGAAAGTACGAAAGTAAAAAGTACGAAAGTAAAAAGTACGAAAGTAAAAAGTACGAAAGTAAAAGGTGCGAAAGTAAAAAGTATGAAAGTAAAAAAAAGTAAAAGGTACGAAAGTTTGAAAGTATGAAAGTAAAAGGTGCGAAAGTAAAAAGTATGAAAGTAAAAAGTATGAAAATAAAAAGTACGAAAGTACGAAAGTGTGAAAGTGCCGGAGTGAAGACGCACTCCGTCCCTTTCGGGGACAGCCCCCTATTGGTTTGAAAATTGGAAAATTAGAAAATTAGTGAATTGGAGAATTGGAAGCTTGGGGGTGGACACCCCAATCAACCAATCAACCAACCAGGATATACGAAACAAAGACTTTTAAGAGCTATTCAAATTATGTGCCAGCAAAGTTTTATACAACCAGGGAGCGGAACTACAGGGTTTCAAAGGGAAAACAGGAAGCGTTCAAGCCGGCAGCTTCAAACCAGTATGCAACAGCCTGCAGGTCAGAACAATCAAAGTGCACAACATGCAAAACTTTGCATACAAAAACAAGCCTAGCCGACTTCTATTTCAGAAAGCCATTTTCTTTCAAAGCCTCAAGCAGTTTTTCTCCCTGCTCCGGGTCCAGGTCCAGAAACTGCAGCGCACCCCTGTTCATCTGCAGCTGACTCATTCTGTATTTCCTGGGATGCAAAATATTGTACACTAATTTACAGGAAAGTCCGGAGATAAAGATTTTCTTGTCCTGGGTAAATAAATCGACCTTGAACTCTTCCTGAGTGTCAGCTTCTTCTGCGGGTTCATTGTTTTCAAGAGGAAGATACTTGAATGACAAGCCTTCAGGGCTTATATCGAGCACTATCCCCATCACCGGCGTCCTGTTCCAGTGAAATGTGGCGTATGCTGTTGACTTCAACTGCATACGCTGAACACGTCTTCTCTCTTTCGAGTCCCTATCATTCAGCATTGCCGATCCTTTTTCCTCCTGGCCTGACCTCGATGAAACCCTGTTGCGCAGGTCACTTCGTGAGTTTCATAGGGCAGGTCGGCCAGCCTTATAAATTCGAAAGTTGAAAATTGGAGAATTAGTGTATTAGAGAATTAGGGAATTGGAAAATTGGGGAATTGGAGTTCCCTTCTCTCCGTTCCTTAAGTCTCCTCTTCCCACCTTCCCACTTTCCTACTTTCCCACCTTCCTACCTTAACTTTTTTTCTTTCACTCAGTCTCTTAGTCTCTAAGTCACTCAGTCTTTCTTAACTCTCAGTCTCTAAGTCACTGAGTCTTTCTTAAAGCCTCATCGCTGAGCCTCTCACCCTCGCTCAGCAGGCACCCTCCCTTCCCATCTGGTGAGCAGGGTCTGCAGCAGCATCAGGAAAATCAGACCAAAGACGAACAACAGCCAGCCGGAAAAATCATGGATAAAGCCCTCAGCCATGCCCGGTCCATAATATCTGGCCAGGACGGCAGTAGCTATGAGCCGGACCACATTGCCCACCAGGGCGATGGGGATGGCTGCCAGGAAGATGATCATCTTGGAAACCCGTTTCAGAGGGCTCATATAAGCTATAAGGGCGCTAAGGGCAAACAGGGTGGTCAGGGAGCGCAGGCCGGAGCAGGCCTCTTCCACCTGCAGGACGACACCCGGCAGATATAGAATATTGCCCTCGCGCAGAATGGGCAGGCCCATCATATCCACGGCTGATGCCCCCACTTTGGAGGCCATGAGGGCCAGGGGGAAAGCCAGCTGGTTCCACAGAATGGCCGGCAGGGGGATCATGAAGATAAGAAACAGAATGGGCACAAGCATCTTCCTGGTCACAGCCGTCCCCCAGAACACCAGGCTCAGGCCTATGAGCACCGGGATCATGGAGCTGGCTTGAAGAAAATGCTCGCTTCCCACCCAGGCCACCATTAGCTGCATGAGTCCGGCCAGGATCAAAAGCGTACCCAGTACGGGCCTGGGGGATATAGTCTGGCCGAATATCTCCCCACTCCTGTACCAGATCATGAATCCCGAAATAAACGGGATAAAATAGCCGTGGGAGTAGTTGGGATTGTTGTCCCAGGAATAAGCCAGCTGCAGAATTACCTGGTAATAAACCAGAATGAAGCAAAGACTTAGAAGGGCCAGGGTGATTATCAGGTTCTTGTGTCGCAGTATCAGTTCTTTCATGTCCGTTATTCGTGATTATAAGTTTCTGGAAGGAGGCTGAGCCTGCGCGAGAAAACTATTCCCAACCTCATACTTTGGAACCTTCTTACTTTCATGCTTCGCAACCAAATCTTTTTGGCTCTCGCCCGCTACGCTAGAGGCACAGAGGACGCAGAGATAAGAGGTATTTTTCATTGCCCTGAGCCGGGGCAATGAAAAAAGATCTCGCCCCTGCGGGGGAGCTTGTTATTCATATACACCGGCTCGGTGGATATGAATATTTGCTTTTCTCCTCCCAAGCTCTGCGCCTCTAGGGCCGGCAGGCCCGGGCGTGAGATATTCTCTTCTTTACGTGACCGGTGAATATTTTGGTAAAATATGTGGTGAATAATTGCCATACTTTTTACTTTTCACTTAAAAACCTTCATACTTTCACACTTTACCACCTTCACACTTTCGTACCTTCATACCTTTTACATAAAATCACACACCAGGCAGATGCTCGTCCAAAAGAGGAATCACCTGGGAGGCGAAATCTTTGAGCTTTTCCAGGGCCTGGCCGTCTGCGTCCGATCCGGTGGCGATGAGCCGGATAAAGGCCCCGTCGGTGCGGCTGTAGCGGATGGAATCCAATACCCTGTACACCCTTTCCCAGTATTCTGAGGCAATGATGCGGGACCGGCAATGATACCAGTAAAGACTTATCTGGTAATCAGAGCCTCGGACAAGAAGCATCTTTCTCACCTGGACTTCCCTGCCGTCAGGCAGCTGCAGGGAAACGTTCTCTGTGGAGGCAATGTCCCAGCCGGATCCGGGCATGCAGTTCAGGGGAGAATGAAATCCCTTTTCCTGATTGTTGGCCCCGAAAAAACTGGCGTAGAAATTGATCCTGCCGCCATCAGGGGAACTATAATCCCGGAAAGAATAATCATCCACGCCAAGCATGGCTGCTTCCCTGTCAGACATCCTCATGTCGTTGCGGGCCTGCCACTGCCCGATTTCCTTGGGGAAAAACTCCAGGGACTTATTGATCTCTGTCTCTCCTCCGGTGTCAAAGGAATGCACGAACCCTGCCGCCCCCAGCAGAAGCAGACAGAGCAGCGCCACCATCCACAGCCTGAGACCTTTGCGTTCCTGATTATTCTGTTTTTGTTGCATGTGAAGATCCTTAGTAAAAAAGTACGTAAGTAAAAAGTATGAAAGTACGAAAGTAAAAGGTATGAAAGTACGAAAGTAAAAGGTACGAAAGTACGAAAGTAAAAGGTACGAAAGTACGAAAGTAAAAGGTACGAAAGTACGAAAGTAAAAAGTATGAAAGTACGAAAGTAAAAGGTACGAAAGTACGAAAGTAAAAGGTACGAAAGTACGAAAGCCTGCCAAGCCGTGGCGTGGTTAAAAGTTGATCTGTAACCTGTGTCTATGCCTGTTAAGAAAGACTTAGCGACTTAGTACAGATATTCGAAAATACAATGACATTACAATGCCAAGTGTATGCAATTTACCAGTATCGTAATCAACACTGAAAAATACGAAACTCGAAGCACGAAACTCGAAACAAACTCGAATGTCAAAAATACAAAATTCGAAACGTAAGAGTGG
>PWEO01000216.1 GCA_003553525.1 Clostridiaceae bacterium
ATATATTCCTTTGCCGGTACATTTCTGATGTCCAAAGCTTTTATGGCTTTATCTATATCATAGGCCACTTCTTTGTGCTTTACGGTATAACCCTTTTCATTAATCTCCAGGATACTGTAATTCGCAAATTCTCCGCCTTGGCAGCCTAAGGCACTGGGATTTATATACCGGGTCCCAGTTTCCTTCCCCCGACATTCAAAGATGGGATGATGCTGATGACCGAAAAATATGATGTGGTATCCCTCCAGTTGAAAAAAAGCATCAATGTTTTTATCTGTAAGGTCCTCCTTTACATCTTTAAAACTTAAGAAGTCCTTCCCCTGGGGATCTACTACATAATGCATAAATCCCAGGTTTAAGCCCTCCAGCTTTTCATTTAAAAAGACGGGAAACTTGGAAACCGCCTCCTGATATTTTGTACCAAGTTCTCTTTTTACCCACCTATGATGATCAATCTCCCCTTCCATAGTCCCCTTGGGGAATTGAAAACCATTGGTTAAATAATAGTATTCATTATTTCCCATGATCATTACAATGTTTTCCCTCAGCATAACATCCAGGGTTTCCTTCGGAAAGGCACCGATGCCGATGGCATCTCCGATATGATAAATTCTGTCGCATTTTTCCTTTTTTATATCCTCTAAAACACTGGTGATTGCCGGTAAATTTGCGTGCGCATCGGTCATAACCGCTATTTTGTACATGATAATCCCCTCCTGTAAGCTATCAATTTACTGCTTGGGTAGTGAATTTATCAGAAAGTTTAACGCATTCTCCCCCATAATCATTCTGATTTCCCTTTCTGAAAAGCCCTGCCTCATCAGCTCCTCTGTAATATGTACCATCCCGGCAGCATCAAAGGGTACACTCACCCCTCCGTCAAAGTCGGAACCCAGGGCTACGTGTTTTATACCGACTAGATCTGACGTATGCTTAATCGAGTTCACAATAGCCTCTACATTACTCTTTCCTACTGCCTCCTTCCAAAATCCGATGCCAATCAGTCCTCCATTTTCGGCAATGGCCTGGATCTGTCGGTCCGAAAGGTTTCGATTATTGTTCATACATCCTTTAACCCCGGTATGGGATACCATCACCGGGCGGGAGCAGATGTTCAGCACATCCTCCGTTAATTTTGATGAAGCATGGGTCAGATCGATAATCATTTCTAATTTTTCCATTCTTCTCAGGGCATTTTTCCCAAACTCCGTTAATCCCCCTTTTTGCGCCCCGTGTCGAGAGCCTCCCAGTTTATTATCCGTCAAATGGGTTAAGCCGATAATGCGAAAACCTTGATCAAAAAGCTCGTCAATATCTCCGGGTATGCTGTTAATTACATGAGCCCCTTCAAGGGCAAGCAGTCCTGCAGTGATATGGGTTTTCTCCATATACCTTTTATAATAGTTTTCCAGCTGATTGGATGTTTTAATGATCTCTAAAGCTCCCTTGGATTTATCTTCGAGATTATGAAGTTTACTCCCTTGATACAGCGCCCTGTTTTTCGGACTGAACCATGTGTTTAAGGGCCAGTGTTTTAAAAATGCCAAAAATCCCGCAATGCCCAATCCCGTATCATTCTTTTCCATATCCGGAAACAAAGGGATCAGTGTCGCCGCTCCGAATACCTGCAGGCCGATATTCCCTTCCACGAGCCTCGGTATATCCGAATGCCCCGCGGAACTTCTTTGAAGCAGATTGCGGTATGATAATAATGAATCGCAGTGAAGATCGATTATAAACAGCGTTGAATGAAGGTCCTTGGAATTCTTTGATGCTTTGTAGTCTTCGGCACCGTCAATTCTGTTTATTCTTTTTTCAACCGCCTGTAAATACAAGGGTGAACTTGCATATATCACGATCAATAATACTGCGATAGCTATTAGGATCTTAACAATAATTATCATTTATTCACATCCTTTTCCCGCCTTTATTGAAGTATAAAGGATAACAGTATGGTGGTGCCCACCATCATAATATTGCTGAAGCTATGCATGATCATAGGATAATACATGCTGCCGCTTTTTTCGTAGCCAATTCCATAAAAAATCCCAAGGCCGAAAGCGAGGACCAGCTGCATCGTTATGAAAGAGACCTCAAAGGGGGCAAAGGAAAAGCGCATATGAGCCATGGCAAAAACGATGGCGGCGATAATACCTGCAGCGCTGACAGGACCTTTGAAGCCTTTATTTTTAAGAATCAGGGCAAAAAGGGTAATGGCAAAAGCCCGAAAGATCAACTCTTCCGACGGGCCGGATAAGAGCAGTTGAAAGCCCATATAGCCGATAATATTATTCCCCGTCAGGGGAAACTGAAAGATTTCAAATCCATTGGTCAGTATTATAAAGGCGAAAGCTCCGATGTTGTATATTGTGAAATACTTAAAAAACTTCAGAGTGATCTCCTTTCCGGCGGATTTGTCTCCCCAGTGAAAGCCAAAGTCCAAACCGTAGACTTTTCCGAGAATTATCATGATGGGAATAAATACCAGGGCCTGAAAAATATGATGAACTGAAATCCAGGCATAGGAGCCGTCCGGGTCGATCAAATGATAGTCAAACAGATCCGCAAAGGAACCGGCGATACGTGGAATCAAAAGCATAAAGATAGACAAAATAACAATAAAAAAAACGTTTTTTACATGTTTCATAGTGGCCTCCCCGAGTAATTCATAAGTTTATTATAGCATTTATTGGAATTTTCAAAAAGTATTATCCAGTATAAACTCCCCTAAACCATCAGTTAGGAGAGTTACTGTTTTGAGTGATGGATTAAGATAAAAATTTCAGCACTTCACGGTCAAACTCTTTACTCTCGGCGTAGGCTCCATGCCCGAGGCTTGGATAAATTACCAGTCTGCTTCCCGGGATCCTCTCGCCCATTTCTTCAGAGGTATTTATACCCACCACATTATCCGTATCCCCGCCGATCACCAAGGTGGGGCACTGAATCTTTCCTATTTCCTCATACGCGCTGTGGTTCAATCATGCCTTGGCCTGAATAATAAAGCGGTTAAAATCCTTCGGCTTTCCGATACGTGTTATTACCGGATACATCCACCGATACTTCTTTCGCTTTAAATAATCCTCCGTGTACGTCTTTTCCATGGAATCAATCACAAGATTTTTGTAGTCTCCCCCTTCCGCCATGGCCTCTTTAAGATCCCGAGCCATATGTCTTGTATCATACCCTTCTTCCAGTTGATTTTTCCGACTAAATACAAAGACTTTGTATTCTTTGGCATATTTCCGATACATCAGCGCCATGGTCATCGCCGTACCCTTTACGGTTTTCAGCCCGTCGGAAAGTCCCGGGATAATCACTAAAGTTTTATCACCTTTTCCAAAGGTTATATATTCCATCACTGTGTTCCCGATCTTAATTCTATCGCTCTTTGCACCGTTAAACATGTTTATCTCTCCTTATCGCTGTATCGCAAAAGCTACCATTCTTCCATCATCACATGAACTGAACCCCAGGGATTCGTAGAACCCTCTTGTTTCTTCAGCATCCTCCGTTAAAAGAACCTTTTGGCGAACATCCTTGAATTCATCCATTGCAAGTTTCATTAAGTTTGTGCCGATTCCCCTTCTTTTATACTCTTGAAGAACCAGAATATCTTGAATATACAGTATGATTTGTCCGTCTCCCACTACCCGAATCAGACCCACCAGTTTATTTCCATCCCAGGCTCCAATCACCCTTAGGGAATTCGAAATCGCCTCCATCAACTGCTGGCTATTCTCTGTATATGCGGTCCAGCCTGCATCTTTGTATAACTGCAGCACTTTACTCTTTTCAATACTGTCTGTTTTTTTATATTCTATTATTCCCATTATGACTTCCCCCTTAATATGTTGCATGCTGCCTTTATCCACTGCTTTTCACACCTTTTTTAGAGGTATATCTCACATAACATCATATCCTGAGCTTATTGGCCTTCTCCAACTTTAACGCTTCTCTCAAACACCTCTCCGTTATCATAGGTAAACCGTAGAAGTATTTCATCGTACTCCTCCTCATCCACAGGGATACTCTTCTGATAATGCTGATGAGATGAAGCATCCTGACCCTCCATTTCTAAGTCCCTTACCTCATTGCCTGCCTTTAGCAGAAATGTTTCCACGGTCTCCAACTGATACTTCGGGGAATGGTGATAGCGGTCTACATCGACGTTCACGTTATATTCCGGTTCATTTCCTCCGCCATAATGGACATTGATATGAACGGGATGATAAAGCTCAAACTTCATTCCGGAAAAATGCATCAATTCTTCTCCGGTGGTTCTTCGCTCACCATTGAATTCCGTTGACACATAATGACGGAGAAATTCATGCCGTTCTTCCACACTGGCCCACGCCTCAACTTCATCCATGCGGTTCGTAGGGCTGCTGCTGGAGTAGTGCATTCTGATCTCCGGCTCAATGGTCATCTCTAGTTCAAACATCCCACGAAAAAGTCCGGTGCTGACTTCCTCCATTTCCACCTGTTGATAGTCTTCCTCTCCGGTTGGCAGGTAGTGAAAATAAACCTGCTCTCCGTCCCTGTAGTCTCGAATATGCCACTCCGCAGTAACCTCCTGAAGATTGCCCTCTTTCCGGTCAAATTCCATGGATCCACTGCTCCACCACCGTTCCTCCTCCCGGATTTGATTCACCTGATGCTCTATGCGGCCCACCTCACTGGATAACTCATGACGAATGTTATGGAGACTGTTTTCAATTCGTTGTAAATCTCCGGACTGCAAACTTCGTGTGTAGTAGGTAAAAATAAGTAATGCAATAATGATTCCGATATAAATTTTTTCCCGTTTCTGATCCATCGTATTCTCAGCTCCCATTTTATGTTTTCATATTGATCCGGTATTTAATAATATTCAACTCTTTACTAAGTACTACGTTGAAAACTTATTCTAATAACTTTCTAACCCGGTGTTCGATTTATATACTAATAAAACCCTCTTCATTTTTTCCTCCCCCATATTCTTGAGTTATCCTACTTAAATGATAGAGGATAATTCTTTTTAATTTAACCGTCGGAAGGTACCTTCAAAACCCTTCCGAAGGCTTATTGTCTCTCCGTCTTCAGGCGGAGAAG
>PWEO01000095.1 GCA_003553525.1 Clostridiaceae bacterium
GGCGGCGGCATGGGCGGCGGCATGGGTGGCGGCATGCCAATGATGTAAGGAAAAGGATGCAAAATTTTACATCCTGATCGGTATGTTTGTAAAATTGATAGTTAAATAGAGTATAAAAAAACCTTAAGTAAAAAATCCGGTAGGCGGGAAATATCCCTTCTTACCGGACTTTTTTTTGTATTAGTTCCTCGGCTAAATAGTATTTTGGAAGTTTATTCCTTGAGAGAGACGGGTAATAATGGAATGTATTCAGCAGAAAATTAAAGCAGATCCGTAAATCAGAATTGTTAAAAGGAGGGTGTTGATTTATGAAAAACAGAAAAATGATGTTACTTGCTGTGTTAGTGATTGGGGTATTAGCATTTGCTGCCTGTGAGGAAGAGGTAGTGCCGGAGGAAACCATGTATGTAGACGGAATGTATGCAACAACAGCCGAAGGTTATGGAGGGGAAATTGAATTACAGGTCACGATTGAAGATGATGTAATCAGCGAAATCGAAGTTATATCTCACAACGAACCGGAAGAGATGGAAGGTGCCATAGACGGGATTATCGACCAAGCTATCGGACAACAGTCCACCGAGGGCATTGAAGTAGTCAACGATGCGGAGGAGACCAGCAACGCAGTTATTGAAGCCATTGATGAAGCATTTGAACTGGCAGCTACGGAGGATGATGCAACCTAATTGATAATCTTTTTCAAAAAAAATGAATTCATTGAGTCCTTCAAAATCAATGATCCAAGACCTAAGTAGGAAAAATTACTGAAAAAGATTAATTACAGGAATTGTGGGTAATTATGGAATGTGTTAAAATAGAAGTTGAGTGAAACCAAATAAAGTGGATCAGGAAAAAGGAGGACTACAAATTATGAATCGAAAGAAGCTTTTGTTAATTGCAGTATTGATGGTAGGTCTGTTGGCATTTGTGGCTTGCGGCGATGACGCCGAAGGAGATACTAGCGGAATGTACACCGATGGAACCTATACAGGGACCGGCCAAGGTTACGGTGGAGAACTTGAAGTGGAAGTAACCATCGAAAACGACGAAATTACAGGAATTGAAGTGGTATCTCACCAAGAGACCGAAGGTCTAGGAGACGCAGCTTTTGATGATGTGATCAGCCAGATTATCGAAAACCAAAGTACCGATGATGTAGAAGCGGTAAGTGGAGCTACAGAAAGTAGTAATGCAGTAATAGATGCAGTGAATGATGCACTGGAAGATGCAAGAGCGGAATAAGTTTAAGTAGTTTGATGTTGCTAAAAAACGTTGTGTAAAAAAAGAATTTAGGTCTGAAGTTGCATTTTCAGAAAACAGCAAAAAAAAGATTGAAAAGCCCTTGCGTAATTTCTGAATATTTGCTATACTTTGATTAAGGAGATGGGGAAGAGCCCTTTCTCCTTTAACAACCTTCTTCATTTGGAAGTCGCTTTAGCTTTACCGCTTTTGATTTACCGCAGTAAGTTTTTAAGAATTAGGATTACGGTTTAGAATTTTGTTTCACCATTCTGTAACACGAATCGAAGTTTTTAGAAACACATGCAGTAAAGAAAAATGTAAAGAAGCAACGTTTCAAAGAAACACTGTAGTAAGCAACATTGTTTCAAAGAAGTACCGTATCAAAGTATTACCAGTAATACCGATGAGTTTCAGTAAATCCTATGGAGAGGCCGACTTCCGTAAGCGGCATATCGATGATATAGGTAGAACCCATCAATGTAAATGAAAGACATCTACCACAGGGGTGGAGATGAGCTAGCACCAAAGAAAAAAGTAGTAAATCCAGAAGTAAAGTGAGGTACGATTATTTGAATCAAGTAGAAACTAGCAACACCGGGCAACACCAAGACTTCACAAATGAAGAAGGGATAGACCATTGATCGGATAGTTGATAGAACGTTTATCGATTATCCGATCAATATTTTTTTGTCCTTTACAGAAAATTCCTTCCACACCCTAAACATTTTTACGCAGAAATGATATAATAATCTACATAGTCCAAGAAATATAAGGAGGGAAAGCTATGCAGTACAGAGAATACGGAAAGACGGGAAAAAAGCTTTCAGTGATCGGTTTTGGAGGCATGCGTTTTGGAAAAGATGAGGATTATGCCCAGGAAGTGGTACATCGGGCCAGTGAACTGGGGATTAATTACTTTGACACCGCACCTTTTTACTGTGATGATCGCAGTGAAGACATCTTTGGAAAGGCTTTTCGAAATATGCCGAAGGACTTTTATGTATCCACGAAAAGTACCTTAAGCGCAGAATCTACTGCCGATGAGGTGCGGGCAAGAATTGATAAATCGTTAAAAAGACTGGGAAGAGAAAAAATCGACTTCTTTCATATGTGGTGTATTAAGGATTTAGAACAGTATCGAGGGGTTATGGCACCGGGTGGGCCCTATGAAGGGGCATTGAAAGCCAAGGAAGAAGGCTTAATAGACCATCTGGTGTTTTCCACCCACTGTAAAGGGGAAGATATTCGAACCATTGTGGAAGAGGATCATTTTGAAGGAGTACTTCTGGGGTATAACGTTTCAAACTATCCCTTTAGACAGGAAGGGGTAAACGCTGCAATCGAGAAAAATATCGGGGTGGTGACCATGAATCCCTTAGGAGGAGGACTGATTCCTCAGCATAAGGAGTTTTTCGATTTTATCCGGGAAAATGATCAGGAAACCGTAAACCAGGCAGCCCTTCGGTTTATTTTAGCCCAGGAAGGCATTACCCTAACCATTCCCGGCATGGGAACCATCGAGGAAGTGGAAGAAAACGCAGCTGTGGGAGATTTTGATCTTACCGTATCCAGGGAGAAGGTAAAAGAAATTGAAAGAAACATCCCCGACAGTATGAATACCCTTTGTACCACTTGCGGTTACTGTCTAAAATGTCCGAAGGATATTAAAATCCATCAGTATCTGGAGAGTTACAATTTAAAGCTGTTAAAAGATGAAGAGGAAATGAAAAAGCGAATTCAAATGCTAAAGGATTCCGGAAGGATCAAAGAGGATGATGCTAAGCCTGCAGACTGTATCGCCTGTGGGATTTGTGAAGATCTTTGTACCCAAAAGCTTCCCATTATTCAGCGACTGAAGGAACTGGATCAAATCGGAATGCTTTAAAAGATCATTAAAAAAAATTTTGGTAAGAATTATTATTTAAATAACTTGACAAGGCTTTAGGCCTCTGTTACTCTATGTAATAACAATTTAAAAGAATCACTCATATAAATTCGATAATATGGATCGAGAGTTTCTACCGGATGACCGTAAATCATTCGACTATGGGTGAAGTTATCTACGGGAGTAAGTGGGGTTGTGCAGACCGGATGGCTGTATGATTCTGCTGAAATATATTAAAGCGTATATAATTTCACTCTGTAACTGGAGGGAAAGGATATACGCTTTATTATTGTTGCAAAAATTGTAGTTACTGAATTGCAGAATTTTTTTTTGAGTCTTGTTCGAAGTGTAAGATAAGGAGAAGCCCTATATAGGATGAACAAAAGGAGGCCGCTTGTTTATGGAAGGAAAAATTGTAAAAGAAGGAATTACCTTTGATGATGTGCTGTTGATTCCGAATAAATCGGAAATACTGCCGAAGGACGTGGATACTAAAACCCGACTGACGAAGAAAATTAAATTAAACATCCCCCTGATGAGTGCGGGAATGGATACGGTAACAGAAGGGAAAATGGCGATTTCCATGGCTCGAGAGGGCGGAATCGGTATTATTCATAAGAATATGTCCATTGAAGAGCAGGCCCTGGAAGTGGATAAAGTCAAGCGAAGCGAACACGGAGTGATTGTGGATCCCTTTTATCTATCCCCGGACCATATTGTAGCCGATGCATTGGAATTGATGGAACGATACCATATCAGCGGTGTGCCCATTACCACCGGGGGCAAACTCGTGGGAATCCTGACAAATCGGGATGTTCGATTTGAGGTGGACCACGGGCGGAAAATTCATGAAGTGATGACAAAGGAACAACTGGTAACCGCAAGGGAAGGGGTCACCATGGACGAAGCCCAGCAGATTTTGATGAAGCATAAAATTGAAAAACTGCCCATTGTCGATGAAAAAAACAACTTAAAAGGACTCATTACCATTAAGGATATTGAAAAGGCCATTAAATTCCCGAATTCCGCCAAGGATGACGGAGGAAGACTGCTCGCGGGGGCTGCGGTAGGCATTACGGCAGATTTACTGGACCGTGTAGAAGCGCTGAACCGAGCGAAGGTGGACGTAATTGTGTTGGATACCGCCCACGGACATTCCAAAGGGGTGTTGGAGGCGGTCCGGAAAATCAAAAATGCTTTTCCCGATCTTCAAGTGATTGCAGGGAATGTGGCCACGGGAGAGGCAACAAAGGAACTGATTGAAGCCGGTGCTGACTGCGTAAAGGTTGGTATCGGTCCCGGATCCATCTGCACCACCCGGGTGGTAGCGGGAATCGGAGTACCACAAATGACTGCGGTTTATGATTGTGCCAGGGTGGCCAGGGAATACGACATTCCCGTAATCGCCGACGGAGGGATTAAATATTCGGGAGAAATCCCAAAAGCCATTGCCGCCGGCGCCAGTGTGATTATGATCGGTTCGTTGTTTGCGGGAGTGGAGGAAAGCCCCGGCGAGACCGTAATTTATAAAGGAAGAAGCTTTAAAACCTACCGGGGAATGGGATCCATTACCGCTATGAAAAAAGGCAGTAAAGACCGGTATTTCCAGGAGGAAAATAAAAAGCTGGTTCCCGAAGGGGTAGAAGGAAAAGTACCCTATAAGGGAGAGCTGAAAGAAACCGTGCATCAGTTGATCGGAGGCCTTCGGGCAGGGATGGGTTACTGTGGGACCCCGACCATTACGGATCTTCAGGAAAACGGACGATTTATCAAAATCACCGGGGCGGGTCTTCGGGAAAGCCATCCCCATGATATTATGATTACGAAGGAAGCCCCCAACTACAGTGTTGGTGAATAAATTACCTTAGGCCGAGCTCACCCCTCGGCCCCCCTATTTTTTTTGACGAGGGAAAA
>PWEO01000142.1 GCA_003553525.1 Clostridiaceae bacterium
CTCCCTGTCCTCCCTGTCCTCTTTCCCTTTTTTCACCGTAAAACTACGCAAAAATGAAACTCTAACAATAATCGTTAGAGTTCCATATATCATGTTCTATTTTATTATAATATACTTTGCTTTAAACTTCCATGATTATAGGCAGAATCATTGGACTACGTTTCGTCTTTTCGTATAAGAAGCCTTTTAACTGATCCCGAATAGCCCCTTTGATTACGGACCATTCTTTGGCGTTTTGCTTTTCGCAGTTTTCCAAGGCTTTGGTTACTACATCCTTGGCTTCGCCCATTAAAGTTTCGGATTCCCGAACGTATACAAATCCTCGGGAGATGATATCCGGTCCGGCCATGACTTTTCGGTTTTCCCGTTTGATGGTGACCACAACGATCATCAGTCCGTCCTCGGCTAAATGCTTACGATCCCGAAGTACGATGTTTCCAACGTCTCCAACACCTAAACCGTCGACTAATACTTGTCCGGAGGTTACTTTTCCAATCACCTTGGCGGATTCCTTGGAAAATTCCATAATGTCTCCGGTCTCACCCACAAAGATGTTTTCCTTGGGCATTCCAAGCTCTTCGGCCAACAGTCCATGCTGACGAAGATGTCGAACTTCCCCGTGTACAGGAATAAAGTACTGAGGCTTTACCAATCGGTGCATCAGCTTTAACTCTTCCTGGCAGGCATGTCCCGAGGTGTGAACGTCATAGAGTTTATCGTAAATGACTTCCGCTCCACGGTCATATAATTGATTCATTACTTTTCCAACGAGTTTTTCATTACCCGGTATGGGTGTGGAGGAGAATACTACGGTATCTCCTTTTCGAATATCCAGGGAACGATGTTCGTCACTGGCCATTCGAGGTAAGGCCGCCATGGGCTCTCCTTGAGATCCGGTAACCACTACCACCACTTCTTCATCGGGATACTTGTCCATTTCCTTTTCCGTAATGGTGATGCCCTCAGGGATATTCAGTACCCCGAGCTCCTGGGCTACGGCTCCAACGGTCAGCATACTTCTTCCGGCAAATACCACTTTTCGGTTGTATTTTACCGCAGAATTTACAATTTGTTGAATTCTGTGTACGTGGGACGCAAAGGTCGCAATAATAATACGGCTTTTTCTTGTGCTGAAGATTTCATTTAAGGTATCTCCCACACTTTTTTCCGATCGGGTGGTTCCCGGCCGCTCGGCGTTGGTACTGTCGGCGAGCATTACCAATACTCCCTTTCGTCCGATTTCCGCGATTTTGTCCAAATCGATGATTTGATCGTCTATCGGGGTATAGTCAATTCGAAAGTCTCCTGTGTGGAAGACGATTCCCGCAGGGGTTTCCACTGACAATGCAAAAGCATCGGGAATACTGTGGGACGTACTGATAAATTCCACTTTAAAAGCGCCTAATTGAACCTTCTGTCGGGGTTGTACCCGTTCGATATGGGCATTTTTCATTTTAAAGCCCTTTAATTTGTTCTCGATCAAACCAACGGTGAGTCGACTTCCGTATACCGGCACATTGATTTTTTTCAGTACGTAAGGCAGGGCTCCGATATGGTCCTCGTGTCCGTGGGTAATTACAATTCCCTTTACCTTTTCCTTGTTCTTCAATAGATACGTAATGTCCGGGATTACGATATCCACTCCTAGCATTTCTTCCTCCGGAAAGCTCAGTCCGCAGTCGATAATCAGGATTTCGTCCTCATATTCGATGGCGGTCATATTCTTTCCGATTTCCCCTAGTCCTCCCAGTGGAATAATTTTTAACTTGTCTTTTTTACTTGCCAAATTTGTCACTCCTTCTACTATTTCTTATTACAATCCGAGCATAAACCAAAAAACTTTACTTTATGGTCTTTTATGTCGAAATCATATTCTTTTTCAATTTCTTTTTCCAAATGATCCAACAGATCAATTTTTACTTCAATAATTTTACTGCATTCCTGGCAGATCAAATGATGGTGCTGATGATCCTCATCACCGGTTTTAATTTCATATCTTGAACATCCGTCATCCAGGTTGATTCGTGAAATAATATCCATTTCTTCCAATAATTGCAGCGTCCGATATACCGTGGCCAAACCGATTTCCGGACAGTCCTTTCGAACCAGCTCGTAAATCTCCTCGGTATTTAAGTGTTCGCCTTTATTAGCTATGATTACATTTAACGTCGCCCGTCGTTGGGGGGTTAATTTGCTTCCTTTTTCCTTTAGTCGATCCTTTAGCATATCCATGGTTTCCAACATATTTTTCGCCCTCACTTCTCAATTAATAATTATTTTCATATCTTAGTATACTGGATTTCCCATCGTCTGTCAAACATATTTTCGACAACTGATAATCCGGTTGAAAATAACGCTGAAAATTTACATTGGGATTTGCACCGGAATTTCCTGAGACAGTTCAATTCCCCCGGGCCTAACCAAACAATTAAAGGCACGAAAATTCACACCGGCTTTTTTTGCCAGGGTCACGGCTTCGGAAAATTCAGGATCCATTTCACTGTTGGGACGGAAAAATTTCCCGTCCCTTCGTTGCACCACAAAAAATACTTCCCCCCGATGGCCGGCCTTTAGACCTTCCATCAATTCCAGCACATGTTTCAGCCCTCGGGTTGTGGGGGCATCAGGGAAGGTTGCCAGCCCTTCGTTTTTTACCAGGGTTACACATTTTGCTTCAATCAGGGCCAACTCCTTGGTTTCCGGATTTAGCAAACTCAGGTCGAAACGGCTCTTCCCGAAGGTCACCTCCCGCCTTACGGTTGTAAATCCTTTGAAACCGGGAATGAAACCTTCCATAAAGGCTTTTTCCAGCAACTTGTTGGGAAGTTTCGAATCAATTGATATTAAGACGTCCTTGTGATAGACCATTAATAAATCGAAGCTGGTTTTTCGGTGAGACTGATTGACTCTGCGAAGAATTACTTTCGCGTCCTTTGTAAGCAGTTCTTTCATCCGACCGGTATTGGCGATATGTACGGTCTCCAGGTTTCCTTCAACGAAGACTTCCCCGATAAATCGGTTCACCCTTCGTTGAAACAACCCCTGTACTTTCTCGCCGGGAATTTCTATGAAAATCATATTTATTTACTCTTCTTCTTCGTCGTCGTGATCCTCTTCTACGATGGTCTCATAGGCATCCACAACTTTTTGGTACTCTTCGTCGTCTTCAATGGATACCAATACAAAATCATCTTCTCCGGCCCCTTCGTTTTCAATGCGGAAAACGTAAGCTTCCTCCTCTTCATCGCCATCTAAAGGCATTAAAATCGTGTACTCTTTGCCTTCCAGTTCCAGGGTCATAATGATTTCAAAATCCTTTTCCTCGTCGTTCTCGTCAATCAGGGTAATAATGTTTTCTTTTTCTTCCATGGTTAAATTCCTCCTTTGATTTTTCCTGCTTATTTTTCCTTTTCTTACTTTACTGTTTCGTAGAATCTATTCTTTCTTTTACCTTAATCTTTATTAGTCTACTCATCTTGAATTAATACGAAAATGTTAACTAAGATAATCACCTTGATTAATAAGATGTATTACAAACTGTCTAAGTATCCCTGAAGAATATGAACCGCCGCCATTTTATCAATGACGCCTTTTCGTTTCTTTCGACTGACGTCGGCTTCGATTAAGGTTCGTTGAGCCGCTTTCGTGCTTAGTCGCTCATCCCAGTAGATGATCTTAAGGTCAAACTTATTTTTCAGCTTTTCACAAAAAGCCTTGGTTTTTTCCCCTTGGGGTCCCAGGCTGCCGTTCATGTTTTTCGGAAGTCCCGCTACGACGGTTTTTATGCCGTGGGCCTTAATGATTTCCTCTAAACGCTGATAATCTTCTTTTTTATTTTTTCGAAATATGGTCTCCACACCCTGGGCGGTAAAGCCTAAGGCGTCGCTGACCGCCACACCGATGGTTCGGTCTCCGATATCCAGTCCTAAAAATTTCTCCATAAATCCTCCTTGTTGCGGCTTACAACTTGTCCGCCGCCGCTGTTACCTGCCGATCAAATAACTTTAATGCAAAAGTCGGGACAAACCTTCCCGCAGTATCCGCAGAAAACACAACGTCCGGGGTCCACCACGGCCCGTTTGTTTCCCCCTTCTCCCCGAAGGCTGAGCGCCTTCATATTGCAGCGATTTACACAGGCCCCACAGCCTTGGCACCAATCAGCAATCTGAAGGGTTCTCGGTTGGGCCTGAATCTTTTTTATCGTATCATGGGAAATCTCTTGATTCGAGAAAATCCCCGCATTCACTTCCACTTCTGCCCGGGACTGCATCCCTACGGCAACGGCGTCAATATCCTTAAGGTTTAAAACGTAATCAAAACTCTTTTGAAAATCCGCTAATAAATGTCCGCCTCCCAGGGGCTTCATGGCAAAAATGCCGATGTCCTTCTGCTTCGCTTCCTTTATTGCTTCAAGCATTTCTGCAATATTTCCGTCTACGATGCCCAGTCCCCGATGGTTTACAATGGGATGGACCACGTCTATGGCCCCGTGATTTGCGGCGGCCTTTACCCCGGCGATAAAATGGGTGGAAATGCCGAAACTTCTAATGACTCCTTCTTTTTTCTTTTGAAGGAAAAAATCAATGGCTTCCTGATGCCCCCGAAGGGTATGTTCACTTTCCTGCTCATGTAACATGAAAAGATCGATATAGTCGGTTTCCAGGCCCCTAAGGGCCTCTTCCAAACTACTTTTTGCCGTATCCTCGGAATAGGCATAGGATTTGGTGGCAATATGGATCTTCTGTCTTCCCCACTGCTTTAAGGCCCCTTTAATCTGATGATAATTTCCGTAAAGGGCGGCGGTATCAATAAAGTTTACTCCATGATCAAAGGCATGAAGCAAAATATTTTCAGACTGTTCTACCGAAAGGTTCTGTTGCAACGGACTGATGGTCAAGGATCCGAAACAGAGTTTGGAGACCTTCAGTTCGCTTTTTCCTAATCGATTATACTTCAAGGTCATCCTCCTTAAATCCTACCATACAAATATTAATTATAACACAGTTCATTTAAAAATAGGAAACCTTTCCATAAAAAAAAGTAAGAGGCGATCCCCTTACTTCCATGGTTTTATTTGGATAAGTAAGATCGTAGGAGTTCTTCCAGTAATTCATCCCGCTCGATCTTAGAAATGATACTTCTGGCATTATTGTGACTGGTGATATAGGTAGGGTCCCCGGATAACATGTAACCGATGAATTGATTTACCGGATTGTACCCCTTTTCCTCTAAGGATTGGTATACGGTTTCAATGATGCTTCTTGCTTCCTCTTGTTTTTCCTGGTCTATATTGAACTTCATGGTAGATTGATCATCGTACATGACATAACCCCCTTAAATATATTGTTTAAAAGTCTTCTTATTATTTTACCATAGATTTTGAATGTTTGAAACCATCCCGGTGCTTTTCTTTCGAAACTCTTTTAATCCCTCTTATTTTTCAACTTTTCATTTTTCAAAACCGGGGGTTACTTCAACTGATAAAGCACCAAACCGCTGATCATTAAGGCCAGTCCCACAGCTTTTCTCAAGGATAGAAGGATAATAGGTTCCCCAAAATAACCGAAATAATTAATCCCCGCGGTAAAAATAATCTGGGTAACAATCATCAGGGTGATGGTATAACTGGCTCCGATGGAAGAGATCCCGTTGATCACACTGAATATGATCACCACCCCCATAACGCCTCCCAAAAGATAATAGGGCTGCACTTCCTTCATGGGACTGAAGTTCAGATTTTCAAACATCAACATAATAATAAAGGCCACTACAAATCCGCTGCCGTGGACGAAGGTATTGGTATGCCAAAACCCGATTTTATCACTGAGTCGGGCATTGAAAATCCCCTGCATGGATACCATAATCCCTGCCAATACTGAAAAAATCATTCCGTATAACATGTTTTCCACTCCTTTTTGAAATAAATTGGTAAAGGACATCCTTTGAAAATTTACAAAAATAAGTATCGCGGCTTTGTCCAGCCATTAAAAACCCCTCTATAATACCCGAACAGTCAGGGGGTTTATAGAAGGGTTTAAACACTGTTTTACAATGACCTAGAGGGTTTCCTCCACATAGGATTTTACAGCCGCAAGGGCTTCATTTATTTTTTCCGGGTTCTTTCCGCCGGCCTGGGCCATATCCGGGCGCCCGCCGCCGCCGCCGCCGGCTACTTTCGCTCCGACCTTGACGATGTCTCCCGCTTTTATGCCTTTTTTGATTAAGTCCCTGGTCACAATGGCAATAAAGTTGGCTTTGCCGTTATTTTTCCCTCCGAGGACAATGATACCGCTTTCCATTTTTTCCTTTAAGCCGTCTCCGACCTTTCGGATTTCATCCATTTCCTTTTCTCCGAGGTTTTCCAGGATCATGGGTACACCCTTTACGTTTACTGCGGTATCCAACAAGTCTCCCACAACGTCTCCGGCAAGTTTGCTTTTTAAGGATTCAATGGCTTTTGCCTGATCCTTTTGCTCTACCAACACCTCTTCGATGCGTCGAAGGATATTGTCTTCCTTAACCTTTAAGGTTTGGGCCGCCTGCTGAATCAGAGCCTGTTGCTCCTTCATCTGGCGATAAACCCCTTCGCCGGTTACCGCTTCAATTCGTCGGACGCCGGAGGCCACACTGGCCTCGTGAAGGATTTTAAACATCCCGATTTTGCTGGTGTTATCCACATGGCAACCGCCGCACAGTTCATTGGAATAATTCTCGACCTCAATTACCCGGACATGGGCGTCGTATTTTTCCGTAAACAGGGCTGCGGCCCCTTTTTCTTTGGCATCGTCCAGGGACATGGTGGAGGCGGTGACCGGCTGTCCGTTAAAAATCACGGCGTTCACCTGGTCCTCGATTTTTTCCATTTCCTCTTTGGTCAGTCCTTCAAAATGATTAAAGTCAAATCGCATTCGTTCATCGCTGACGTAGGATCCCGCTTGATTTACATGATCCCCTACAACGTCCTTAAGTGCCTGATGCAGAAGATGGGTCCCCGTATGGTTTTTCATCGTGGCAAAGCGACGTTTTTCATCGATATGCAGGGTCACGTCTTCCCCGGTTTTTACTACACCGGATAAGACTTTAATGAGCTTGTAGGTTCTTCCGTTTTTATCGTTTTGGGTATCCAGTACCTTTCCTTCAAAACTGTCATGGTAGGCTCTACCTTGATCTCCCACCTGTCCTCCGCTTTCTCCGTAAAAGGGGGTTCTATCGGTAATCAGCAGGACTTCCATCCCTTCAGTGGCTTCCGTTACGGGCGCTCCCTGAGATACCAGGGCCATGACCTTGGCCGTTTCCTTAAAGGAGGTATATCCCGTAAATAGGGTTTTTAACTTCGGGTCCACGGACTTTAAGGGATCCTCCGCCCAGCCTTCGTTTCCTTGTTTTTGTCTGGAGCTTCGGGCGAGGTTTCGCTGCTTTTCCATGGCGGCTTTAAAGGCCTCTTCATCCACGGACAGCTCTTTTTCCGCTAAGATTTCCAGGGTCAGGTCCAGGGGAAAACCGTAGGTGTCATAAAGCTTAAAGGCGTCGGCTCCCGACAGGGTTTTTTCTCCCCTTTTCACCAGGGCTTCAATGTATCCGTCCAAGATTTCCATTCCCTGACCGATGGTCTCCTGGAATTTTTCTTCTTCCACGGTGATGATTTTTCGGATATAGTCCTTTTTTTCCTGAAGTTCGGGATAGTCTTCGCCGAAAATCTCCACGACGGTTTCCATCAGATCTTTTAAGAAGCTGTGTCGAATGCCCAGCAGTCTTCCATGGCGGGCTCCCCGTCGAAGAAGTCTTCGAAGGACGTACCCCCGGCCTTCATTGCTGGGAATGATTCCGTCACCGATCATAAAGGTTACGGCCTTGATATGGTCGGTAATCACTTTAATGGAAGTATTTTCCTCGGCCTTTTCCGGAGAATTTTTCATGGTTACCACACGGTCATAGATCTTTTTGGCTATATCAATTTCATAAATGGAGTTTACGTCCTGCATAATGGCAGCTACCCGCTCAAGGCCCATGCCCGTGTCAATATTGGGACTTGGCAGCTTTGTATAATTGCCTTCTTCGTCTTTATTAAACTGAGTAAATACCAGGTTCCAGAATTCCACAAAGCGGTCACAGTCGCAGCCCGGTTTACAATCGGGATCCTCACAGCCGTAGGCGGGGCCCCGGTCATAATAAAGCTCGGAGCAGGGACCACAGGGGCCGGTTCCGATTTCCCAGAAGTTGTCTTCCTTACCCAGCCGTACGATTCGCTCTTTTTCCAGACCGATATGCTCATGCCACAGGTCAAAGGCTTCGTCGTCCTCTTCGTAAATGGAGGCCCAGATATTTTCTCTCGGCATCTCTAAATCCTTTAAGACAAATTCCCAGGCCCATTCAATGGCTTCTTTTTTAAAGTAATCTCCAAAGGAAAAGTTTCCAAGCATTTCGAAAAACGTGGCGTGGCGGGCGGTTCGTCCAACGTTTTCAATATCATCGGTACGAATGCACTTTTGACAGGTGGCCATACGGTTTTTCGGCGGCTCCTTGGTACCTGAAAAATAAGGTTTTAAAGGGGCCATTCCCGCATTGATCAACAGTAAACTTTTATCCTCCCGGGGTACCAGAGGGTAACTTTTTTGGATGTAGTGATCCTTTTCTTCAAAAAACTTTAAAAAGGCTCTTCGAATTTCGTTTGCTCCCATTGCTTTCATTGATGTTCCTCCTCTTTTATATCAATAGTACTTTTAAAAATTATATCACGTTAGATCCGTTTAACCAAGGCGATAAAGTGTTTTCCTAAAATGTGGATGGTTACTGCGGTGGGTACGGCAATGAGCATTCCGAGAATTCCGAACACCCGGCCGCCGATCATCAGGGAAAGCATCACAAATACGGGATGAAAACCCACCCGCTTTCCTACTACTCTGGGGGTGACGATACCGCTTTCAATCTGCTGAATGACGGTAAAAACTAAGATGACCCAAAGAGCTTTAACCGGGCCGTCCAGCAGGGCAAAGAATACGGCGGGAATAATTCCGATAAAAGGTCCCAGGTAGGGAATAATATTGAATATCCCTGCAATCATACCCACCAACACCGCGAATTCCACTCGAAGAATCAGTAGGGAAATCGTCGTCAGGGTTCCCACAAACAGGGCCACCAGCAGCTGGCCCCGTACAAAACCTCCCAGAGCCGTGTTCATATCATAGCCGATCAGCAGGGCCTGCTGGCGAACCCGCTCAGGGATCACCATTAAAATATTATGCTTGAATTTTTCCCGGTCCTTTAAAAAGTAAAAGGTGATGATCGGGGTTAGTATCACATTGATTACCCGGATAAAAAAGCCCCGAAAGGTCTGGGTAATGGAGGTGAAAGCGCCCATAAACATATCTTGAAACCGGTCCATGTCCAAATCCAGCATCTCTCCCAGATTTTCCAGGTTTTCCGGTAAGAATCCGATTCGATGAAAGTTTCTTTCGTAGAAGGCTTGAAAGCCTTCATAGGCATTTTCCACATACTGGGGAAATACCTCCATCAAACGCCTCATTTCTCCGGTGATTCTGGGGAAAAAGCTTAAGGACAGCAGCCCGAGCACCACTAAAATCCCTGCATAAATCAGAAGGATACCATAGGGTCTTCGAATCCCCTTTTTATCCATAAAGGTTACCGCAGGATTTAGAATATAGGCAATGGCAAAGGCCGCCAAAAAGGGCGCCACTAATTGGAGTAAAAATCCTTGAATGGTATAAAGACCGATCAGAATCAGTACAACGAAAAAGAACAGGATAAAATAAAAAATCTGTTTTTTCCCGATAAAAATCCGCCGGTCCCGATATAAAAAATTATTGCCGATATGTATTAAATAATAAATTCCAAAGCCGATGAGCAATAAAACGCCCAGCAATATCAGGAAGAATAAAAAATTCATGATATAGCCTCTTTCCGCTAACCGGGATACTTCATTATTCCCTGCGTTCAGTAATGGGGTTCCAAACCTAAACCATGATGCTGGCCACAAGAAAATCCCCTCCTTTATTCCAAAAATCCTTTTCCCGGGATTGTCAGAATCTTTTCCTTCATCTTTCATTTTAGCAAAAATTAGAAAATAAATCTATAAAATAAAAGAAAACACAGTTAATCACTGTATTTTCTTTGGTTTGTTATCCAATTCAGTTTATTATTTCTCTAGTGGTGGTCGTCCTCTTGGGCGGCTTTCGGATCAAAGCCCTCCAATTCTTCATAATGCTTGTCATGCTTTGCTGCATAATCATATATTGCGGATTTGATCGCCTGCTCCGCGAGTACGGAACAGTGGATTTTTGCAGAAGGCAGGCCTCCCAGTTCTTCAACCACTTTTTTATTGCTTACGTTTAGGGCTTCCTTTACGGTTTTCCCCTTGATCAGTTCCGTGGCAATAGAGGAGCTGGCAATGGCGGAACCGCAGCCGAAGGTCTTAAATTTCACATCGGTGATCACTTCATTCTCATCAATTTTAAAATACATCTTCATGATATCGCCGCATTTCGGGTTTCCTACCTGGCCTACGCCGTCGGCGTCTTTAATCTCTCCTACATTTCTGGGGTTGGTAAAGTGCTCCATTACAATTTCCGTATACATTATTGATTACCTCCTTGGATTTCTTCATATAGCGGGGACATCTGCCGCAGTCTCTCCACAATGGGAGGTAACTGCTCTAATACGTAATCCACTTCCTCTTCGGTGTTATAGGCTCCGATGGTCAGTCTGAGAGATCCGTGGGCCACCTCATGGGTAAGTCCGAGGGATAGCAATACATGGGACGGATCCAAGGATCCCGAAGTGCAGGCGGAACCACTGGAGGCCGCAATGCCTACCATATCCAGACTTAGCAGCAAGGATTCCCCTTCAATATATCGGAAGGAAATATTGGTATTGTTGGGCAGTCTTTGGGTTCTATGACCGTTTAATAAGGTATAGGGAATGTTTTCTAAAATCCCGTCAATCAATTTATCCCGAAGCCGGGTTTTTTCCTGAATCCGCTCTCTCAGGTTTTCATGGGCAAGCTCTGCGGCTTTCCCGAAGCCTACGATACCCGGTACGTTTTCCGTCCCCGCCCGTTTATTACGCTCCTGAGCGCCGCCGTGAATCAAGTTGTGAATTTTAATACCCGGTCGGATGTATAGGGCTCCGATGCCCTTGGGTCCGTGAAGTTTATGGGCGGACATACTCATCATATCGATATTTAACTCATCCACATCGAGTTTGATATTGCCAAGGGCCTGTACACCGTCGGTGTGAAAGGCGACCTTCTTTTCCTTGGCCATCGCGCCGATTTCTTTAATAGGTTGGATGGTTCCGATTTCATTGTTGGCAAACATTACGGTAATTAAAATGGTCTCATCGGTGATGGCGGCCTTTAAGTCTTTTAAATCGATTAACCCGTCGGCGTCCACATCCAGATAAGTTGCACTAAATCCATGCTCTTTTACCAAATATTCCACGGTGTGGAGTACCGCATGGTGTTCCACCTTTGTGGTGATGATATGATTTCCTTTGTTTCTGTTGGCAAAGGCATATCCGATAATTGCCCAGTTGTCCGCTTCCGAACCTCCACCGGTAAAATATATCTCCCGTGACTTGGCATTAATGGTTTGGGCAACCCGGTCCCGGGCGGTATCCACGGCGTTCTTGCTCGCTCTTCCATAACTGTGAAGACTGGAAGGATTTCCATATTCGGTTTTCATAAATTGCATCATTTCTTCAAGGACTTCTTCTCTCATCGGTGTGGTAGCTGAATAGTCCATATATACTCGTTTTTTCATCATTACACCCCTTTTCTTATATATAAAACATATAATTTTTCTTATTGTTTATTCTTTCCTGATCCTCTAACATGTCAGCTAAGGTTGTGGTATCGATTACATCGTTCACACTTTCCTGAATTCTTGCCCAGACCAGTCGGGTTACACAGGATTCCTGGTTGCTGCATTCATCGGCTTCCGGATCCATTACACAATCCGCCGGTCCCACGGGACCTTCCAAAGACCGTATAATATCCCCTACGGTAATCTCTTCCGGGGGATGGTTTAACATATATCCGCCTTGGGCGCCCCGTACACTTTTTACCAGTTTTGCCCGTCTCAGCGTGGCAATCAACTGTTCTAAATAGTGCTCCGAGATGTCTTGTCGGTGGGCGATGTTTTTCAAAGTAATCGGGCCCTCTCCGTAATTCACGGCCAAATCGAACATGGCCTTTAGTCCGTATCGGCCCTTTGTTGAAAACTTCATATCAACCCTCCTTATCAAATCGTCAGAATATTTCCGACTAAAATACTTGGAATTCAATAAGCTCATTATAGTATACCCGAGTCTTTTTGTCAACATTAAAAAAGAGGATGTTTTCACATCCTCCCGGTTACTGATTTTATCAATATTAAGGGTCGGTTTTTATCCCTAATCCCTTCTATTTTGCGTATTCAATGGCTCTTGTTTCTCGAATCACATTGACTTTAATCTGACCCGGATACTCCAGTTCCGATTCAATGTTTTTCGAAATATCCCGGGCAAGTACAACCATTTGCTCGTCATTGTAATTTTCCGGTTTAATAATAATTCGAATCTCCCGTCCCGCCTGAATGGCAAAGGACTTTTCCACACCTTCATGTTTGTTGGCAATTTCTTCGAGTTTTTCCAGTCGTTTAATATAGGACTCCAGGGTTTCTCTTCTTGCTCCCGGTCTTGCAGCGGATACTGCATCGGCAGCGGTAATTAAAATTGCTTCCAGACTTTCCGGTTCATAGTCTCCATGATGGGTACTCATCGCATGGATGACGGCTTTGGATTCTTTGTACTTTTTCAGTAAATTCATACCGATTTCCACATGGGGACCTTCCACTTCATGGTCCACAGCTTTTCCGATATCATGCAGGAGTCCTGCTCTTTTAGCAACTTTCGGATCCTGTCCCAGTTCCGTCGCCATAATTCCTGCTAAATGGGATACTTCAATGGCATGTTTTAATACGTTTTGTCCGTAACTTGTTCGATACTTCAGTCGTCCAAGCAGTCTCATAAGTTCAGGATGCAGTCCGTATACTCCGGTGTCAAAGGTTGCCTGTTCTCCGGTTTCCTTAATCATTTCTTCCACATCTTTTTTGGCTTTTTCAACCATTTCTTCGATTCTGGCGGGATGAATTCTTCCATCCACAATCAATCGCTCCAGGGCGATTCGTGCAACTTCTCTTCTGATGGGGTCAAATCCTGATAAAATAACGGCTTCAGGAGTATCATCAATAATCAGATCAATACCGGTTAAGGTTTCTAAGGTTCGAATATTTCGACCTTCCCGACCGATAATTCGACCTTTCATTTCATCATTAGGCAATTCCACAACGGTAACCGTGGTTTCCGCCACATGGTCCGCCGCACATTTTTGAATAGAGTAAGCAATGATTTCCCGGGCTTTCTTGTCCGCATCTTCCCTGGCCTGGCTTTCGATTTCTTTTATCATCATCGCAGCCTCGTGCTTCGCTTCCTTTTCCACGTCATTCATTAAAATCCGCTTGGCTTCCTCTTGAGTAAGACCGGAGACTTCTTCGAGCTTGATCTTTTGTTCTTGAATTAAGCTCTCAATTTTCCCCTCTCTGTCCTCAATAGCTTTCAGTTTCTGGTTGTACTTGTTTTCTTTGGCTTCTATTGCCTCTGATTTACGGTCCAAGCTTTCTTCTTTTTGAAGTAATCGTTTTTCGATCTTTTGCTGTTCGTTTCTTCTGTCCCGACTTTCCTTTTCAAAATCGTTTCGCAATCGATGTACTTCTTCTTTTGCTTCCAGCAGTAATTCTTTTTTTTGCGTTTCCGCATCCTTAATTGCTTCTTTTTCAATTTTTACAGCTAACTGTTCTGCGTTATTTATTTTTCCCTCTGCAATATTTTTGCGAATAAAATATCCAGCAAGGCATCCTACAATTGCAGCTGCGATTAGCCATAGTATCATAGTTGGTTCGATATTGGACCCCTCCTTTATTTAATTTTTTTTCAATCCTTATTACACATTTTTTAGTTAGGATTATTACAATATTACACCTTTTCATTTTATCCTTTTTTCCAATGAGTGTCAAGGAATCATTGCCTAGGCTTGGAAGGATAAGGAAAAGCCGGAAAAGATCGAAACCGCTCCCACAAAGATCAAAAAAGCCCCTTGAAACCGGAAAAAGCCCCGGGAGTTGTCTCCCGGAGCTTCGTTTTGTCGGCTTTTGAAAACCGGTATTTTCCCAATAATCGGAAAAATATTTATTTATTCAGCTTTTTTCCCTTTTTTCTCGGTTTTATCGGTTTTATCGACTTTGGGTTCCTTTGCAGCATCCTTCACAACCGGGGTATCATCTTCGATCAGGTTATGATGGACTCGGATTTTTCGCTCCAGTTCCTTTAGCAGGTCCGTATTTTCCTCAAGATAGGTTTTGGAATTTTCCCGTCCCTGACCCAGGCGGGTACCTTCATAGCTGTACCAGGCACCGGCTTTATCCACAATATCCAGCTCGCTGGCAAGGTCTAAAATATCTCCGGAGGCGGAGATCCCTTTACCGTACATAATATCAAACTCCGCCTTTTTAAAGGGTGGAGCCACTTTGTTTTTGACAATTTTTACCCGGGTACGATTTCCCAGAATGTCATTGCCCTGCTTGATGATATCGATTTTTCGAATATCCATCCGAACCGAGGCATAAAACTTCAGTGCCCGGCCTCCCGAAGTGGTTTCAGGGTTTCCAAACATCACACCGATTTTTTCCCGCAGCTGATTAATGAAAATTACGGTGGTATGGGACTTGCTGATGGAACCGGAAAGTTTACGAAGGGCCTGGGACATGAGTCTTGCCTGGAGTCCCACGTGGGAATCCCCCATCTCTCCTTCAATTTCCGCCTTGGGCACAAGGGCCGCCACGGAGTCTACGGTAATGATATCCACGGCGCCGCTTCTTACCAGGGCTTCCGCGATTTCTAAGGCCTGCTCCCCCGTATCCGGTTGAGAGACAATCAGTTCATCCACTTTTACTCCCAGGTTCCGGGCATAGGCCGGATCCAAGGCATGCTCCGCATCGATGAATGCGGCGGTCCCTCCATTTTTTTGCGCTTCCGCAATCATATGTAGGGTCATGGTGGTTTTACCAGAGGATTCCGGTCCGTAAATTTCGATAATTCTTCCCCGGGGTACGCCCCCTACTCCTAAGGCCACATCCAATCCGATGGAGCCGGTGGGAATGACATCAATATTTCGTATTGCGTCACCGCCCAGTTGCATGATGGAACCCTTACCAAACTGCTTTTCAATTTGACCAATGGCCATTTCTAGTGCTTTTTTCTTTTCCATAAGTCCAGTTAAACTGGTCACACCCTTTCATTTGTTTTTTCTCGAACGAATGTTCTAATTTCATTATACTGTAGTCCGAAGGAAAAATCAAAGGTTTTTTAACTGTCGATAATTTTTTTATTCTTCCGGATATAATCCACTCCGGAAATCACGGTGAAAATAACGGCAATCCAAAGAACTATGGTGTCCATGGGAACGTTAATATATCGGAAAGGGAAATTATCCAGCAGAATCAGGGATATGGCCACGATCTGGGAAATGGTCTTCACTTTTCCCCAAACACTGGCGGCAATCACAAGGCCTTCCGCTGCAGCCACGGCCCGAAGCACGCTGATGGTAAACTCCCGGGCAATAATAATCACCACAACCCAGGCGGAGATTTCGCCCATGGAGGATAGTGATATCAACGCTGCGGAAACCAGCAGCTTATCCGCCAAAGGATCCATGAACTTCCCGAAATTGGTAATCTGATTACGACTTCTGGCAATATATCCGTCCAGGGAATCGGTAATGGCGGCAAGAATGAATACAAAGGCAGCGATGTAATCCCCATAGGGAATTTGATGCAGCAAAAACACCATAAAAACCGGTACCATAAATATTCGAAGTATTGTCAGTTTATTCGCTAAGTTCATCTTCATCGACGCACTCTCCCATCAAATCATATTCCATTGCACCGGTAACTCGTACCATCACAATGTCTCCCGGCTTATGGGTTTTTTTGCAGGTAACGTATACTCCGCCATCAATTTCCGGTGCATCCCCTTGACTTCTTCCAAGGTATTCACCCGGTTCTAAATCTTCTTCTATCAGCACTTCCATTTCCCTACCGATTTTTTCCCGGTTTTTTTCCAGGGAAATAGCCTGCTGCAGTTCCATGATCTTCCTTTGGCGCTGTTCTTTCAAATCTTCACTGAGCTGGTCCGGCAAGTTGAAGGCCGGGGTATCCTCTTCCAGGGAATAGGTAAAGGCTCCTAATCGGTCAAATTTTTGAGTTTTCACAAAATCCGTTAACATTTCAAAATCCTCTTCGGTTTCCCCGGGAAAACCGACGATCAATGAGGTTCGAAGCACAATATCCGGAATGGCTTTCCGTAAGTTTTGAATCAACTCCCTTAACTGCTGATTACTGGTTCTTCGGTTCATTCGCTTCAGCACCGTATCACTGGCATGCTGCACCGGAATATCCAAATATTTACAGACCTTGGAATTGTTTTTCATACTTTCGATCAACTCTTCGGTAATCATCTCGGGATAGGAATAGAGCATGCGAATCCATTGAATACCTTCAATCTTTTGGAGTTCATCCAGAAGCTTCGGCAGACGGAACTCATCGTATAAATCGATGCCGTACCGGGTGGTGTCCTGGGCAATCAGAATCACTTCCTTTACCCCTTGTTCGGCTAAATCCTTGGCTTCTTCCAATACATTCTCCATCTTCCGGCTTCGGTATTTTCCCCGGAGTTTCGGAATTATGCAGTAGGTGCAAAGGTTGTCACAGCCGTCGGAGATTTTCAAATACGCCGTATGGGCGGGGGGGGTTAATACCCTCTTATGATCCTCATCAAAGATCTTATCTACGTTGCCCACATAATGCAGTCGTTTCCCTTCCAGGGTTTCATTCATTACCTTTACAATGCTTTCATAATCCCCGGTTCCTACGATGGCATTAACTTCGGGAAGTTCTTCCAATAAATCCTGGGCGTAACGCTCTCCAAGACAGCCGGCCACAATCAGGGTTTTTAAATTGTTGCTTTTTAACTCCCCCATTTTCAGAATTTGGTTAATGGACTCTTCCTTGGCGGCTTCAATGAATCCGCAGGTGTTCACCACGATGGCATGGGCCAGATGTTGATCCGTTGTAATCTCATAACCGTTTTTCTTTAAAATTCCCAACATCAACTCCGAATCAATTAAGTTTTTCGAACAACCCAGGGATTCTATATAAACCTTTAAAGCCATTTCATCTACTTCCTTTCCTCTGTTTCATAATGTCTTTATTCTTTCGCTCCTATCTATATCTATACGCTTATAATCCTTCGTATCCGTAACTAGACTTCAGTTTATCATATTTTAATTCATTTGTGATAAAAAGAATGAAATTAATCCTGTTCCTCCACTTCCTCTTCCGGGGAATTTGTTTCCCCTTCCCTCCGGGCGTCCTCCTGCAGTTGCTCCGCTTCTTTGGAGACGAGGACCCGTCGGGGTTTGGATCCCTCATGAGGACCCACCACACCGCTTTCTTCCAAGGAATCGATCAGTCGGGCGGCACGATTATAGCCGATTTTGAATTTCCGCTGCAGCATGGAAACCGAGGCCTGTTCCCGCTCGATGACCAAATCCCGGGCCTCATCATAAATGGAGTCTTCCGGTTCCTCCTTGGGCTTTTCCTCCACTTCGATTTCTTCCAGCAAAGAAAGCTGGTATTCCGGTTCTTCATCGGTTTTTCCCTTTAAAAAGGAAACCACTTTTTCCACTTCATTTTCCTCTACGAAGGAGCCTTGCAGTCGTTGGGGTTTGTTGGCGCCGATGGGCTGAAAGAGCATATCCCCTTTTCCCAGAAGTTTTTCCGCCCCTCCGGTGTCGATAATGGTTCTGGAGTCCACTTGGGAAGCTACGGAAAAAGCAATTCTCGAGGGAATATTGGCTTTAATCACCCCGGTAATTACATTGACCGAGGGCCGCTGGGTGGCAATAATTAAATGGATCCCCGCGGCTCTGGCCATCTGGGCGATCCGACAGATTTTATCCTCCACCTCTCCCGGGGCCACCAGCATTAAATCCGCCAACTCATCAATGATGATCACGATATAGGGCAGTTTTTCCCCGGAGAATTTTTCGTTGTAACCGGCAATATCCTTCACGCCGTTTTCCGCAAACTGTTCATAACGCTTGGTCATTTCATCCACTGCCCAGCTAAGGGCCGTAGTGGCCTTTTTAGGGTCCGTAACTACGGGAATCAACAGATGGGGAATGCCGTTGTATTGATTCAGTTCCACCACCTTCGGGTCCACTAAGATCAACTTTACTTCATCGGGCTTCGCCCCGTAAAGAATACTTAAAATCAACGTATTGATACAGACACTTTTTCCGGAACCCGTGGCTCCTGCGATCAGCAGATGAGGCATTTTTGAAATGTCTCCCATCACAGGCTCTCCCGAAACGTTTTTGCCCAGGGCAAAGGGGATTTTTTCCTTTCCCTTTCGAAAGGCATCGGATTCCAGCAGTTCCCGAAGGTCCACCATGGAGGTTTCCTCATTGGGAATTTCAATGCCGATGGCGGCTTTTCCCGGGATCGGCGCTTCGATTCGAATGGCGGAGGCCGCCATATTAAGAGCGATATCATCGCTTAAATTTACGACCTTGGATACTTTGACCCCGGTCTCCGGCTGCAGTTCATACCGGGTTATAGAGGGTCCTTTGCTAAAATGTACGACTTTGGCACTGACCCCGAAGTTTTTTAAGGTCTCTTCCAATATCCGGGCTTTTTTATGCATATATTTCCGATCGGAATTGCCTTCGGGTTTGGCCCGTCGAACCAGTAGATCCGTTCCGGGAAATTGGTAAGGCTTCGTCTCCGGGGTAAAGGCGATGTTTTCAAATTCGTCCATCCCCACTTTTTCCTGAGTATTTACAGGGTTATCCGGATCGATGGACAGTTGTCCCGGCAAGGGCCCTTGGCTGCCATCGGTAAGAGGATCTTCTCTTTTGGATCCTTGAACACCTTCGGGATATCCCTTAGGGGCGTTTTTATCCCGGGGCTGATAATACTCGGGGCTGAAGGCTTCGGGCGGCAGGCCTTTTTGCACCGGACTTTCACCGGTATCCGAATTTTGACCCCGGTCTCCATATTGACCGTTCTCGCCATATTGACCGTTATTACCATTTGGATCCGAGTTTTTGCTGAAAGCCGGCGCTTCCTTTTCATCGGACCATCTCCCACCCTCTTGGTCTTCGCTGAAGTCTCCGACTTTTGAGGATTCCTTTGAGGAAGTTTCCGCCTCGGTTCTTTTTGCCTGGGCCTTAATGGCCATGGTTTTTCGTTTCTTCTCCGCTTTCAAAAGCTTTCGATTTTTGGAACGGGCCTTCCATACCTTAAGCTGTTCTTTGAAAAATTTATGAATCCCTTCAAACCATTTTTTCAAGTTTTGATAGATGGAAATCTTCGTATAGATAATAAAACCGATCAACAGCGCACTCAGGGTAATGATAAAACTGCCCCAAATGCCAAAGAGGCTTACAATAAAGTAAGTCAGTGTCATACCGATAAAGCCGCTGCCCTCCCCTTCGGCTCCGAGAACAAAATAATTTCCAAAACGTTGTAAGGTGCCATGGTCGGGATACTGCAGATGATAATCCACGAGTAGGCTCCTAGCCATTAAGGAACTGAAAATCAGTATGCCTACCAGAAGCAGCCCGAAAAACCACAGGTTTCGCCGTTCCTTTAACGCTTCCTCTTTCCCGATGGAGATAATCCCCAGGGCTATAAAAACAAAGGGCAGGATCCTGGCGGTCCCTCCTAAGAGTCCCCGGAAGAAATAATTAATCCCATCTCCGATGGCTCCCCCTCCTAGGTCCATAATTGCCACCAGCAGCAAAAGGCCTGCTGCGATAAAACCAATGCCCAGTATTTCATTAAAGTAACTGTTTTTCGATGAACTTTTCCGTTTTTTCTTTTTACCCGCCATTTTCTTCACCTCATCCTAGTCTTCGGCTATGTACGAGAAAAAAACATAAACCACAGGGTTTATGCTTTATTCTTGTGTGCTTTAGTTATAACTATTTTTTAAATTTATCGTCCTTTTTCAGCAGAGCTTTTCGAGATAAACTTACTTTTCCGCCTTTATCAATTTCGATAACTTTTACTTCCATCTCCTGGCCTTCCTTTAACACATCTTCCACTTTGTTTACCCGTTCATGGGCAATGTTGGAAACGTGCAGGAGTCCTTCTTTACCGGGGAGAATTTCCATAAAGGCACCGAAGTTCATGATTTTCACGACTTTGCCCGTATAAGTCTCTCCGACTTCCGGATCCCTTACAATGTTTTCGATAATTCTCATGGCTTCCTTTCCGGATTCTCCGTCTTCCGCAGCAATGAAAATGCTTCCGTCATCTTCGATGTCAATCTTTACCCCGGTATCGTCAATGATCTTGTTGATCACTTTACCACCGGCTCCGATGACCTCTCGGATTTTATCGGGATGAATCTTCATTTGTAGAATTCTTGGAGCATAGGGAGATAATTCCGGTCGAGGCTCAGAAATTACTTTACGCATTTCACCTAAGATGTGCAGCCGACCGATCCTTGCCTGCTCTAGCGCTTCCTGCAGAACCTCTTTGCTGATGCCCGCAATTTTCATGTCCATTTGCATAGCGGTGATACCGTCGTCGGTTCCTGCAACTTTAAAGTCCATGTCTCCAAGGAAGTCTTCCATTCCTTGAATGTCTGAAAGTATGGCAATTTTATCGTCTTCACGCATGGCTCCCATGGCAATTCCCGCAACCATTTTCTTCAGCGGTACACCGGCGTCCAGTAAGGACAGGGTACTTCCGCAAACACTGGCCTGAGAAGTGGAACCGTTGGAGGCAACAACTTCCGATACCAATCGTAGGGTGTAGGGGAATTCCTCTTTGGAAGGAAGCATAGGCTCAAGTGCTCTACTTGCCAAGGCACCGTGACCAATTTCCCGTCGTCCGGGTCCTCGCATGAATCCGGTCTCACCCACACTGTATGGCGGGAAATTATAATGGTGCATATATCGTCGGGACTCTTCCAAACCAAGTCCATCGATCGTTTGTACTTCACCTACGGCACCAAGGGTGGCAACGGTAAGTACCTGGGTTTGGCCTCTTGTAAATAGTCCGGAACCATGGGTTTTCGGAAGAACACCTACATCAGAAGTGATTGGTCGGATTTCATCGGTTTTTCGGTCGTCGGGCCGATTATTTTCATGAACAATCATTTGTCTTAAGTGATGCTTTTCGATTTCTTTGCAGATCCCGCTAACATCTTTTTTAATCTTAGCAAGATTTTCATCCTCTTGGTATTGTTCTTCAAAATGAGCGATGATTTCACTCTTCGCTTCACTGATTTTATCCATTCGTTCCTGCTTATCAAAGGTTTTGATCGCACTTTTAATCATTTCTCCGCCAAAATCCTCCACAGCACGACGAAGTTCTTCGTCAATTTGGGGAACTTTCGCTTCCATTTTTGGCTTGTTGACCTTTTCAACGATTCCCTCAATAAAGGTCACGATTTTTTTGATCTCTTCGTGGGCATAAAGAATGGCATCCAGCATGATATCCTCAGTAGCTTCATTGGCTCCCGCTTCCAGCATTAATACGGCGTCTTTGGTTCCTGCCACCGTAAGGTCGATTAAGCTGTCTTCCAACTCAATTTCACTGGGGTTTACCTTGAATTCTCCGTCGATCATACCAAGTTTCACGCCTCCGATGGGACCATCAAAAGGAATATCGGAAATCGATAATGCCACCGATGTACCGATCATCGCTGCGATTTCCGGTGAGCATTCCTGGTCTACGGACATGGCCGTTGCCACGATTTGCACACTGTTTCTGTAACCATCAGGGAATAAGGGTCGAATAGGACGGTCAATTAAACGACAGGTTAAAATCGCATTTTCCGTAGGTCTACCCTCTCTTTTAATAAATCCTCCGGGGATTTTCCCAACGGCATACATACGCTCTTCATAGTCCACACTTAAGGGAAAAAAGTCCATTCCCTCTCGAGGTTCTTTTGAAGCTGTTGCCGTTACCAGCACTGCGGTTTCTCCATATTTTACTAAACAGGATCCGTTGGCTAACTGGGCAATTCTTCCGGTTTCAATAATTAGGGGTTTCCCTCCAAGTTCCATTTCAAATATTTCCATACGTTAATCGTGCTCCTCTCTCTTCTCTTCTCTTCTTCTCTTCTTCTCTTCTTCTCTTCTCACTTCAGTTACACTCTATTAATGATTATATCACGAATATTCTTTTTTTTTAAGACTTTCGTTCTATTTCATGAGAACATCGGATATAAATTATAGACATTTTCATTGTTTAAAAAACTTCATCACTAATTTTCGAAAAACTTCATCACGGTTTTCAATCAGATTCTCAAAAAAACTTGCCCACATTCAATAATAGAGCGGGTGGCCACCCGCTCTTTTATTATTTTCTTAAGTTCAGTTTTTGTAGGATATCTCGGTATTTCTCGATATCTTGCTTTCTTAAGTAGTTTAGAAGGTTTCTTCTTTTACCTACCATTTTTAACAGACCTCGTCTTGAGTGATGGTCTTTTTTGTGGATCTTAAGGTGTTCGTTTAAGTGGTTGATTCTTTCCGTTAGAAGAGCGATTTGCACCTCTGAAGAACCGGTGTCACTTTCGTGTACCTTATAGCTGTCAATGATGTTGTTCTTTTGGTCTTTATTCATGTTGCACCTCCTTGTTTTTTGTACCCCCCAATCTAAGTAATCGCCGGAGTTGTCGAGTTACCGAGAACGGGTTGTTTTGACACATTAATAGTTTATCATATCAGTATCGGAATGTAAATGGAGTTTCGCTTCTTTTGCATCTTTTTCAATCTGCCAGCTGAGAGCCTCGGGACCCTCAAAGGAAATCTGACCCCGAAGAAACTTTACAAAAATCGTCTCTACGGAACGGGAGTATAGATTTCCTTTAAAATCCATAAAAAAGGACTCCACTTCCGCAGACCGGTCATTAAACTTCGGTTGATGCCCTACAGAGGTCACGCTTCGGTAGATTTTCTCATCCACCTTGGAATAAGTGGCGTATACCCCGCTTTTCGGCAAAATCTGATTGCTGTCGATTTTAATGTTGGCCGTAGGAAAACCGATGTTGGTTCCAAGACCCTTTCCACGGATCACAGGGCCCCGAATGGCGTAGTACCTTCCCAGATATTTTTTCATAACGCCAACTTCTCCCGCTTCTATCAGCCCGCGAATTTTCGAACTGCTGATTTTTTCCCCTCCGAAATTGTAGGGTTCGATGATTTTCAACTCAAAACCCATTTCCTTTCCCAATTCCTTCAGCAACGTGGGATTAGCACTGGCTTTTTTCCCGAAACGGTAATCAAAGCCTACAACAATGAGCTTGCTTTTTAGCTGATCGACTAGGATTTTCTGGACAAAGTCCCGGGGTTCCATATTTTTAATCTCGTTATTAAAAGGGCTAAGAATCAGTTCTTTTATCCCTTGGTCGGCGAACAGCTCCGCCTTTTTCTGAAGGCTGGTAATTTCCTTTAAGGTGGTTTCCCCTTGATGCTTTCGGGGATGATTCAAAAAAGTGTACACACTGGGGCAAAGATTTCGCCTTTGGGACTCTTTCCTCACCAGTTTTAACAGCTCCTGGTGTCCCAGGTGTACCCCGTCAAAATTCCCAAGAGCTACTCCCCGGGCGGACGGGGATTGATAGGATTTATCTAGTTTTAGTATATTCATGGTTATCCCTCGTTTTTTCACTACGGTTTTTATCTCTATAGAATGACCTTGACGAATTTCATTTTTTCTCTGTTTTCTTCGGTTATTATCTCACCGATGCCGATAAAACGCTCTTTAATATAGATGCGGTACTGCTGCTCTTTTTCCCGGTCCTTAAAAAGTGGAATCTCCTCGGCACTTAAAGGAATCTTGTTTCCGTTTAAGGCCTGTTTTTCCTGTTCTTCTCTTACCTGGTACTTCGGGTAATGTCCCAGGGGATAATCCACCGGAAACAACCGCTCTTCGATTTCCCTTTGTTCCAGTTGCAATAAGTCCTCTAGATGAGTTCCCTCCTTGATGGTAAAGGGTCCCGCCAAGGTCCGCTCCAGGGCGGCCATGGTCCCTCCCACACCGAGTTTCTCCCCAATATCATGGCAAAGGGTTCGGATATAGGTCCCCTTGGAACAAACCACATCCAGGGAAAATTCCTCATCCCGGTGATCGATCAGTCTAAGGGTGGTAAGTTCCACCCGGCGCTTATCCCGGTGCACTTCAATCCCTTCCCGGGCATATTCGTAAAGCTTTCTCCCATCCACCTTTAAGGCGGAATACATGGGAGGCAGTTGGTCGTATCCCGGCTGAAAATGCAAAAGAGCCTTTTCAATCTCTTCGGTGGAGATCGATACCGGTTTCTCTTCAAGCACCTTGCCGTCAAGGTCCTGAGTATCGGTGACGATCCCCAGACGACAAGTGGTGCGGTATGCTTTTTCCTTTTCCAGCAGAAATTGGGATATTTTTGTTCCCTGGCCGATGCAAATAGGCAGGACTCCCGAAGCATTGGGATCCAATGTCCCCGTATGCCCTACTTTTTTAATGCCTAATTTTTTTCGAACCTTATAGACCACATCGTGGGAGGTCATCCCAATGGGCTTAATAATATTCAGGATCCCATTCATAGGGCTTCCTCCTCGCAAAATAAGTTTAGTGAAACAGCTCTTCCAATGCTTTTATGAGCTGCTCCCTGGTTTCCGTCAAATCGGTTTTCACCGTGGCTCCCGCAGCTTTTTCATGGCCGCCCCCACCAAAGGAACGGGCCAGGCTGTCTACCCGTCGGTCACTCTTCGATCGAAATCCAATTTTTGTACCGCCGCTTTCCATTTCTTTTAAAACAATGGAGATCTCCACCCCGGCAATATCCCGGGTAAAGTCAATCAGTTCGTCCATGGCTTGAATATCCAAATCGTAACTTTTTAGCATCTCCTGACTGAGGCTTGTAAAAGACACCCGTCCGTCAAACAAAAGGGTTAGGTCCTTTAATACATCCCCCAGGAGTTTTACCTCCTGAATGTTTCGGCTTTGATACGTCTCCCGATAAATCAGGTCTTTATCCACGCCCATCTCCAAGAGATTGGCAGCGGCCCTGAGGGTCTTCGGAGCAGTGTTGTCGTACATAAAGCTTCCCGTATCCGTAACAATCCCCGTATAAAGGGCGGTTGCTCCGGCATGATTAAGGGGAAGCTTCAGTTTGTTGATTAACTCCAAAACCAGTTCACAGGTGGAGGAAATTTCCGTATCCACCCAGTTAATATGGCCGAAATTCGGATTTTTCATATGATGATCGATGTTGATCACAATTTTTGCCTCCTGAAGTACCGTTTCACTGTAATCCAGTCGTGAAGCTTGGCCGCAGTCCAATACAAATAAGAGGTCTATTTCTTTACCCATGCCTTTTTTATACTGGACAAAGGGGTTGTTTTCCGCTAAAAATTCGTATTTCCCCGGGATACTGTCGTTGGTAAACAGGGTGACTTCTTTTCCGGCTTCCATCAGGGCCTGTCCCAGTCCCGCTACGGAACCCAGACTGTCCCCGTCGGGACTTTTATGGGAGATCAGGGCAATTTTGTTTGCCCTTTCAATCTCCCCTTTGATTTTATTGATCATGGGAATCTCCCGAAGATTCTTCCTGTTCATTCTGTTTTTCCGGATTTTCAGCGTTCCGCGCTTCTTCTTTACGGCGCACCTCATTGATCTTTTGGTGCATCTTAACTCCTTGTTCTATGGATTCGTCCATTTTTATTAAAATTTCCGGAGTAAAGTGGGAACTGATTCTTTTTCCCACTTCCTTTCTAAGAAGACCCTTAGCATGATTTAATGCTTCAATGGTGCCTTTTTTATCTTCTTCGGAACCCAGTACACTGATAAACAATGTGGCGAATCGAAGATCCCGGGTTACATCCACTTCCGTTACGGAGGTAATCGGTGCAATACGGGGATCGTTTAATTCGTCCCGAATAATTTTACTGGTAATTTTTTTAATTTCTTCACTGAGTCGTTCTTCTCTTGAATAAGCCATCATCATCTTCCTTTCTGTTCCGGCTTTCGCTTTACTTCGAGAATCCAGGGCTATTTTCTGACCCGGGTTTTATTTCTTCAGTTTACGCTGGATTTCCTGGATTTCATAGGCTTCAATAATATCGCCTTCTTTAACGTCGTTGAAGTTCTCGATGCCTACCCCGCACTCATAGCCCTTCACCACTTCTTTGGCTTCGTCCTTGAATCGTCTGAGGGAATCGATTTCTCCCTCGTGAATCACAATTCCGTCACGAACCAGTCGGATTTTAGAGTTTCTCGTAATTTTACCTTCCAGTACGTAACACCCGGCCACCATTCCCGCATTAGGAACTTTAAAGGTTGCCCGTACTTCCACTTTCCCAAGGTCCACCTCTTTAAATTCGGGATCCAGCATACCTTCCATGGCCGCTTCGATATCTTCAATGGCTTTGTAAATGATTCGGTAGGTTCTTAAGTCCACTTCTTCATTCTTGGCAATCGCTGTAGCAGAAGAGGTGGGTCGAACGTTGAATCCGATGATAATGGCATTGGAGGCAGAGGCCAGCATTACGTCGGTTTCTGTAATGGCGCCTACTCCACCGTGAATCGGTTTAATTACCACTTCTTCGTTGGACAGTTTGCTTAAGGATTGTCGTACGGCCTCTACAGAACCTTGAACATCAGCCTTCACAATGATGTTTAATTCCTTCAGTTCTCCTTCTTTCATACGGTCATATAAATCTTCTAAGGATACCCGCTTATCGGATTTCACTTTATCTAATTTGAGTTTGCTTTGTCGTTTTGCCGCGATATTTCTAGCCATTTTCTCGTCGTCTACAACGATCAGCTTATCTCCGGCCTTAGGTACTTCCGAGAGTCCGGTGACCTCCACGGCTGTGGCTGGACCCGCTTTTTTCAGTCGTTTTCCCGAGTCGTTAACCATGGCTCGGATTTTTCCTGAAGCCAGGCCTACAACCACGTTGTCGCCGATATTCAAGGTTCCGTTTTTCACAAGCACGGTAGCTACTGCTCCCCGCCCTTTATCCAGATTGGCCTCAATAACAATTCCTAAGGCTTTTCTGTTGGGATTTGCCTTGAGTTCTTCCATTTCCGCAACCAAAATGATGGTTTCCAGCAATTGATCAATGCCGGTGCCTTCAATGGCGGATACTTCAACAGCAATTACGTCGCCGCCCCAATCTTCAATAACCACATTATGTTCCGTCAGTTCCTGCTTTACCCGGTCCGGATTGGCTCCGGGCTTATCAATTTTATTAATTGCAACGATCATTGGGATCTCTGCAGCTCTTGCATGGTTGATGGCTTCAATGGTTTGAGGCATTACTCCGTCATCGGCGGCCACAACTAATATGGCAATATCCGTAGCTTTTGCTCCTCGGGCCCGCATGGAAGTAAAGGCCTCATGCCCAGGCGTATCTAAAAATACAATTTTTTGATCATTGATCATAATCTCCGAAGCCCCGATATGCTGGGTGATTCCTCCGGCTTCCGTGTCCACATGCTTGGTCTTTCGAATAGCGTCCAGTAACGTGGTTTTTCCATGGTCTACATGACCCATTACACTGATTACAGGAGATCGGAACTCCAGATCCTTTGGATCATCCTCTTCAAGTTCAAAACTCAAAAATTCTTCCGGATCTTCCACTTCTTCCTCTTCGCTTTCTTTCTTGGTCACTTCTATATCATATTCACTGGCGATTAACTCTGCGGTTTCAAAATCCACTTCCTGATTGATTGCCGCCATAATTCCAAGCTGTACCAGTTTTCCAATGATTTCATTGGGGTTTTTATCCAGTTTTTCCGCTAAATCCTTTACGATGATCTTTTCCTCTAATTCGATTATGTCATCCACCTCATTCTTTCCTTCGCTTTTGTCTTCCGTCTTTTCATTTTGCTGCTGTGTGTCCTGATATCGCTGTTTCTTTTGTTCCTTTTTTGAAAGCTTTTTCTTTTTCGCTTTTTTGTTGGTTTTTTTCGGCTCTTCCGCTTTCTTTTTTGAATCCTTTTGCTTTTCCGTTGTTGTCTCTTCCTTTTTCGATGTTTCTTCGGGCTTGGCAAAAAGCTCTTCAATAATGTTAACATCCTCTTCTTCCAAACTGCTCATGTGGGAGTTAACCTCAATGGAAAGCTCTTCTAATTTTGTGATCAGTTCCTTCGAACTCATATCCAACTTTTTTGCTAATTCGTACACTCTGACCTTTGACAAATCAAACACCCCCTATAGTTTAGGCTAGTGACTGCAATCGATCATCTCCAGCATTTTTTTTGCAAAATTGGGATCTACAATCCCTATAACAGCCCTAGTTTTTTTTCCGATGGCATTCCCCAGGACATCCTTATCAAAAGCGATCCGAAAGGGTATGTCTCGATAACTGCTTTTATCCGTAAATTTCTTTTTCGTACCTTCGGAAGCGTCTTCCGCAATGATTACCAGGGCTGCCTTTTCACTCTTAATGGCGGCAAGAACCCCTTCTTCGCCGGAGACCACCTTCCCTGCACGCATGGCCAAACCTATAAATCCTAATAACTTTTGATTATGATTCATCGATGGGAATCTCCTCTAACAGTTTATTATATACGGCTTTAGGCACTTCACATTTAAAGGAACGGTTCAGTCCCCGGTTCTTTATAGCCATCTCTAAGCAGGCTTTCTTTGAACAAATGTAGGCCCCTCTGCCGTGGGCTCTTCCTGTGGTGTCTAAGGAAACTTCTCCTTCTTTGCTTCTAACCACCCGTATAAGATCCCGTTTATCCTTTAATTCTCCGCATCCGATACATTTTCGAAGGGGAGTTTTCCGACTTTTCATGGAATCACCTCTTAATTCTTATTTAAGGTCTTCTTCTTGCTCCGCTTCCTGATCCGTTTTTTGATCCGATGATTCACTGTTTTTTTTATCTGAAGTTTCTTCCGGTAGATCCTCAAGATCCACTTCCGTTGCCACCTCTTCGGCAACCCGGTTTTCTTCATCCACCAGTTTTTCTTCATCCACTAAATTTTCTTCGGTTACGGCAGTTTCCGTTCCTTCCAATTCTTCAGTGACCTCCAGGGTTTCCTCCTGTCCAAAGTTTGGGGAACCGGCTTCTTTATGCTGGGTTTCAGACTTTATATCAATTTTCCATCCTGTCAGTTTTGCCGCAAGTCGGGCGTTTTGTCCTTCTTTACCGATGGCCAGAGATAGTTGATAGTCGGGAACAATAACCCGTGCGGCTTTATCCTTTTCACTGGTCATAACCTTTACCACTTTGGAAGGGCTAAGGGCTGCGGTAATAAACTCTCTGGGATCATCGCTGTATTTGATGATGTCCATTTTTTCACCGCTGAGTTCTTCCACAATCCGCTGCACTCGGCTTCCTTTATGACCTACACAGGCCCCTACGGGATCTACGTTTTCATCTAAGGATTTTACCGCCAACTTCGAACGAAAGCCTGCTTCTCTGGAAATTCCCACAACTTCCACTACGCCGTCATGGATTTCCGGCACTTCCAATTCGAATAATCGCTTCACCAGTCCGGGATGACTTCTGGAAAGAAGAATTTGGGGCCCCTTGGTGGTTCGTTTCACTTCCAGAATATAAGCTTTGATCCGTTGATTGTGAACGTATTCCTCGGTGGGTACTTGCTCGTTGGGCTCCAAAATCCCTTCGGTCTTTCCGAGATCTACAAATACCAGTCCCTTGGATACCCGTGAAATGGTACCGGTAATAATATCGGAAGCCCGATTTACGTACTCTTCGTAAACCACACCCCGCTCCGCTTCCCGGATACGCTGTACCACTACCTGTTTTGCGGTTTGAGCGGCAATTCGTCCGAAGTTTCTCGGGGTTACTTCCTCTTCCACGACATCCCCGATTTCGTAATTGGGATTTTTCTCCTTGGCTTCTTCCAAGGTAACTTCCTGGGTTTCGTCCTCTACGACTTCCACCACGTTTTTCTGTGAATACACTTGAATTTCTCCCGTGTCCTCTTCAATGTTTACACGAACATTCTGAGAGGACCCGAAATTTCTTTTATAACTTGATATTAATGCTGCTTCAATGGCTTCCAATAAAATTTCCTTAGAAACCCCTTTTTCCCGTTGAATTTCTTCAAGGGCATTGATAAATTCCAGCTTCATCCTGCTACCCCCTTATAATTTTACTGCCAGCTTCGCACTTGCAATTTTACTTTTTGGAATTTTTACGGTTTCGTTCTTATCGGTCATCAGTTCTACAATGTCATCGACAAACCCTACCAATTCCCCTTCATAAACCTTTTCTCCATCCATGGCTTCATAAAGCTTTACTTCGATGTTTTCTCCGTTGAAACGATGATAATCCTGCTCCTTTTTTAACGGTCGGTCCAACCCGGGAGAGGAAACCTCTAAAAAATAAGCCTCATCGATGAAATCCTGCTTGTCTAGTGGCTCGCTGACGCGCTCACTGATCTTTTGACAGTCCTCTAAGGTAATGCCCCCTTCTTTATCCATATAAATCCGTAAGTACCGATGGGGTCCCTCTTTCACGTACTCCACATCCACTAATTCGAATGCTTGATCCACGGCTGACAGCACCAAGGATTCCACCCGCTCTTCCACTTCTTTTCTTTTCAAATTTTCGTGCCTCCTTTATACTTTCCTTTGTATTTTTGCTTTTTTCACTTTGTTTTGCTCTACTTTTCCCGATTTCTTATCCGATGATTGATTTTTTATTGAAAATTTGGGCTATCTACTTACTGGGAACAATGTAAGCGACTATCGCCAAATCAGAGATTTGGGATATCTGCTTACTGCGAACAATCCGCAAACAATGTAAGCGACTATCGCCAAATCAGAGATTTGGGATATCTGCTTATATAAATAGCAAAGAGTGGGTATGTTGCTCCCACTCTTCCACGGTAAAGTCCTCTGATTACAATCAGTATATCATAATCCCCTTAATTGTACAAGTTAAAAGAGGGATAATTGATTGGTTTCAGGCAGGTCCAGTATGCATTGGTTTTCCTTTAGGGCCTCGATTACGGTTTTGGAAACCTTGGTCTTTTGAACCAGATCCTGAATGGATAAAAACTCTCCTAATGCTCTTCCCGCCACGATGTTTTTCGCCGCGTTCTCCCCTACCCCTTGTAAAGATTTTAAGGGAGGCAGGAGTTTGCCCTCAAGAATTTGAAAACGGTCCGCATCGGAATTGTAAAGATCCACAGGCAATAGCTCAATCCCTCTTAGGTACATTTCCAGGGATACTTCCAATACGGTCAGCAGATTTTTCTCCTTGGCGGTAGCATCATTGCCAAGACTTTCAATGGCTTTGATTCGTTCCTTCATAGGGGCCACACCCTTGACCACCAGCCCCGCATCAAAATCCTCGGCTTTTGTGGTAAAATAGGTGGCGTAAAAAGCTTCCGGGTGATATACCTTATAGCAGGCAATTCGAAAGGACATCATTACGTAAGCCGCCGCATGGGCCTTCGGGAACATGTATTTAATCTTTTTACAGGAATCGATGTACCAGTCAGGAACCTGATTTTCCACCATGGTGGCCTCTTCCTCATCGGTAATGCCTTTTCCTTTACGAACCTTTTCCATAATCTTAAAGGAAAGCTTGGAAGGCAGCCCTTTCAATATCAAATAGTTCATAATATCATCTCTTGTGGAGATTACATCTTTCAGTTCCACCACTTTATTTCGAACCAGATCCTGGGCATTATTCAGCCATACATCGGTCCCGTGGGACAGTCCACTGATTCGGACCAGTTCCCCGAAGGTGGTGGGTTTGGTATCCATCAGCATTTGCCGTACAAACTTCGTTCCGAACTCGGGGATCCCCAGGGTTCCAACGGGACAACCCAGCTCTTTAGCATCCACACCCAGCTCTTTTGTTCCGGTAAAGAGACTCAGTACCCGGGCATCATCCAGGGGCCATTTTAAAGCGTCGGTACCGGTTAAGTCCTCCAGCATTTTAATAACCGTGGGCCCGTCATGGCCCAGAATATCCAACTTCAACAGCCGGCCGCTAATGGCATTGTAGTCGAAATGAGTGGTGATAATCCCGGATTTCGAATCATTAGCGGGATACTGTATGGGACAGAAATCGTGAATGTCTTTATCTTTCGGTACAATCATAACTCCCCCGGGATGCTGTCCCGAGGTTCGCTTTACCCCGGTACAACCGCTTACCAGACGGTTGATTTCCGCACGGTTCGAAATAATTTCCTTTTCATCTAAATATTTACGAATAAATCCGTAGGCGGTTTTGTCGGCAATGGTACCGATGGTTCCCGCCCGGAAAACTTTGCCCTTACCGAATAGTTCTTCCGTGTATTGGTGAGCCACACTTTGGTATTCTCCCGCAAAGTTCAGGTCAATATCCGGCTCTTTATCGCCTTCAAAACCTAAGAAGACTTCAAAGGGAATGTCATGGCCTTCCTTGGTCAGCTCATGTTCACACTTCGGACACTTCTTATCGGGAAGGTCGAAGCCCGAGGCGTAGGAACCGTCGGTGAAAAACTCCGAGTGCTGACAACTGCCGCAGACATAATGGGGCGGCAGGGGGTTTACTTCCGTAATATCACTCATGGTGGCGGCAAAGGAGGATCCTACGGATCCCCGGGATCCTACTAAATATCCGTCTTCCAAGGATTTGGTCACCAGCTTTTGAGAAATTACATATAAAACGGCATAACCGTTGGAAATAATGGAATTCAACTCCTGGTCCAGCCGCTTGATCACAAGCTCCGGCACGGGATCTCCATAAATCCGCTTGGCTTTGTTATGACACATCTGTCGTAAATTTTCCTCGGAGCCTTCAATTTCCGGAGGAAAGGTTCCGTCGGGTATGGGTTTGACGGATTCCACGGAGTCCGCAATCATGGACGGATTGTCAATGACAATTTCCTTCGCTTTTTCCCCGGAAAGATAGGAAAAGTCCCGTAGCATTTCCTCCGTGGTTTTAAAATGAAGGGGTGGCTGTTTATCCGCATCATCAAATCCCTGTCCCGTCATCAGTACTCTTCGGTAGATCTCGTCCTCTTTATTTAAAAAGTGCACGTCCCCCGTGGCAACCACGGGTTTTTGATGTTTTTCGCCCAGGGCGATGATCCGCTTGTTGATATTTTCCAGTTCAGCCGTGGACTTCAAAAAACCTTTGTCCACTAAGAATCGGTTGTTTTCTAAGGGTTGTACCTCTAAAAAGTCGTATTCCTTTACAATTCCCGCAACTTTCTCCGGAGGATCGTTTTTGAGGATGCTTTGATACAGCTCCCCCGCCTCACAGGCGGTGCCTAAAATCAGACCCTCCCGGTGTTTACGGATCAGACTTTTAGGAATTCTGGGTTTTTTATAAAAATAATCGATATGGGATGCGGACACCAGTTGATAAAGGTTTTTAAGTCCGATTAGATTTTTCGCCAGAATAAGTATGTGATAAGACCGGCTCTTTTTAAAATCCACTTTTTTTCCAAGATGATCGTTAATGTCTCCCAGGGTCTCAATTCCCTGTTCTTTCATAAGATCCATCAGTTTGATAAAGATCTTACCCGTAGCTTCCGCATCGTCCAGGGCCCGGTGATGATTCTCCAAGGGAACATCCAGATGTTTGGCCACCTGGTTGAGCTTATGGCGTTTTAACTCCTTAAGGAGCACCCGGGACAGGGTCAATGTGTCGGCAACAGAGTTTTCCACGGGGATATTCAGCTTTTTGGCCTTCGCCCGAATAAATCCCATGTCAAAATCCGCATTGTGGGCAACCAGACAGCTGCCTTCGACAAAGCTCATAAACTCCGGCAGTACCTGATCGATGGTCCGCTGATTTCTTACCATTTCATTGGTAATTCCCGTAATTTCCGTAATCTTCGCCGAGATGTTTTTCTCGGGATTGACCAGACTGCTAAATCTGTCGATAATTTCTCCCTTGCGGATTTTTACCCCGGCAATCTCCGTGATGCCGTCATTATTGCTGGAAAGTCCCGTGGTCTCCAAGTCTAAGACCACAAACTCCTCGTCGAAACCATGACTCATCTGGCCCTGGACCAGGGGCTCACTGTCATTGACCACATAGCCTTCCAGTCCGTAAATCACTTTGATGTCATGCTCTTTAGCGGCGCCCATGGCTTCGGGAAAAGCCTGAAGTACTCCGTGGTCCGTTACCGCAATGGCTTTGTGTCCCCATTCCTTGGCCCGTTTGATCATTCTGGAAATGTTGGTCATGCCGTCCATGGAGGACATTTGGCTATGCAAATGGAGTTCCACCCGCTTTTCCTTAGCGTCGTCCCCTTTGACCGGTTTCTTCACGGAGTTGATATCCCAAGCCATTAATATGTTTTCCTTTAAGAATTTATCAAATACGATGTCTCCCCGGATCCAAAAGGTATCCCCTTTGTTGATGACCTCTTCGGGAGGTACGGGCATTTTCTTGCCTTCAAAGAATTTTACGGTAATGGAATTGCTGTAATCTGTGGTTTGCAGGATATAAACCTTTTTTCCGCTTCGAAGTTCCTTGTATTCAAAATCAAAAACTTCCACATCAATGGTTACCTTATCGTGATGTTCTTCCAAGTCGGAAAGCTTAATAATTTCCGTATTCAGGGGAATGGATTTTCCAAGAACCACATTACCCCCTTTGCCCGCAGGGCCTCGGGAGACACTGCCGGTTTTCGCTCCCCCTCCATTACTTTTCGAGGGTTTTGGAGGTTCCTGGGCGTCCAGTTCCTTGGCTAAGCTTTCCTCTTCCACTTTTAAGGTCTGATGATATTCACCGAGATTAAACTCCACATTAGGGGCTAAAATCTCACAGGTGATCTTTGTATTAAAGGTCTCTGAAAAGAAGGCTTCGATTTTTTTATTCACCTTTCGCTGGCGGGCTTTATCCGCGATCAGGGATTCTTCGATTTTAATGCTCAAATGATGATCTTTCAGATTATAAGACAAATCCTCCCGCTTTAAAAAATCCTTGCAGAAGGGAAGATTTCTTTTTAAAATAAAAAATAAATTTTCCTGATTTTCTTCCAGGATTTTTTCAAAACCCTGTATCTCTCCATCGTATTCCAACTGTAATTCGATATCCTTTTTTAAAGTCAGTTTTTCCTTTAACTCATGAAGATACAAAAATAAGCTGTCCTCCAAACCGATTTTATCACTTCGTAAATGAAGATCCATCTTTCCCTGTTTCCGATGCATCACCACTTTTTCAACCCGGTAATTATTAAAGGACTGCTCTCCGGTTATCTGAAATTTTTCAAAGAAGTCTTGTAGTGTATAGGTCTCCATATTTGCCCTCCCGGTTCTCTAAAGCTTTTCAATCTCCGCTAACAACTGCTCTTCTATTTCCGATTCGGGAATTTTCCGAATGATTTCCCCTTTTCGAAAGAGCAGAGCGGATCCTTTTCCTCCGGCAATGCCGATATCCGCTCCCTTAGCTTCTCCGGGACCGTTTACGGCGCAGCCCATAATGGCTACTTCAATGGGTTTTTCCACATTTTTCAAGGCTTTTTCCACCCGGGTGGCGAGATTGATTAAATCAATATTGCACCGTCCGCAGGTGGGACAGGATATTAAGGTCAGCCCGGTTTTTCGAATCCCCGTAGCCTTTAAAATCTCCTTAGCCACTTCGATTTCTTCCGTGGGCTCTCCCGTTAGGGATACCCGAAGGGTATCTCCCAGGCCCTTAAGCAGCATAGCGCCAATCCCCACGGAGGATTTAATTGTCCCCGCCCAGCGGGTTCCCGCTTCGGTAATTCCCAGATGCAGGGGATAATCCACCACTTCACTTATTTTTTCATAGGCCTCAAGGGTCAAGGCCACATCGTGGGCTTTCAAGGATATAATAATATCTCGAAAATCCATGTCCTCCAAAATCCGAATATGTTCCAAGGCACTGTCCACCATGGATTCCGCAGTAATGCCCCCATGCTTTTCGATGATCCTATCACTGATGGATCCGGCGTTTACACCGATGCGAATGGGAATGTTTTTTTCCTTCGCCTTCCTTACCACCTGTTCTACCCGACTTCGATCTCCGATATTCCCCGGATTCAGGCGCAGTTTGTCCACCCCTTGTTCCATGGCCTCTAAGGCCAGACGGTAGTCAAAGTGAATGTCCGCCACCAAAGGGATATGAATCTCTTTTTTTATGGCTCCCAGGGCCTTTGCAGCGGTCATATCCGGCACCGCCACCCGTACGATATCACAACCCACTTCCTCTAAGGCATGGATCTGAGCTACGGTAGCCTTTACGTCCCGGGTATCGGTGGTGGTCATGGATTGTATGGAAATCGGGGCATCTCCACCGATATGAAGATGCCCGCATTGGATCTTTTTCGTTTGTCGTCTCATTTTCTCACCTATTTCCTAAAGTATTTCCTAAAGAGCTTTCCCAAAATTATTTTCTAAAACAAGCGCAATATATCCTGATAGGTCACCAAAAGCATTAGAAAAATCAATAGTCCAAAGCCTACTAAATGAACCATCCCCTCTTTTTCCGGGTCGATGGGTTTTCCTCGAACCGCTTCCAACAGTAAGAACAGTATCCGACTGCCGTCGAGGGCCGGAATCGGTAAAAGATTCATGATTCCGAGGTTGATACTGATAAAGGCCGTCAGTAGGGCCACGTTAATAAATCCGGCTCTTGTGGCATCTCCCACCAGACTGACAATTCCCACGGGGCCTGCCACTTCTTCGGAGACATTGGCTTCTCCCGTAAAGATTCGGCCGAAGAAATTGAAGATCTCCACGATGATGGTTCGGGTTTCCCGAAAACTTCCCGCAAAGGCTCCGCCGAAGGACTGTTCCACATCAAACTGGACGCCGATGACCCGGCGGCCCAATTCTTCATCCACCGTAACCCCTACGGTCTTCTCCAAAGTTTCCTCTCCCCGCTCTATGGTAACCTGAACCTGATCGGCTTCCGAAAGATTGATAAAGTTTTGTACCGCACTGGGGGTTCTTGCGGTCTCTCCATCGATGGCAATGATTTTATCCCCGGCTTCAATGCCTGCTTCCATGGCGGGCGACTCTTCTCCCACCCCGGCGATATCCGTGGTAACCACACCGATGGTGTAAAAAATCCCCGTTAAGATGATAATCGCCAGCAAAAAATTCATAAAGGATCCCGCAACCAATACGGCAATACGGCTGAGAATGGGCTTATTGCTGAAGCTTCTTTCGTCGTCGGAGGATTCATCCTCCCCCTCCATTTTTACGTATCCGCCGATGGGGACCCCTCGCAGGGAGTAATCCGTCTCCCCTTTTTTTACTTGAAAAATCTTTGGTCCCATTCCCACGGAAAACTCTTGCACTTTTATTCCCACAGCCTTGGCCACGGCAAAATGTCCCGTTTCATGGACAATTACCAACAGTCCAAGGACAATGGCGGCTGAAATCAATGTAAATATCACAATTTTTCCTCCTTACAATAGGGTGTTTCTAACATAGTCACGTACCCAACGATCCACTTCCAGGATTTCTTCCATGGTGGTGTAATCAAAGGGCTTGTGAGCCTTCATGGCCATTTCGATATATTTCGGAATATCATAGAATGTGATTTTCTCCTCTAAATAAGCCTCTACCAATACTTCATTGGCGCCGTTCATCACTGCAGGCATGGTGCCCCCGGCTTCTAAGGCATCATAGGCCAGTTTCAGGCATGGAAAACGCTGGGTATCCGGTTCCTCGAAGGAAAGATTTTTGATCTTACTGAGGCTCAGCTTCTCATAGTCCGCCTTAATTCTTTCAGGATAGGAAAGGGCGTATTGAATCGGCACTTTCATATCCGGCACGCCCAGTTCCGCTATCACGGAGCTGTCCACATATTCCACCATGGAATGGACAATGCTCTCGGGATGTACCACGGTTTCGATCTTTTCAGCGGGGACATCGAATAACCATCGGGCTTCGATCACTTCCAGACCCTTGTTCATCATGGTTGCGGAATCGATGGAAATCTTTCGTCCCATATCCCAGTTCGGGTGTTTTAATGCCTCACGGAAGGTGGCTTTTGCGATCTCTTCCTTTTTCCAGGCGCGAAAGGGACCTCCCGATGCGGTTAAGATGATTTTTTCAAGACTTTCCTTTTTCTCTCCCTGTAAACACTGAAAGATTGCAGAGTGTTCACTGTCAATCGGTGTGATTTGCACACCCTTTTCCTTGGCTTTTTTCATCACCAATTCTCCCGCCACCACTAAGGTCTCTTTATTGGCCAGAGCGATGTCTTTCCCCGCATCAATGGCTTTTAGGGTGGGAACCAATCCCACACTGCCCACCACGGAGTTGACCACTAAGTCCACTTCCCCGGCTGTGGCAATGGCCACAAGTCCTTCAATGCCCGCTAAAACTTCCACGGCGAAAAGGGGTTGATTCGGCGCAGACTCCTTCCTTTTCATCCTTGGAGCTGCGGCTTTCAGCTTAATGATTTCCTCTTTTAACAGCTTCGCTTTATCGGGATCAAACACCGCAACCATCTTCGGTCGAAACTCCAGTATTTGCTCCTTTAAAACTTTTATATTACCCATTACCGCCAAAGCGCCCACGCTGTAGCTATCGGGATTTTTTCGAACCACTTCTAAGGTTTGGGCTCCGATGGATCCTGTGGACCCTAATATACCAAGGTTTTTCATTTTTTCCATCCTCTCATTTTCCCGCCTTTAAAATTACCCTTTCACCAAACTGATTATCCTTTTTATTCTTTTTAAAAATTGTTTTCTATTTATAACCTGCAGTTTTCTATTTATTGAGTAAACTTCCACCAGCTTAATTAAACTGTAACATTATCCCAAGAAAAAGGAAACCTATTTAAACAATAACCGTGGTTATGTAATAATAAACCAGGGGGGCCGTATAAATAATACTGTCGAAACGATCCAGCACCCCTCCGTGACCGGGCATAATCTTTCCGAAATCCTTAATGCCGGTCCAGCGTTTTATCATAGAAGCACTAAGGTCTCCCATTTGGGCTACGGCGGAACCGATGGCTCCTAAAACCATAAAGGAAAAAAGAGCTTCCGGTAGGATAAAATAGGCAAACACCCCACAGGCAATAATGGTTCCCGCCAGTCCTCCAAGGGAGCCCTCAATGGTTTTTTTCGGACTCACTCTGGGACAAAGCTTGTGTTTCCCGAGAAACATCCCGGTGAAATAGGCAAAGGTATCCGTAGCGAAGGCGATAATAAAGATCACCCAAATAATGTAGGGCGGGTTTTCCAGTAAATCCACCCGAAGAATATAGCTCATTAGTATGGGGATATATAAAATCCCGTACAGGGTTAAAATCCCGTCCTGTACGTTGCGCTTTTTCTGTATTAAAAGGGCCAGGGTAGTCAGCAAAAACGCCCCGTAAATTCCAAGGGTTGCCCAGTCCGTCCCCAGGTACAGACTAAATACCAGAAACACCGTAAAGGCATATCCCCCCCCTTCCACAGGATGAAATCCTTTTTTAGAAAGGGCTTGGTAAAACTCTCTGAGACCTAAAATCATCACCAGACCCAAGGCCACCATTAGGGGCGTCCCCCCTAAGATTATGATCCCAATTAATATGGGTATTCCCACAACAGCACTAATTATTCGAGTAATCATATCGTTCCCCCAAATTTATATTTTACCGAATCGACGATCCCGGTTTTGATATTCTTCTATGGCCTTTTCCAAGTCCCCGCCGGTAAAGTCCGGCCATAGGGTCTCCGTAAATACCAGTTCCGTATAAGCCAACTGCCATAGTAAATAATTGCTCAGTCGCATCTCTCCGCTGGTTCTTATCAAAAGATCGGGATCCGGCATATCCCGGGTATCCAAGTGTTTTTCAATTTCTGCTTCCGTAACGGTCAGGCCTTTCCGGTTTCCGCAACGTTCCTGCTCGATTATTCCCTCCACGGCCCGTCGAATTTCATCTCTTCCCCCGTAATTCAAGGCTATATTAAAGTTCAGCCCCGTATTATCCTTTGTCAGTTCCTTCGCTTTACTTATCTCTTTTTGAATTTTCTCATCGAAGGAGCCGAGATCTCCGATGGTGGTGATCCGTACATTTTTTTTATGGAGTGCCTTGGACTCACTCTTGATATATTCCAATAAAAGCAACATCAGTGCTTTGATTTCAGCTTTAGGTCGGGCCCAGTTCTCCGTAGAAAAAGCATACACCGTTAAGTGATTAATTCCCAGTTCATCGGCTTTTGTAAGTACCGCCCGTAGGGCTTCCACACCCTGGCGATGACCGGTTGCCCGCATTTTTTTCCTTTTTTCAGCCCAACGGCCGTTTCCATCCATGATGATGGCAATATGTTTAGGTATTTCTCTCATGTTTTCCCACCTTACTATTTTTAAACCCCCGTTAGGGGGTTTAATCATTGTCTCTTTCAAACCATATTTACGGTGTTATACTTCCATTATTTCCTCTTCTTTATGTTTGATCATTTCATCAATTTTTTCGATGTACTCGTCGGTAATTTCCTGGACGGTATCCAGTCCGTCTTTTAAATCATCCTCGGTAATCTCATTGTTTTTTTCCATCTTCTTCAGTTCATCATTGGCATTTCTTCGTTCATTTCGAATGGCGACTTTTCCTTCTTCCGCCATTTTCTTTACCAGTTTCACTAAATCCTTACGGCGTTCTTCCGTTAATTGAGGGATATTGATTCGTATCACTTTCCCGTCATTGCTGGGATTCAGTCCTAGGTCCGAGGTGATGATGGCTTTTTCAATGGCCTGCAGGGATGTTGCGTCATAGGGTTGGACATTAATGAGTCGAGGCTCCGGTGCGGTAATGGAGGCCAGTTGATTAAGAGGGGTAAAGGTTCCGTAATACTCCACTTTCACTTTGTCCAGCATTGAAGGGTTTGCCCGCCCCGCCCGTACGGTGTTCAGATCCTCTTTTAGTACATTTAAGGTCTTTTCCATGCTTTGTTTCATTTCCTTGTGAACTTTCATTTCCATTTTTCTTTCCTCCCTTAAAAGATGTAAGTTCCAATTTTTTCTCCTAGAATGACGCGTTTTATATTGCCTGGTTCCTCAAGTCCAAATACTTTAATGGGAATGTTGTTATCCATACAAAGGGACGTTGCGGTGGTATCCATAACTTTTAATTCCCGGTTTAAGATTTCTAAATAGCTTAAGGTCTCAAACTTTACGGCATCGGGTTCCATATTGGGATCCTTATCGTATACCGCATCCACTTTTTTCGCCAACAGGATGACTTCCGCTTCAATCTCAGCAGCTCTAAGGGCTGCGGTGGTGTCCGTGGTGAAGTAGGGATTTCCCGTCCCGGCGGCAAAAATAACAATCCGTTTTTTCTCAAGATGTCGGATGGCTCTCCGTCGGATATAGGGTTCTGCAATTTGTCGCATTTCAATGGCGGTTTGTACTCTGCAGATGGCCCCCAGATTTTCCAGAGCGTCTTGCAGCGCCAAGGCATTGATTACCGTGGCGGTCATACCCATGTAATCCGCCGTGGCCCGGTCCATTCCTTTACCGCTTCGCCCTCTCCAGAAGTTTCCCGCACCCACAACCAGAGCGATTTCCACACCCATGTCGTTGATTTCCTTAATTTCCTTGGCAATTCGCTCCAGGGTATCGGTATCAATGCCAAATCCTTTTTCTCCTGCTAATGCCTCACCGCTTAATTTTAATAGCACCCTTTTGTATACTGGCTTACTCATCAAATTCCCCCATTCTATATATTTCGATAAAACCCTGTGAAATTCCTGTTAAAAACTGATATTTTTCGATATTATTTCAAAAAAAATTATAACTTAGTCTCAGATATAAATCAAGAGAACACTTCCGTGTTCCCTCGAATGTAACGATTTATGATTTATTTTTTAAGTTGATTTGCCACTTCTTCAGCGAAGTTTTCTTCTTTCTTTTCTAAACCTTCGCCTACTTCAAATCGTGCAAATCTTCGAATGCTCAGGTTCTCACCGATTTTTGCAATCTTTTCGTTGAGAAGCTCTCCAACGGTTTTGTCGGGATCCTTAACAAAAGATTGCTCTAAAAGACAAATCTCTTGGTAATATTTGCTGATTCTTCCCTCAACCATTTTTTCAACGATTTTTTCCGGCTTACCTTCCGCTAGGGCTTGTTTGGTCAGGAAGTCTTTTTCCTTCTCAATAACTTCTTCCGGTACTTCTTCTTTTTTGACATACAGAGGGTTTTCCGCTGCAATATGCATAGCTACGTCTTTTACAAAGGTTTGAAATTCTTCATTTTTCGCAACAAAGTCCGTCTCAGAGTTTACTTCAACCAGTACTCCGATTCTGCCTCCGTGAATATAGGATTCCACCAGTCCTTCTGAAGCCAGTCGGCCGGATTTTTTCGCAGCCTTTGAAAGTCCTTTTTCTCTTAAGTACTCAATCGCTTTATCCATATCTCCATTGGTTTCCGTTAATGCTTTTTTACAATCCATCATTCCCGCAGCAGTTTTTTCCCGCAGTTCTTTTACCATTTTAGCACTGATACTCATTATAAAAACCTCCTTATATTATTGAAGGTAAGGATGTAAGGGAAGTTCCCTTATACCCTTACCTTTAGAGTTCGAAACTATTTTTTTGTTGAATTACTCTTCCATTTGTTCTCCCTGCTTACCTTCCAACACGGCGTTTGCCATGGTAGCGGTAAGAAGTTTTACGGCACGGATGGCATCATCGTTTCCTGGAATAACATAATCAATATCATCAGGATCACAATTGGTGTCTACCACACCGATTACGGGAATTCCAAGTTTATGAGCTTCCTTAATGGCGTTTCTTTCTTTACGGGGGTCGATTACAAAGATTGCATCGGGTACTCCGTTAATGCCTTTAATTCCGCCTAGGAATTTTTCCAATCGTTCCATTTCGTTTCGAAGTTGGGTAACTTCTTTTTTCGGCAGTACATCAAAAGTTCCGTCTTCACTCATTTTTTCCAGTTCATGAAGTCGGTCAATTCGCTTTTTGATGGTCTTGTAGTTGGTCATCATTCCACCTAACCACCGTTGGTTCACATAAAACATTCCGCATCGCTCGGCTTCCTTTGCGATGGCTTCCTGAGCCTGCTTTTTGGTTCCAACAAAAAGAATTTTCTTTCCGTCAGCAGCTAAATCTCGTACTACATTATAAGCCTCTTCCACCAATTTCACGGTTTTTTGCAGGTCAATAATGTAAATTCCGTTTCTTTCTGTGAAAATGTACTCCGCCATTTTCGGGTTCCATCTTCGTGTTTGGTGTCCAAAATGCACACCGGCTTCCAATAATTGTTTCATTGATATTACAGACATATCTGCACCTCCTTAGTTTTTCCTCCACTTTATTCTTCTTCTCCAAGGACTTAAAATTACTTTTAAGCACTCCTTGGAAAATCCTAAAGTGTGTGTTTTTTATCACTAAAATATACTATCATAGATCATGGATTTAAGCAATCAATTTCTGCTGCTTTTTTTAGGGAGCGGTAATGGCTTCGAGGATCTCTTCCGTGGATGCGTAAATGGGAATTTTCCGAGGTCCCGGATCGATATTTTCATAGGTGAGGACTTCATAAATTTGTTGTTGCTGCTGTTTTGAAGTGATTACCCCTTCAACCATTAAATCATATACCAACTCTTCCATGGAATGGTTCTCTTCAATTTCAATCTCCACTTCGGCTTCCGAAGCCCTTTCATTCTCCGGGGCTTGTTCGGAGGTTTCTTGCCCTTCCCCGTTTTCTTTGGACTCGTTGGCCTCTGTGCCTTCACCTTCTGCCCCTTCACCGTTAAAAACATAGGTATAAAGGGTTCCGGTGATAAAAATCCCCAGGGCAATGCCGATTAGAAGACCGGACCAGACTTTTCTTCCCATTCTACTCACCTCACTTTTTCTGCTTTGCCAGTTTTATAACCATGTCCACTTCCCGTAGACTTTTATCCAGCTCCTTGGCAATTTCCTTAGGACTCATGCCCGCTTCATAGCGCTGAAGAACCTCATCGTTCTTTTGAGCAAAGAGACTGTAGTTCAAAACCTGTTCAAAGGGTTGCTCCTTTTCAGTTTCCTTTTCGAATTCTTGATTTCTTACATAGTTCTCCATACGATGGTTCATTTGTTTTTGTTCTTTTTTCAATTGAATCAATTCTTCCTGAATATCTTCCAACTCCCGGGCCATACGGTATATTTTTTTTGCATTCAAGGCTTCTCTTCCCTGCTCTTCCGTCCTTGTGACTTCAGATCCCCCTTCCGGATTATTGGAAGATTCTTCTTTTCCCTTTTTAAACAGGATTACCAGGGCCACGGCAATTAAAATTACCGTTAAGGCCATCATTATGATTTGTGCTGTTAACATACCTTCACTCACTTCTCCCAATTCCTACACCTCATTTACTCTTCATTAAATTCGTATATCCAGTTTGTTTCCCCGTTTTTTAAAGCTCTGTTTCTTTTTACCGGAAGCCTGGCCCTGCTCTTCCCGGGGGTCTTTTTTTTCCCTCTTGATTTTTTGTCCCTTGGTTCCTTCCCCTTTTTGAATCCGGCTCTCTTCTCTTTTCAGTTTTTTCGCTTCTTCATTTTGAAGCATCTGGTTGGTGTTCGTGGGCTTATTTTGTTGGTTTTGTTTATTTTTTGATTCATGTAGAGAGTTTTGATACATCAGTTGCTTATCGATGGGTTTAACGGACATAAAATCCCTCCTTAAAATTCCCTTGCCAATCCCTTAGCTTTTATTTTTCATAGGAGCCGATGACCACCTCTCCCTCTTTTCGATAAAGCGTGGCGTTGGAGACTTCTTCGTATATATGCCGTACTCCGTTTAGGATTCGAACTTTCACCCCGGGGAAAATCGTGCCGGAAACACTTACTTTTCCCAGGTTGGCATTGGCTATTTTAAATCGCAACCCTTCAATTTCCTTTTCACTGTTCATCTTTTTATTATTCAGAAACTCCATGGTTTTCAAAGATTTAATCAGCATGTTCTCTTTATCCGCCGTGAGTTTCCCCATAGTTTCCAGCTTTCGCAAAAGCTCTATGGTTTTTTCGAGGTTTAAAATATTCTTGTCAATTTCTTCAATAGTTCTCTCCAGGGCATCGAAATATTCCTTGTCCTCGGGGTCAAGGCCGACCTCCACATTGGTAATCGTCCCCATATGGGAACCCATTACCTTTGCCCGGATCTCTTTTTGGGCCTTTGTACTGCCTCCAACAATCAGCCCTTTTTTACCCCCTACGGTAATGGAGCCCTTGGCCTGCACGTTGCTGTGAAGAATTGCTTCGGCTTGAATATCTCCCTTTGCTTTAATCGTGGCATTTTCAATATACTTCACAATGATGTTTTGACCGGTTAGCAGGGCTTGACTGTTTCCCTGGACTCCCCGGCTGAGAATAATATCTCCTCCGGCCTTCAACCTCGAAGCTTCCACTACTCCATGGACTTCGATATCCTCTTCCGCTTCAATATCGAAGCCGGATTTCACATTTCCCCGAACCACTACTTTTCCGTTGAAAACGATGTTTCCTGTGGAGTTATCCACATTAGCGGGGACTTCATAGGTTTTTTTCACTTCCACTTTTCCGTCGATCAACTGTACCTGACCGTGGTCCGATGCGATTAAAAAACCTCCGTCCTCGGAGATCTTAGTATTTCTCCCCTGGGGCAGTCGGGCTTCCCGGCCTTTTTCCGGCGGGATTTCTTCTCCGAAAATGTTTTTTCCCGGAATCCCTTCTTCCGGGGGAATCAGTTCCGCCAGGGTCGTTTCCGCCTCCACATTATTAATGATGTTTAATTCTTTGAAATTGATGGTTCCACTGTCGGACATTTCCGGCTTCGCCTTGGCCTCCACATCCACCAGGTAACGAACCGCTCCGTCCTTTCCTTTTATAGAACGGTCTCCTTCAGCGACTTGAAACGGTTTATCAAAAATCCGGTGCTCAATAATTTTTTTTATTTGCTCCCGGTTTATTCCGTAAACAATTTTTTCCTCTTTCAGTTGTCGGATAACCTCCTCGGGAGTGGGAATTTTCCCGCCGTAGGGCTCCGTCAGCAGAACATTGCCTTCCAGGCCTTCTTTTTTAACCGTAATTTTAACTTCACTATCGATTAATAATTCTTCCTGGGTCGGAGCTATTTTTACGTATTCACCCACGGCCTCTTCATCAATCTCGAACAAGGTTTTACTATCCACATCCTGTACTTTTTTCCTCGACAAATAGGTAATCAATTCTTTTTTATCACTGCCCAGGTTTTCCCGGTTACTCATCGTTACATACACACCGTCCTCTTCAAAGGATAGCGTAAAGCCGCCTCTTTCCTGCTTGCCGGAGGAGGTGATTTTTTCTAATGCCTTTTCCTGCAGATCCTTTGAGCGACTCAGTTTCTCATCGATAAGGTCTTTTTTTTCAGTTATTTTCACCGTAACCTTATTCTTTGTGAACAGTCCTTTCTTATCTTCCACGACTTCAATGTCCACCTGTTCCTCTGTAAGCTTTAAGGCTTCCAAGGCTTTTTCCAAGGCCTTGTCGTAATGACTTTCTGTTATCGTTATGGATTGCTTCATGTCTCCACTCCTCTACTTAATAATCAATACCTGTTATGTCAGCTGATTTTTCAAGCGAATGATAGCTTTTGAATGTATTTGTGAAACCCGGGATTCGGAAATTCCGATTATTTCTCCGATTTCTTTATAGGTCAGCTCCTCATAATAATATAAGGATATTACCTGCTTTTCCCTATCGGGTAAATCATCGATTCGATTGCGGAGTATCTCGTAGGTTTCTCCTTCTATGTAAATATTTTCAGGAACCTCTTCGTCTTTTTTCGGTAAATCAAAGGTCGTGCCCTCTTCCAACTTTTCTTCCAGGGATACTAAGTTAAAACTGTTGACCTGGGTTAAAAGATCCTGCAGTTCTTCCTTGGAAATCTCCATATGACGGGCGACTTCTTCCTCCGTGGCATGCCTTTTATGTAGTTCCTCCAGCTCTTGATAGGCTCTTTCCAATTTTTTTGCTTTTTGGCGAATGGAGCGGGGAATCCAATCAAGATTTCTCAGTTGATCGATCATGGCTCCCCTTACCCGGATTTGGGCATAGGTTCGGAATTTCACTTCCTTACCCAAGTCAAATTTTTCTATGGCGTCAATGAGCCCGAAAATCCCGTAGCTGACCAAATCATCATATTCCACATGACCGCCGTACTGAATGCTCAGACGGCCCGCCACGATTTTCACAACATCCACATGATGTTCAATCAGCTTCTCCCGCGCTTTCGGGTCTTTTTTTTCTTTATAATCCTTCCAAAGGCTTTCATGTTCCATGTTTTTAAGCCTCCTCGCCTCAATCTGTTTTTTTTAGATAGTCTGGGTGCCGTGACCGATGGTCTTAATAAAAAGTCGGCCATCCTCACCATATAGCTCAATGGTTCTTCCATAAGTGCCCCCTACGTCCTTGCTTATGACGGGGATATTCAATGATTTCAATTTTTCTTCCGCCGCAATGGCATTTCGGTATCCGATTTTCATAATATCGTTTCCGCCGTTTCCAAAGCTGAACATCTGGGCTCCCCCGGCGAGCTTCGCCTTGAAGTTCTTTTGTTGCGCGCCCTTTGCCAACATCTCCGCTATTAATACGTCCACGGCGGTATCGGCAAACTTTGCTTTATTGGAGTTGTTCTTAATCTGTTTGCTGTCGGGAAGCATAATATGGGCCATTCCCGCTATTTTTTTTATGGGGTCGTAAAGGCTGATTCCAATACAGGAGCCCAGTCCTAAGGTAGTGAGTACCCCTCGGCTGTCGGTGGTTTTTAAATCCGCCATCCCCACTTTGATAACATTTCCCATAGGCTAATACACTCCTAGACTGTTTAAAATCTTTTCAAAAGAGGGTTCATCGGGAATCAGAAAAAACCTTGCTTCCACCAAGTCGTCTCCTTCTTTTAGTTCCGTTTCGATAAAAAGAACCTTATCACTGATATGACTGAACTGTATGGCGGGCACACTCATAACCGCTCCTGCCATATCCACGGCCAGGGATGGCACGGAAAGCTGTATGTTAAAGTTCGTTAAGGTCGCCAAGGAGGATATATAGGACCCTGACAGAATATTTCCCACTTCCTGAAGGGCTGATCGATCCATTTCATCAAGCTCTTCTTTGTCGCTGCTGTTTCCCATCAACATACCGGTGAGTAATTTTGAAGAAGCAAGATCCAGTAAAAACATGATGTTCCCTTGAATATCTCCATGCACATTAAAGTAGATCCCCGCAACAATGTTTTCTTCTCCTCCCAAAACCTCCGCAACTTCCTGTATATCCAGGATTTTCACCTTCGGTACATCCATATCGATTTTTTTATCCAGCATTCCGGCCAAAGCCGTAGCGGCATTTCCAGCACCGATATTCCCGATTTCTTTTAGCACATCAATATGTTGCTGGTTCAGGCTTTCAATAGACATCGAAGTCATAAAATCCCTCCTTTAGGCTGGCTTCTCACTATCTTCAAGCTGAAGCACTTTGTATAGGTTTAATAAAATGATCATTCGTTCATCGATTTTTCCGATTCCCCGAATGTGATCGTCCTGTACTGCAGCATCTAAGCTTATGGTTTGATCAATGGCACTGTCTTCAATACTCAGGACTTCCGAAGAACTGTCCACAATCATTCCTACACTGATTTCTTCCAGTTCCAAAATAATGGTTCTGGTATCCCCCGCCTCCTCGGGCACCGGCAGGTCGAAGCGTTTTCGCATATTAATAATGGGAACTACTTCTCCCCTCAGATTAATGACCCCTTCCACATATTCCGGTGCGTTGGGCACCCGGGTCATTTCCGTCATTTTTTCAATGGTCTTGACATATTCAATGGGAATCCCGTAACTCTCCCCTTCCAGTTTAAATATAACATATTGTTGTGTCTGTGACATTATTTGCCCTCCTTTCTGAAAAATGAGTTCGTGTCCACTATTAAAGCTACGGTACCGTTTCCAAGAATCGTTGCTCCTGCGATGCCCTCCACGTTGTTTAAGAACTTACCAAGGGATTTAATTACAATTTCCTGTTGACCGATTAAGTCATCCACAATAATTCCTGCGGTTTTATCCCCTTTACGAATAATAACTACGGTGTGTTCGGGATCCTCGAACTCTTTTTCCATAGGGGGAACCCTTAAGAGTTCGGCCAATTCAAGAATCGGAAGAGTCTCATTCCGATAAAGGGCGACCTTGTTTCCTTGAATATTTCGGATTTTTTCTTTATGGATGGTGGTGATTTCCTTAATGGTATTTAGGGGTATGGCATACTTTTCCGCATCCACTTTTACCAGTAGTGCCTGAATAATGGCTAAGGTCAGAGGAAGTCGTATAACGGATTTGCTTCCCTGTCCATGTTTTGAAGTTACTTCAATGTCCCCTCCCAGGGATTCAATCTTGGTCTTAACAACGTCCAGTCCCACTCCTCTTCCGGAAAGATCCGAGACCTGATCCGCCGTGGAAAATCCGGGAGTGAATAAAAGCTCTACCGCTTCACTGTCTTCCATTTGTTCTTTTTGTTCCGCAGTAATCAGACCTTTGCTTAAAGCCTTTTCTTTGACCCTGTTCACGTCGATACCCTTTCCGTCGTCTTCCACCTCAATGACCACGGTGTTTCCGTCGGGATAGGCTTCCAGTCGTACGGTTCCGTTAATTTCCTTCCCGCTTTCTCTTCGAACTTCCGGTCCTTCAATTCCATGATCAATGGAGTTACGAATCAAGTGAATTAACGGATCGCCGATTTCATCGATTACGGTACGGTCCACTTCCGTTTCCTTACCGGCCATATCCAATTGGATATCTTTTCCGAGGTCCTTGGAAAGATCCCGCACCATTCGTGGAAACCGATTAAATACCCGTTCAATGGGAACCATTCTGACCTTCATAACGGCGTCATGAAGACTTGTGGTGATTCGCTCAAGATACTCGGTGGTTTCGTTGACTTTCGCGGCGTCCTGCTTTCCGTCGGCATCTTCCAGACGGGTTTTGATGATAATCAGTTCGCTGACCAGATTCATCAAATTATCCAATCGATCAATATCCACACGGACGGTTTTTCCGGTTTTTCCTTTATTAACCCCTTCGGATTTTTTCTTTGAAATTGCCGATGCTTCCGAAGGCTCTTTTCCTGAATTTTCCTTTTCGTTCCCGATTGCAGCAGTTTCCACCTCTACCGGTTTCTGATCCATTGCAGGGCTCATTTGTCCATCTCGCAGTTCCATAAATTCGATGCTTTCAATTTCTGAAATATCATCCACTTCTTTTTCCAAAAAGTCCTGATCTTCCTTGGATATCAGCAGCAACTCAAAGGAGAGCTCAAAGTTTTCATCCTCAATATCTTCAATGGAAGGATTGGAATAGACGATCTCTCCCACCCGTTCCAGGCGATTGATGAAAATATAGGCTCTGGCGGATTTCAACATGCATTTTTCTTCCAAACTGGTTTTAATGAAATATGTGGAAAGCCCTTCTTTTCTGGAGTTTTCCGCCGCTTGCTGTACATGCTCGGGCAGGGCAATATTTGTGAGGGGATTCAGGGAATCAAAAGATTTTTCATCCATCGTCTTCCTTTGGATGTCCTCAATCTCTCCCCCGGCTTTTCCTAATCTGACATTTTCCAGTCTTTGAATCAAGGCTTCCGATTGGTTTTCTCCTTCATTGCCTTCCTGTTCGATATTGGTTATATAACCCTCTAATTGATCGAAACATTCAAATAGAATGTCTACAATCTCCTCCGTGGTTTTCAGTTCATCATTTCTAATTAAATCCAACACATTTTCCATTTCATGGGTAAGCCCCGCAATGTTTTGATATCCCATGGTACCGGACATCCCCTTAATGGTATGGGCAATTCGAAACATTTCGTTCAGCAAATCCTTATCATATGTAAAACTCTCCAACTTTAATAAAATTTCATTCATTGTCTGCAAATGTTCCTTGGTCTCTTCAATAAAAATATCTAAATATTGATTCATATCCATTATTCCTACACCTCCAAGTGTTTTATAATCCTTTTTGTAATTTCATCGAGGTCCGCAACTTCATCGGCATCCCCTTGTTCCACTACGGTTTTGGGCATTCCATAAACCACGCAGCTTTCTTCATTTTGAGCTATTACATGACTCTTTGCAGCCTTTTTCAACTCATGTATTCCAGCGGCCCCATCGGAACCCATGCCGGTCATTATTACCGCAATGACCTTTTGAATATTTTCCTTTACAATGGACTGAAACAGGGCATTTACTGAAGGCCGATGGCCTGATACCGGTAAATCCTCGCCTAAATCCAACATCAGCTGCCCCTGAGCATTTTTCTTCACGCGAAGATGAAGACCTCCCTTAGCAATATATCCATGACCCGGTTTCAATATTTCTCCCTGGACCGCTTCCTGGACCGTAATCTCCGACAAAGTATTTAATCGATCTGCAAGGGACTTTGTAAAGCCTGCAGGCATATGCTGCACGATAACAAAACTGGCGTTGGTGTTTTTCGGAATCAAAGGGATTACCCTTTGAAGGGCTCGGGGCCCACCGGTGGAAGTTCCTATGGCCACCAGGCGAGGGGCCTTTAAAGGAGCACCGGCGGGTGCTTCAGTTTTCGGGGTTTGGCTGATTTTCTCCAAACTTTTCCGAAGGACTATTAAGTCCCGTTCACTTTGAACCCGCTGCGGCTTTTGAATATTTTTGATTCCCGCTGCGGTTTTCAGCTTTTGAATAATCTCTTCGCTTAATTTTCCAAGGTCTTTCAGGTCCTTGTGGGAGGGTTTCTTAGCAACATCCACAGCTCCGTATTCCAGGGCTTTCATGGTAGCCTCCGTCCCTTTGGCCGTAAGGCTGCTAAACATGACCACGGGAACCGGATGCTTTTCCATAATAATCTCTAAGGCTTCAATGCCGTTTAAAATGGGCATTTCCACATCCATGGTGACCACATGGGGTTGGTGTCTTTTTACTTTATCAATGGCGTCTTTCCCGTTTCTTGCATAGTCCACCACTTCAAAAATCGGATCCCTGCTTAATATATCCCGAATAATCTGCCTGATAAAAGCGGAGTCATCCACAATTAATACTTTTACTTTCTTTTCCATTTATATCAATCCTTTTTTTCTTAGTTCCCGTTGCTTTTGGAAAATATAGCTTACAATTACGTTTCGGTCTTTATCGGATATGCTGGTAAACTGGACGCCCAGCTCATAGTTGTTTTCCACCGGATCCTTGATACATCGTACAATTTCACCCAGTATACTGATCTTTGATTGCTCAATGTCAAGGTTTACTTCGATGGGAGCCCCCGGATGCAAAGGTTTCTTCGAAATACACTTTAGGCCCCCGCCGCTGAGATCTTTCGTAACACAGGGGATCTTCCCGTTGTTTTGAATATCAGTAATGGTAATATCCTTGGTAATATCCAATCGAAAGTAAAACCGACGCTGAATCTTTTTTGCTTTCCCCATTAACTTGATACCGTATATTAAGATGGGATCTTCTTTACTTAATAATACTTCTCCACGAACCTTTAAAATCCCTTTATCCTTTGTAAAAAAATAAAGATGTACTTGCTCTTTAATATCCAGGGAGTAATTTCTCCCGAACTTCATGGGTTTGGAAATATGTACAACGTCGCCTTCAACATCCATAACCTGACTTGTGATCCCCGTGGACCGTTCGTCAAGATCCTTGGCATTTCCACGAATTTTACCGATTTCCAGTTTTTCGCCGATACGAATCGTATCTATGATTGCCATTCCATCACCTCTTTATTCTATCTCTATTAGACCGGATTTTTTACTTAAACATACCGATAACTTTTTGAAAAAAGCCTGTGTTTTCTTTGGTTTTATAGACTTCTTTTTCGATTAAATTTTGCGCCACCAGGTTTAAATCCTTTGCCGCGTGGGAACCTGGAAATTGAACTGCAAAGGGATTTTGACTATACACCGCTTTTACCACTTGAGGATCCTCCCGAAGATAACCTAAAAGACCGATATCCATATGTAAAAATTGTTTCCCCACCCGGTATAGCTTTTGATATACTTCATTGGCTTCTTTCGGATCCCTTACTTTATTGATCAATAGCTGAATGGATTTATCCCGCTCCTGATTTCCGACGGCTTTGATCACGGCGTAGGCGTCGGTTATGGAAGTGGGCTCCGGGGTACTGATCACAAGCACCTCTTGGGCGGCAAGAACAAAGGATAGTACGGATTTTGAAATTCCCGCCCCGGTGTCGATCAAAATAAAGTCTGCATACCGGCTGACCTCTGAAAACCTGCGATTTAAACGTCCGATATTTTCCTCGGACATATCGATCAGCCCTTCAACCCCCGATGCACCGGAGATAACCCGTATCCCTCCCGGTCCTTCGGACATTACCTTTTCTATGGGAAGGTCCGTCTCCATTAAATCCACTAAGGTGTATTTCGGGATACTGCCCAAAATGACATCGATGTTGGCAAGTCCCAAATCCGCATCAAGAATCACCACTTTTTTTCCCGCCTTGGCCAGGGTAATCCCCAAATTGATGGTGAAATTGGTTTTTCCCACGCCGCCTTTGCCGCTGGTTACGGCAATAACCCGGGAATCAATCACCGGGGAAGGACTGTTTTCCGGAACATCGTTTTTTTCTTTCCCGTCCCCGGGATAGTTTTTTCGAAGCTTGATCATTTCCCGAAGTTTTTCCGCTTGATCCCTCATAATCAGCCCTCCTCAGTAAAAAGACCGATAAGTTTTTCCACACTGGCGTTTTCAATGTCATCGGGAACACTTTGCCCGTTAGTTAAGTATAGCACGGGTTTATCATTTTCAATAGAGGAGTTTAAAATTCCTCCATAGGTTGTGGCTTCATCGGTTTTAGTAAAGATAATTTTATAATCCTGAAGAAACTCATAATGCTTCGTGATCGCTCGTAAATCCTTAGTGCTGGAGGTGGCGCTCAGGACAAGATAGATGTCCTTATCCTCAATGGCATCCAGAAGTTCCTGAAGTTCATTGATCTGCTCCATGTTCCGGTGACTCCGTCCTGCCGTATCAATCAATATCAGCTCCCGATCGGAAAAGCTTTTTAGGGTTTCTGCCATTTCTTCGGGCTCATAGACGATTTTTATGGGGATATTCAAAATTTCGCTGTAGGTTTTCAGCTGCTCCACCGCCGCGATTCGGTACGTATCCGCACTGATCATTCCCACTTTTTTTCCCTCTTCCAAGGCGTAGCGGGCGGCTAATTTGGCAATGGTGGTGGTTTTTCCCACCCCGGTAGGACCTACAAATACCGCATTTTTACTTCGGGGCTTAAAATCTTTCATAATCACTTTTTCTTCCAGTTTCAGTTTTAATACCTGTCGGATTTTTTTGTTTGCTTCCTTTTCCGTGTCCTGTTCTGTAGTTACCTTTTTTAACTCTTCGATCAGATCATCGATGATATTTTCCTGAACATCCTGTAATTTCAGTTGTTTGTACAGATCCAAAACCGGTTTTTGATGAACCCCCTGCAGCACCGCGGGAAAGCCCTCAGTGCTTTTTTTCTGAACCAAGGTGTTTAACAGTTTTTTCATGTCCTGTAACTCTTTGGAGACTTCATCGTCATTTCTCCGGGAAGAAGCCATGGATTTAGCTGCATTGGTTTTATCATAAGAAATTGGTTTTTCTTCCCTTCTATTTTCTTTTCGCTGATTTTTTACCTGTTCTTCCCGAGCCGCTACAATTTCCACGGAAGGACGTTTGAAAAAACGCCAGATGCCCTGGGGAAGGATCTCTTTTTCATGCAGAATAATGGCATTTGCCCCCAGTTCCTGTCGTACTTTACCAACGGCTTCCTCCGTGGTTTCTCCATAAAACTTTTTAACTTTCATTATTGACTCACCACCCCGATGGATTCGATTTCAAGACTTGGGTCCAATTCATTGTAGGAAAGCACCACTAAGTCCTGACTCAGCTGTTCTGTCAATCTCTTAAAATACAACCGTGCAATGGGAGCCGTAACAACGATGGGCTGTTCTCCCAGGGACATCAGTCGTTGAATATGTTTAGCCAGATTATTGAGCACTGATTGAACAATATTGGGATCCATGGATATATAGGTTCCGCTCTCGGTTTGTTGCAAGGAGTCCATAATGGTTTTTTCCAGCGCCTTATCCAAGGTGATGACCTTAGCAGGCTGATTGGTAATAAACTGCTTGGATATGGCCCTCCCAAGTCCTTGCCGGACGTATTCCGTCAACATGTCCGTATCCCGTGTAATGTTGATATGATCCGCTAAGGTTTCCAGTATGGTTACAAAGTTTCGAATGGAGACCCCTTCCTTTAACAGGTTGGCAAGAACTTTTTGAATTTCTCCAAGACTCATCTGACTCGGAAGCAGTTCGTCCACCAGGGCCGGATGGGATTCTTTCACATTGTCCACCAGCTTTTGTACATCTTGGCGTCCCAGTAGTTCGTGGGCATGCTTTTTAATGACTTCCGTTAAGTGAGTGGCGATTATCGACGGCGGGTCCACCACGGTGTAACCCAGCATCTCCGCATCTTCCCGAACCTCTTCTTTAATCCATTTGGCCGGCAGGCCGAAGGCGGGCTCCACGGTTTCCACCCCGTCAATATCCCCGTCTACGGAGCCGGGGTTCATGGCCATATAATGATCAAACATAATATTTCCCGCGGTGATTTCCACCCCTTTGATTTTGATAATGTATTGATTCGGCTCCAGTTGAATGTTATCCCGAAGACGAATCATGGGAACAATCATTCCAAGCTCCAAGGCGCATTGCCTTCGAATCATAACCAAACGGTCGAATAAATCGCCCCCTTGGTCCTGATCCGCTAAGGGCAGTATTCCATAACCGAATTCCAACTCGATGGGGTCCACACTGAGAAGAGGCATAACATTTTCCGGTTTCCGTTTTTCCTGAGCTTCTTCCTCCGAAGCCTCCACTTCTTTTTCCTCCGCCTCCAGGGCGTCCTTTTTCGTCGCACGAAGTTTGGTAATTCCGATGAAAATAAAGGTTACGGACAGGAACAGGAAGGGAAAGGTGGGCAGCGGGGTTAAGGCGAAAAATGCCAGCCCTCCGCCGATGATCAGCATACTTTTGGACTGCTCGAACATCTGGTCAATCAAATCGGAACCCAGGCTTCCCTTCGAAGCCGAGCGGGTAACCACAATACCTGTGGATGTGGAGATTAACAGGGCCGGAATTTGACTGGCCAGTCCGTCTCCCACGGTAAGGATCGTATAAATTTGAATGGATTCCTGGAGGGTAAAATCATTCATCACAATTCCGATTATGAATCCGGCACCGATATTGATCAGGGTGATAATAATACTGGCAATAGCGTCACCCTTGACGAACTTACTGGCACCATCCATGGAACCGTAAAAGTCCGCTTCCCTCTGAATTTTTTCTCTTCGTTCCTTGGCTTGATAGTCATCAATCAGACCGGCGTTCAGGTCCGCATCAATGGCCATTTGCTTTCCGGGCATCGCGTCCAGAGTAAACCTTGCGGCAACTTCCGCAACCCTTTCGGCACCCTTGGTAATTACCAGGAACTGAATGATTACAATAATTAGAAATACAATAAAACCTACAATGGCATTTCCCTGGATTACAAAATCTCCAAAGCTTTCGATCAGATCTCCCGCCTGGGCCTGGGAAAGAATATAGCGGGTGGTGGTAATATTCAGTGCCAAACGGAAAAGCGTTGCTATCAGCAAAATCGAGGGGAATATGGAAAATTCCAACGCCTCTTTGATATACATGGATACCACTAATATCAGCAGTCCCAAGGCAATATTAAAACTCAGTAATACATCCAACAATCCTAAAGGGATGGGCATGATGATAATTACGACAATTCCGATGACGGCCAGTACTACAAATATGTCTCCAAACTTCATGATGATCCCCCTCTAGTTCTTTTTGTTTAACTTGTACACATAGGCTAACACTTCCGCTACCCCCTGGTATAAATCCGGCGGTACAAATTCTCCGATATTTACCATTTTATATAGGGTTCTTGCTAAATATTTATTTTCAACAATGGCTACATTGTGTTCATTCGCTCTTTTTTTAATGTTCTGGGCAATGAGATCCTGGCCCTTGGCCACCACTCTCGGAGCCTCAAACTCTTTAGAATTATACTGTATGGCTACGGCAAAGTGGGTGGGGTTGGTAATTACCACATCGGCTTTTGGAATTTCTTCCATCATCCGCTGCATGGACATCTGCCGTTGCTTTTCCCGGATTTTGGATTTGATCAAGGGATTTCCGTCGATCTGCTTTCGTTCTTCCTTTACTTCCTGTTTCGTCATTTTAATCTGTTTTTCATGGTCATACTTCTGGTAATAATAATCAATAATTGCAAGGATTACTAAGGCGAGAGACGCCCGTACTCCGATATTCATCGTCATGGAACTGATGGTGTCCACAATTTCCGAGGTTTCCATGGTAATGGTGCTAAAAACCCGGGCCAGTTCCCCGGTGGTGTACTGAAACACAATATAACCGATGACGAAAATTTTGACAAAGGACTTGAACAGTTCCACGAGGGATTTTAGTGAAAACATCCGTTTAAATCCTTCAACGGGATTGAGTTTGCTAAGCTTTATGGCCAGGGTTTTTACCGTAAAGAGAGGTCCTACCTGAAAGTAGCTTGCGGAAAATCCGATGACCACCGTGGCGAGAAATAAGGGCCCCACCAGCATGATCATTTGAGTCATGGCCATAATCACAAAGCGCTGAGCATTTTCAGGACTGATGATCGTGCTGCCGCTAAGGTACTCCAGATAGAAATTGATGGTGAAATTTTTCGTCATAAACCCGATATAACCCGAGGACAGGGCCAGTACCGAAAAGGCACCCATCAATAAAAAGGCGGAGTTCACTTCCTTGCTTTGGTGTACCTGGCCTTTTTTCCGGGAATCATCCTTCTTTTTCGGCGTGGCTTTTTCGGTTTTTTCTTCATTAAATAATTGAAGATCCATAATTAGCATGATCGCATCAACCTCTGGAAAGAATTATAATAATTTCCCTAATTGAATCGAACATAATGTCGAATAAATTCTGGGAAAAGGGAACAAAAAACTGCAGGGACACAATCACCGTTAAAAATCCGATGCCGATTTTCAGCGGCAGTCCCACCACAAAGATATTCATTTGAGGCATGGTCCTTGCCAATACCCCAAGGAGCACATTGGCTAAAAAGATCGTTGCGATCACCGGGGCGGAAAACTGAAAGGCCAAAACAAAAAACTGAACATATTCCTCTACAAACCGTTCAATAAACACCCCGTCAAAGGTGATGGTCAAACCTATGGGGACTCTTTCGAAACTGAACTTCAGAGCTTTTATCAACATGTGATGGCCGTTTAGAACCAAAAATAACAGAATTAAAAATATGTTATAAAAATTACTCATTACCGGTATCTGAACATTGGTCTGGGGATCAAAGACGTTTACCATGCCGAATCCCATCTGGGTATCGATCATTCTTCCAGCCAGAAACATTGTACTAATAAAGGTAAAGGCAATGAATCCTATGGTTAGTCCGATAAAAAATTCATTGATGGCGTAAAGGGCCAAGGATAAAAAACCTTCGATTTCCGTAATATGATTCAGTATGTTTCCCGGCAACATCACAAAGGCTATCAGAACCCCGAACCATACCCGAACCGGTACGGGAATCTCCCTTCTTGAGAAGACCGGTGCCAAAACCAGCATTCCGCTGATCCGTACGATGCTCAGAAAAAAAATTTCCACATTAAATATAAGATATTCTACAATTACGTCCATGACATCCCCACTTTTTACTGGATAAAGGTATTCATATTTTCAAATAACCGCAAGGTGAAATCCATGATTACGGATAACAGCCAGGGTCCGAATACCACAACGGATCCCAATACCGCTACGATCTTAGGAATCATCGCAAGGGTCTGCTCCTGTATCTGAGTGGTTGCCTGAAAGATACTTACGGCAAGACCGACCAGAAGTCCAAAGCCCAGCATCGGGGCTGATAATAATAAGGTGGTAATCATTGCCTGTTGGGCAATCTCCACGACAATTGCTTCATCCATTTTATAACCTCCTAATTAAAGCTGTTGACCACTTGTCCGATTAATAAATTCCATCCGTCCACCATAATAAACAACAGCAGTTTAAAGGGCAGGGAAATCATTACCGGGGGAAGCATCATCATTCCCATGGACATTAAGGTACTTGCCACAACCATGTCAATAACCACAAAGGGAACAAACAGAATAAATCCCATAATAAATGCGGTTTTCAGTTCACTGATAATAAAGGCGGGAATCAGGATGGTGGTGGGCACCTCGGAAATGTTTTCAATTCCCATGGCAACGTCTCCAATATCCATAAACAGGGCAAGTTCGCTCTCCCGGGTTTGGCGGTACATAAAGTCCCTTAGGGGCTCTAAGGCCGTTTCCAGGGCCTCATCCTGTCCGATTTCTTCATTTAAAAAGGGCTGTACCGCCTGTTCGTTGATATCGTTTACCACCGGTGTCATGATGAATAAGGTCAGAAACAGGGCTAACCCCACTAATATTTGATTAGGAGGGGTTTGTTGAGTGGCGATTGCATTTCTTAAAAAGGAAAGCACAATGATAATCCGGGTAAAGCTGGTCATGGTTATTAAAATTGCCGGAGCAATGGATAAAATTGTGATCAAAAACAAAATTTGAATAGAGCTTGCCACCTCATCGGGGGACTGAGCTTCCCCTACTCCGATTTCCACGCTGGGGATGGGAAAACTTGGCTGTCCATGGGAAATCTCCGTAGAAATTATTAAGAAAATCAGGGTCCCCAGTATTACCAGGAAGGTTTTTTTGATGTTGTACCGATTATCCGTCATATTAATCACGCTCACCTTTATCCCTTTCCTTTTCCTTTAGAGGATTTTTCATCTTGAAAAACCGCTCCAGGGGGGTTTCCTTTTGATTTTCCCGTACCAGTTTCATATGCTTTTCTTCATTTTCTTCCCATTGATCCAAAGGAATGGTATCCAAAAGTTCTATGGACTTATTGGTTTTGCCGATAATATATACTTTTTGTTGAATTTGAACTACAGTGATTTGAAAATTCATGTTCAGGGAAAGCTGCTGCAGAACCTTTGCATTTCTGTTCCCCATAAAGCCGCTGGATTTCTTTCCAATCAGTACCGTTGTTCCATAGGCCAGGGCCACAACAACTACCACCATAAAAATCACTTGAATAAAATCTAAAAAACCCTGAAAATTCACGGAACACTCACTCCATTTATCCTAAGACTTTTGATACGGCTTCCACTACCCGATCCGCTTGAAAGGGCTTTACAATAAAGTCCTTTGCTCCCGCTTGGATTGCTTCAATAACCATGGCCTGTTGACCCATGGCGGAACACATAATGATTTTTGCATCGGGATTGATCTTTTTAACTTCCTTTACTGCTTGGATACCGTCCATTTCCGGCATGGTAATATCCATGATCACTAATTCCGGACTCAGTTCCTTGTATGTATCCACGGCCTTTGCACCGTTCTCTGCTTCCCCCACTACTTCAAATCCGTTTTTCGTTAATACATCCTTAATCATCATTCTCATAAATGCTGCATCGTCTACCACTAAAATACCTTTTGCCATAATTATAATTCCTCCTACTCATTTGTTTTTTATACTGACTGCGGTTTTCTTTACCCTTAATTTATTCAATGCTTTCCCTGTTCTTTACTGCGAGATTTCATTCCTGCACTATTGAATTTTTACACTTCTATATCATACAAGAAACTTCTCTTTATGGGAAGTTATATCTCAAATACCTTACAGCTTTCCGATCCGTTTTTCCGGTTTCACAATATCCGTGACCCGCATTCCGTAATTCTCATCAATCACTACCACTTCACCCTTTGCAACGTACTGTCCGTTTACCAGAATATCCAAAGGCTCCCCTACTAATTTGTCCAGTTCGATAATGGTTCCCGGACCAAAATCCAATACATCCTGTATTTTTTTCACGGTTCTTCCCAGTTCCACGGTAACTTTCAAAGGAACGTCCCGAATCAGGGAAATATTCTCCGGTTCATGGTTTGTTGAGCTTTCATCAAAGGACTGGAACTGGGCGGGCTGTACATTGACTCTTTCCTGGGGTTTTTCTTTTTTCTGCTCTTTGGGCTGACTGTAAGCCGCTGCTGCTTGGGCCTGGGTTGCAGAAGATTTTTGCTGCGGTTGGGGTTCCGCTTTTTCCGGTTCCGGCCTCTCCTCTTTCGAAGCTACCGCTTCCTCCTCTTTTGGGCCTCCGAGTAAAATTTCAATCATTTCCCTGGCAAAGCCCATAGGGATCAACTGCATGATTTCACTGTCTATGAAATCTCCAATTTTCATGGAAAAGGAAATCTTTGCATAGATGTTTACGTCCTCCGAGATGTATGCGTCGAACTGTTCCGAAGATAAGTCCATTTCAAAGGCCTTGGGCGGATTAATATCGATCTTTCGATTAAACATCTCCGAAAGAGAAGTGGACGCCGAGCCGATCATTTGATTCATGGCTTCTCCGATGGCACTTAAATGTACATCGGACAGCGGCTCTGTGCCGTCTTCAACCTCCGGTCCCTGTCCCATCATTAAATTGGTGATGACTTTAACATCCCGTTGTTTCAAAATCAATAAATTGGTTCCTTCAATTCCCTCTTTATACTTTACATCCACGGCAATAAAGGGAAGGGGGTATTCTTTCGTAATCTCTTCCACGGACATGGCTTCCACCCGAGGCGTGGTAATACTGACTTTGTGTCCTAATAGGGTGGACAGGGTAGTTGCTGCGGTTCCCATGCTGATGTTCCCGATTTCCCCTATGGCATCCTTTTCTTCCTCGGTAAACTCGATTTCTTCTTCATTTTTTGTATCCTTTGAAGGTTCTTCACCCTTTAGAAGTGCGTCTATCTCTTCCTGGGATAACATATCATTCATCATCTTGATCCTCCCCTTTCTTGTCGATCCTGGTGATCTTTGCACTCATTTTATTTTTTGCGGTTCCCGGTATTCCAAAGTATTTATGACTGCTGCCCACATAAATTTCCAGCTCGTCACTGGTGGAGTTATCCAGTCCGATTACATCTCCTACTTGAAGCTCTAAAAAATCTCCTACGGTAATGTAGGTGTGTCCCAGCTGGGCAAGGACCTCTACGTCACTTCTTTTTACCCGTTTTTCGATGGCTCTTTTATCCTTTTCCGTTACGGTTTTACTGACGGTGGAAAACCAGAACTTGGTACTTAGCTTATCAATGATCGGCTCGATGACAATATGAGGAATACAGATATTAAACATTCCTTCCACCTCTCCGATTTTTAAGCTGAGGGTAATTAGAGCCACGGTATCGTTGGGAGATACAATCTGAGCAAATTGAGAATTTGTCTCCATTTTATCCAGCTTTGGATCCAGTTCAATCACATTTTCCCAGGGACTTATGAATAAATCGATAATTTGTTTCATCAGCTTCTTAATCAGACTGATTTCAATTTCCGTAAAGTTCGGTTC
>PWEO01000058.1 GCA_003553525.1 Clostridiaceae bacterium
TCTGTAAATCCCTTGCCAATGGGCGAAACATCGGTTGATGACAGGAGGTAATAAGAACTTCTGATCATTATTGATTATTTTAATCAGATCTTCTTTTTCAATTGAATATTACAATTGGTGATCCCTGGGGAGATTGCATATAATAGGGGTTGTGAAATAATAAACCTATTTTAAAAGGAGTGAACATGATGGAGATTCGAAAAAAAGCTGCCCCTTTTGCATCGACGGGAGGGATGATTTACGCCTCCCTAGGTGTGGTATTAAACATTGTACTGGGAACTCTGGCCCAAACCCTGCAAATTCCCCTTTTGTTTCTGGATACCGTGGGAACGATTTTTGTTGCGGTGGTTTTAGGACCCTTTGCCGGCGCCCTAACAGGAGGACTCACCAATGTTATTCAAGGGATGATCACCAATCCCCGAACCATCCCCTTTGCTTTGGTTAACATTGCCATCGGACTGATTGTAGGATTTATGGCCAAGAAGTACGGCTTTAAGTTTAAAACCGCTTTAGTTACAGGGCTGATCATTGCAGTGGTTGCACCCTTAATCGGAACCCCTATTGCAGTGTGGATGTACGGCGGCGCCACCGGCGGAGGCACCGACATTATTTTCGCCTGGTTGTTGGCCAGTGGGCAGCGAATTTTCACCGCAGCCTTTATTCCTAGAATTACCGGTAACCTGGTAGATAAGATCGGAAGCTGTTTGTTGGTGTGGTATGTGATCAAAAAAATGCCGCGGCAATACCTCTTTGGGGGACGTTAAATGGAACGAAAAAAAGAACTGTTGATAATCGCTCACTGTATTTTGAATCAGAATGCGGTGATTAAAGGTTGGGAGCGGGCCCCGGGTCCCTTTTCAAGCATCGTAAAGGATATTCTGGATCAAAACCTGGGAATCATCCAACTTCCCTGCCCGGAGTTTCGATTTGCCGGAGAGGATCGTCCGCCCATGACCCTACAAGAGTATGACACCCCGGATTACCGCAGGCACTGCCGGAAATTGTTGGAGCCGGTTGTGGATGAATTGGAAGAGTACCGAAACAAGGGTTATCTCATCAAAGGGATAATGGGAATTGAAGAGAGTCCTTCCTGTGACGGCAACCGGACCCCGGGAATTTACATGCAGGAACTTCAAGGATTGCTTCGGGATGTGGGAATTACGGTTAGCGTATGGGATGTCCCCGCGGATTATTTGGAAAGTGAAAAACCCCGAGGGCTAGAGGAACTCCAGCGTTTTTATCACTTTAAAAAAACGATAGAATAGTAACCAAAGGCTTCCCGATTATCGGGAGGCCCATTTGTTTTTCTGTCATTTTCTCTTTTCTCAGATAACAAAAATAGGTCTGGGACTGAAGTAGGAGAGGTGTTATAATTAAAACAAAGATAAACTTGACGGAAAGTAGGGTGACCAAATGAATGAAGGAGAGACCATAAAAAACATCCGGGACCTGGAAAAGGCGCTTAGAAACTCGGAAGACTTACTTCGACAAGTCATCGACAGCATCCCCGTAAGGGTATTCTGGAAGGACCGGAACTGTCGCTACTTAGGATGTAATAAAGCTTTTGCCAAGGATTCGGGGTGGGAAGAACCGGGTAGACTTATCGGCAAATCCGATGAGGAAATGGTCTGGGAGACTTTTGCGAAGGACTACCAAAAAGATGACCACTTTGTAATGGAAACCGGGAAGGAAAAGATCAACTTTATCGAAAATGTGGTGAATGATAAAGGGGAGTTACGCTATGTACGCACCAGTAAAATACCTTTGTATGATCAGAAGGGGAAGGTGTTCGGTATGCTGGGAACCTTCGAGGACATTACCGATGTGATTGAAATTAAAAAAGCCTTAAAAGAAAGTGAAAAACGGTACGAGGAGCTTACCTTACGAAGTCGGGCCCTGGTTTTTCAGCTGGATCCAAAAGGAAAGTATACCTATGTCAGCCCCTCGGCCAAAGAACTTTTCGGTTATGCGGAAGGGGAAATATTAGGAAAGAAATTCTTTTATGAGTTGGCCCCGGAGGATCAACAAGAAGCACTGCGGGCTTATGGAGAAAAAGTTTTAAAAGAGGGAATCACGGTAAGGGACTTTGAACACGATTTACAGACAAAGGACGGAAGACGACTGAGAGTCATGACCAATGGCTTTTGTACCCTTGACAACCGGGGAAAAGTGGAGAGCTTTAAGGGAATTGACGTGGACATTACCCATATTAAAGAAGCGGAGGAACGGGTTCGGTATCTCAGTTATCATGACCAATTGACGGGCCTTTATAATCGACACTTTATAGAAGAGGAAATATTACGGCTGGATGTGGAAAGGAAGCTGCCCCTATCAATGATTATGGTTGATGCCAACGGGTTAAAGCTGATTAATGATGCCTTCGGTCATAATGCGGGAGACGAGCTACTCGAAAAAACCGCCCAGGTGATCAAAGAGGCTACCCGGAAGGAAGACCTGGTGGCCAGAATGGGAGGAGACGAGTTTCTGGTTTTTCTTCCCGAAACCGGGGTTGAGGAGACCTTAAAAATTCAAGGGCGTATGGAGACTCTTGCGGCGAAGACAAGGGTTTCGAACCTGCCCTTATCCTTTTCTGTGGGATCCTATACGAAAAAGCACTTAAATATCACGATGGAGGACGCCCTCAGCCAGGCGGAAACCCGGATGTATCGTCAAAAAAATCGTAACCGGGAAAGGGTCCGACAAAACTACGTCAATGCCATTTTAGAGCAGCTATTCCTTCGATCGGAAGAGGAAAAACGCCATGCAAAGCGGATCAAAGAGGTCGTCGAAAGGATCGGCATTTCCATGGGAGTTGAAGGAGAAGAGCTTCGGAAACTAGAAAAGGCCGCATACTACCATGACATCGGAAAGATCAGCTTAAGGGAGGATTTATTGCTTAATAAGAAGAAGTTAAGTAAAAAGGAGAATCAGGAAATTATCCGGCACAGTGAAATCGGTTATTCCATTTTAAACTCCTCGGCGGAGTTTATTCCCTTAAGTGATATTCTACTTGCTCATCATGAGCGCTACGACGGGAAGGGTTACCCAAAGGGTCTGAAGGGAAAAGAAATACCTCTTTGGTCTCAGATTATTCACTTTGCCAACCTCTATGATGACCTAACCAGTACCCGCACCGGTCAAAAAGCCTATTCCCATGAAAAGGCGCTGGAAAAGATGAGAGAAGCTAAGGGTACCGCCATCGATCCCGATTATTTCGATCAATGGCTGGAAGTTTTAAGGGAGAGTAAGTAAATCCCGGAAAACCGAAGAGGACAGGGGGACGTATCTTTTGTCCTCCGACAAGACAGGGGGACGTATCTTTTGTCCTCCGACAATTTATAAAATAACCGCCTTGGGATCCTATAAATCCTTCAGGCGGTTATCTTTTACTCATTTACTTTTCAGCTTTTCTTCGCTCCTCTACAAGATACGGCTATTTCTCAACCATTATCACTTCTAAATTGCCTGTCCGAAAGTTGCATGATTTTTCTTAACTAAATTGACATATCAAATATACACAAAAGAGATCCTACGGTATACTTATTAGAAGAAGCCGCATCACCGAGGCACGATTACTTTTTGAAACCGCCATACACCGAGATATGGTTAAATTGATGCAGCGCAGTATGATGCAGCGCAGTAAAAAAAGGAGGCTATTCAATGCGAGTAATTAACACCAAAGATCTGATCCCTATAGTTAAAGACCTAGTAAAAAAAGCCTGTACGGATTTGGACGAGAATCTGATGAATGCGTTAAAACAATCGATGGCAATCGAGGAATCGGATCTGGGACGGGAAGTCCTGGAGACTTTAATTGAGAATGCGGATTTAGCACGGAAAAAGCAGGTGGCCTGCTGCCAAGATACGGGGATCGCGGTTATCTATCTCGATATCGGACAGGAAGTGAGTTGGGACGGGCCGAGTCTTACGGATATGATTAATGAAGGAGTACGTCAGGGATATCGAGAAGGATATCTGCGAAATTCCGTAGTTGGGGACCCGATAATTAGGGAGAATACAAAGGATAACACCCCGGCGGTTATCCATACGAAGATTGTAGAAGGTAGCGAAGTGAAAATCACTGTCTTGCCTAAAGGGGCCGGCAGCGAAAACATGGGAAGAGCAAGTGTCCTAAAGCCCGCCGACGGAGTGGAAGGGATTATCAACTATGTAATCGAGACCGTTGAAAATGCCGGAGGAAAAGCCTGTCCGCCACTAATTGTAGGTGTGGGCCTGGGTGGAACCATGGAAAAAAGCACCCTGCTGGCAAAAGAAGCACTCAAAAGACCTATTGGTGATCGGAGCCCGACTCCTCATATTGCAGAGCTTGAAAAGGAACTCTTAACAAAGATTAATGACCTGGGGATCGGACCCATCGGGATTGGCGGCAGTGTTACGGCATTGGATGTCCACATTGAAACCTTCCCTTGTCATATTGCATCCTTACCGATTGCGGTAAATTTACAGTGCCACGCAAACCGGCACGCCAGTAAAACAATATAAGCATACAAACCGACAAGCCAACAAAATAACTTAACAGAGGAGGCGAACTCAGTGAGAATCAATTTACCACTTACGAAGGAACAAGCCAAAAAACTAAGGATCGGGGATGTGCTGGAACTCTCGGGAGAAATTTATACCGCAAGGGATGCAGCCCACAAGCGCTTTGTAGAGACCCTTGAAAAGGGGGAAGCCCTGCCCATCGATTTCAAAAATGCAACAATTTTTTATGCAGGACCCTGTCCGCCGAAACCCGGAGTAGTGATGGGCCCCATAGGACCAACTACCAGCACTCGAATGGATCCTTATGTGGAGCCCTTAATTAAACAGGGGATGATTGCTATGATCGGTAAAGGAGAGCGACAGGATTATATCCGAGACCTGTGCAAAAAGCATAACGTGATCTATCTGCTGGGAATCGGAGGCGCCGCCACATTATATGCACAAA
>PWEO01000161.1 GCA_003553525.1 Clostridiaceae bacterium
GAGGTTATTGGAAATCATGAAAGATATGTAGAATTTTTTACAAAATAGTCATAATAAAACGCCATACTAAGATGCCATACCAAATCGCTATAATAAACTGCGCTAAAAATCCAACAAAATAGGAGCGAGAAAAATGATGAGTTCAGAATTGTATCCCGTAATATTTAAGCGAAAGTCAGTACGAAAATTTGTAAAAGAACCCTTGGAAAACTCGGTATTAGATGATATAAGGCGGCAAATCACTACTCTGGAGCCTTTGTTTGAGGATATTAAAACGGAGGTGGCCATCCTTGGGGAAAAGGAAATGGGCGGTATTTTTTCAATTAAAGCCCCCCACTATCTTGCCATTTATTCGGAAGAGAAGGAAGGCTATTTATTAAATGCCGGGTATCTGCTGCAACAACTGGATTTATATTTGTCAAAGGAAGAGATCGGTACGGTTTGGCTGGGTCTTGGAAAACCCCAGGAAAACCTGAAGGCGAAAAACGGCCTGCCGTACGTGATTACTTTAGCCTTTGGTAAAGCGAATGAAAAACTTCATCGAAAAAGTATCTCGGAGTTTAAGAGAAAAGCAGCAGCGGAAATATCCTCCGTTAAGGGGGCACCAATATTAGTAGAGGCCGTAAGACTGGCACCCTCTTCCACAAATAATCAGCCTTGGTATTTGGAAAGTTCCGAAGGGGGGATATCCGTCTATTGTAAAAAGATCAGTAAGCTTAAAAACACGTTTTTTCCACTGGGTAAAAAACTGATCGCCATCGATATGGGCATTGCCCTATGTCACCTTAAAATTGCGGGCCTGCATTTGGAAAAAGATATCAAGTTCAAAAAAGAGAACAAGGCTGAAACTACCAATTACGATTATGTAATTACGGCAGTTTTGGAATAAACCCGGTTTGAGAATCTTAAGAGGAGAACGGGAGGACAAAAGATACGTCCCGCTGTCCTCTGGTAGTGAAGTTGAAAAACCACAAAAGGAGGAGAAGCATCCATGATTTATCAATGTACGAAGGATCTGTTAAAGGCATTAAAGGTGGAGAAAAGCGATAAACCGGATATATACAATAAGCTGTTTTCCTGGAACGGGAAGGTGATGAAAGTGCGGCGGAGAAACCTGGTTTATCTGATGAATGATGCGTCGAAACTCTCGGTCGTCCTGTTTGGAATGACCGGGAAGGAGTTTAAAAATTTTGACGACCATGTGAAGGAAGGCATAAGGGAAGTGTTAAGGGACTGTGATGTGGCGGAGGATATCATCGATGGGTATCTAACGGAGGCCGGGGGGGGAATCTTTACTTCATCGGGAACGAGAAAACAACTGGGTGTACTGAATAATTCTGCCCTGGAAGCGGAGTATATGTTTGATGAGTTTTACCGGGAGGGTCTTCTTCAGCGGGATCTCTGTATCCAGCAAAATCAAATGATTGTAAAGCATGACGACGGAGATTATGTAACACCGAAAAATACGATGAAAACCTTACTGGAAGAGCATTATGAAAAAAAGAAAACGCCCTTCGATGGCTAAAAGATTTATTATCCCGGTATCCCGATATTCAGCAGCAGTGGTATGAGTATGAAGAAGAAGCCCAGGAGCGGGAAGTAAAGGAATGGTTGGAATCCAGGGGGTTGATCTAAGGGAAATGAAAGCCGTAATCGCCGATGACTATGATAAAAGTCTGCCTAAATTAAGAATATAAGTAATGAAAGCCTCATTTTCGATAACCGCAAATTCCGGTGGATCTTAAAGGAGGCTTTTATTTTGTGAAAAATTGCAAAGTGTTTTGATATAGACTCTTTGTAAATGCAGGTTTTGGAGAAAGAGGACAAAAGCTCCGTCCCGCTGTCCTCTTTTTATTGGATTTCCTTCAATATAATGGTATAATATCGGGGTGTAATTATGATTGTTAAGTAGAGGGGTATATTAAGAGAGGAGATTGGTATGGGAGACAATAAAAAAACACGAGGGGTCTTTAGGGCAGGTATGTTGCTTTTGCTTTTATCATTAGGCAGTGCAGCTTTATTGTTAGGCTGTGAGAGTGATGGAATCGAAACAATTATGGAAACGGCAAATGAGTTGGAAGAAACCCACGGGCAAACCGTGGAGGAATTGAATCTTCTTTTACAAGAGGAAGCAGAGCTGCAAACAGACTTTGAGGAGACCCTGGAAACCGATGATGATTTATCAACCTTGGGAGACGGTACTTCTCCTGTATTTTCGAATCTTTCCGATAGAAAAGAACGTATGGAACGGTTAGGGGAATTGGAAGAAGCATTCGCTGCTCATGCCGAGACCTTAAGGGACTACACCGGGAGTCAGTTAGATGCAGAGGCACTGGATAGTTTAGCAGGAGATGTTGATCGGTTCTCTGAAATACTGGGTACCTTTCGCGGGGAATATGAGGAAAATTTAGAGGAAAAAGAGCGTTATTTTGAAAGTTTAGCTGCTGAAGATGCCACATACGATATCTTTACGGATGGGATCCATCAGTTGAATGAGCAGCACGAAATAATGAGAGAACATTTCTATGGACTCGATGAAGAATTAAGTCTACTAGCCCAAGGCATTGAAGAGTTGCAGCAAACCATTCAAGAAAGACAGGAAGAAGAGGAATAAAAGATAAAAATGAAAAAGAGTGGTTTGAAAAGAATGATGCTTAGGAGGATGAGGCGACCTTTATTCCTTCGGGAAGTAATCAATCAGACAGTCAGGAGCTAGCGAATCAGAAAGAAAGTGGGGAAATAGACGAATGAATCTAAAAAAATATTTGGTAATGGGGTTAGTTGGTTTGACGGCGGTAACACTTCTTTCAACCGGTGTGTTGGCTGAGGGAGATTCCGCTGAGGAAAGCGCCGAGGAAGAGTCTGTAGAAGAGTCAGCAGAAGAAGCGGTAGTGGTTAATGAGCGGGAAACAACGTACTTAGAGCTTTCAAATGAGCCGATTTTATCGATTCCGGCGGAATTTCCGCGACAGTTTATGTATGAGAGTTTGGTGAATATTGATTATCCGGAGGATGGGGTCAAAGGTATCTTTCTGACGGGAGGAACCGCAGCCAGCGCTAGATTAGATGAATTAACAGACTTCGTCAATTCTACAGCACTGAACTCCATGGTGATTGACGTTAAGGATGATGACGGAACCATCGTGATGGATTTGGATTCCGATCATGAATATGTCCAGGAGTTCACTCGGGACTATGTTAATGCGGAAGAGTTAATGAAGCACTTAGAAGAGCATAACATCTATCCCATTGCACGGATTGTGATCTTTAAAGATAGTCGATTAGCCAGGGCCCGGCCGGATCTTTCCTTTACCGATGAGAACGGGGAAGTATGGTCCAATCGAGCGGGAGCAAGCTTTGTCAATCCCTATGAACGGGAAGTTTGGGAACACAATGTGGAAGTTGCCAAAAAGGCAGCGGCACTGGGCTTTAGGGATATTCAATTTGACTATGTACGATTCCCGGAAGGATTTGCAACCATGGATGAGCAATTAAACTATTCCCGGGGAGAGTATGCAGAAAGTGGCTCGGATAATGTACAGCAGCGTGTGGATGCGGTAACGGATTTCATTGCCTACGCCCGGGAAGAACTCAAGCCCTATGGTGTGGACCTTTCCGTGGATATTTTCGGGTTTGCCGCCTTGGTTCGGGAAGAGCCCAATATCGGTCAAAGTTTTACGCGAATTTCTGCCAATGTGGATGTGATTTCCTCCATGATTTATCCTAGTCACTGGGGACCGTGGAATTTAGGTATTGAGAAGCCGGATTTGGAACCCTATAACCTGGTTTATAATTATATGGAAGTTGAAAATGAAGTGCTGGCAGCCTTAGGAGACGACGCACCCACAACCAGACCCTGGATCCAGGATTTTACCGCTTCCTATCTCGGAGCAGGAAACTATAGGACATACGGTGACCATGAAGTGTCAGAGCAAATTCGTGCGCTGCATGATCACGGTGTTAAAGAATATCTGATTTGGAATTCAAGAAGCAACTTTTCTAAAGGGGCAACCTTCGATTTTGATGAGTAATATCCGATGTATATTTGCAAAGCAATAAGCATAAGTGATAAAAATTTCTGCTGAAAAATTAGATAACCGCCTTGGGGTATCGATTGGAATCGATCCTTCAGGCGGTTATCTTTTTGCAATCGTAGATATTGAAGAGTATGAAAAAAATCAAGCTACTATAAAATTATTGTACAATTATCTACAAAGATAAATGTGCAAACTGATTTTAGATATGTGGTGTCGGGAAATTATCTCGTGATTTATCGGGCTGATCATGAATTTGTATACATTTAATTTATGACAATCGGTTAAATGAATCCATTGCAAGTTCATCATTGGACTAGACAATTGATTTATTTAGACTTTTTATGTTCCTCGATCCATTTTAGTATACAATCTTTATTGCACTCATCCTGTGCTATAGCTAAACCTAGATCGATTAAATCTAGCTGGCTATAAATTAGTTCAATTCCATTTATTTCTAATCCAACAGTTAGAATATGCACAGCAATTCGTTTGTTTCCATCCTGGAAAGAATGATTCTGGGCTAAGCCATAACAGAGAACAGCAAATTTTTCTTCTATTGTTGGATATAATTCCTCGGCATCAAAAGTTTGTAAAGGGTTATAGTAAGCAGACTCTAATAACTTTTGGTCTTTAATCCCCGGACTTCCCCCAGTAAACTGAATGATCGTAGATTGGTCACTAATAACCTGCTCTAAAGAAGGATAAATCATTTCGCAAGTTCCTTATAAGCTTCAAAGTTTTTAAACAAAATATTTTTACTTACTTCTTCCCAAGCTATTTCTTCGCTATTTTCTTGGGTTTGAGCAATTTCTTCAAAATCTATAACTAGATATTTTGGTTTGTTGTGTTTTAAAATAATAACCATCTTTTCTGTGTCAACGATTTTAGTAATTTTTGA
>PWEO01000071.1 GCA_003553525.1 Clostridiaceae bacterium
ATAAAACCGGAGGGCCGGTGTTGGCACTGTTGACCATGTTGGTATGGGCACTGCCCGTACTTGTGGTGATGACCCTTCTTTCTTTTTTGAGTCAAATTTTAGCGGAGATGAACCTATCCCAAGATGTATTGCGTTACATCGGTCCCATGGCCGTAGGATTTATTATTATTTGCTTCGTTTGCCATGGGGAGTCTAGCTCTGGTATTTATCTCGGATAATCAAATAATTCAGTTGTTTGAAAGCTTTTACCGCTACGGGTACTTGGTCATTGGCGGAGGTCAAGTAGTCATTCCTATGATGTACAGTGAAATTGTTGAAGTGAATCTTTATATGAGTAGCCAGGAGTTTTTAACAGGATACGGCTTGGTACAGGGACTACCCGGCCCAATGTTCAGCTTTAGCTCCTATGCCGGTGGAATGGCGGCTAGAGGAGGGAGCGTGACAACCCAGTTTCTCGGTGCGGCTGTAAGCGGCATTGGAATTTTCCTTCCGGGGCTTCTATTAATTTACTTTATTTATCCCGTCTGGGAACGGCTAAAAGCGATTCGAGGAACAAAGATAGCCCTAAAGGGTATCACTGCAGTGGCCGGAGGGCTTATTACCACCGCTGCGGTTATATTGATGCAAAGCAGTGGACTCGATATTGATAATTTCATCGTAATGATCCTAACCGTCGTCTTGCTAATGACAAAAAAAGCGCCTGCGCCGCTTATTGTTGCGATGGCCTTAATTGCAGGATTTCTCCTGTAAATGAAGTGAAAAACTACTTGGTCGTTGATAAGGCGGTTTATATTATATGTGAAATAAGTATAATAAGACCTATCCTCTGCTGATTTCCGATGCGCTTCTTCAGGATGATCACTACCTTTGCGGAATCAGTTCAAAAACAGTCTTTTTGTAAAAAAAATCTTCCCGACCTTGATACCCTGGACTTAATCAGTTGCAGGGCCATAGCCTTGGGATTTTTCTTCCTGACCCTGGTGATCGTTACCGGTGCCATCTGGGCGGAGCAGGCCTGGGGAAGATACTGGGCATGGGATCCGAAGGAGACCTGGTCATTGATTACCTGGGCTATTTACGCCGTTTATCTACATGCAAGGCTGATGCGGGGTTGGCAGGGGAAAAATGCAGCCATGTTCAGTGTGATCGGTTTTATCTGTGTACTCTTTACCTATATCGGTGTAAATACCTGGCTTCCGAGTATTCATAGCTATGCATTGTTGCTGACTTATAGTCGGTAGTAGAATCAGCTACCGCCTCCGAGGTCCTTATCCAGACAGCCGAGGAACCGTAGCAGAGGGTGAATAATTTCAAACTAAAAAAAACAAACCAAGAAACTTAAGTTTGCCTTGGCTTGCTTATTTATACTCTTTGGTAAACAACAATTAGTCATGGTAGTTCTGCCCATTTATTATTGTCGTTGGAAAAATGTTTTTCTACTTCACACCTTTGTCTAATAAGTAATCCCGGTATTTAAAATCTGAACTGGAGATATGTTTGAATACCCAAGTAATCAGCATATTCAAGATCTTCTTACCGTGGCCTACCTGATCGTTGTCAACCCTCTGGAAATCAAACTCGTTGATTTCTTCAATAAGCTTACTATGCTCGATGATATGCTCATCACTGTTAGGAAAACCATACTGCTCAAATAATGCTTCCGTGAGAATATTGGACAGTTCACCGGCGATTTTGATCAGCTCCTTATGCTGATTGTCGATACTGGCTATACCCAGCTCATATTGTTTATCCCATGTTATCATTTGTATGTCTCCTTAATCCTAAAGTCTACGGCAGCTTAAATTTTAACATGGAATGTACCTTCCATACAATAGTTTTCTAACTTTATTCTTTATACATATTTAGCGGAATAAATCTAAAACCGCTTGCTTACGGAATCACATTATTTCGGTTTACATTCCCTTTAAAATCAGTTATGATAGCTTTGTGGGCAGAGTAAGTAGTATGCGTTAAGTGTTAGAAGATGGGAAGTTGCTTCTAAACGAAGATTAATATCGCGTTGTACTGCTGCATCCGCTGTTTCACCATTAGAGATTTTGCTGAATTTCTCTTAATGTTGGAGCTTCTATGCCTAACTTTAAGAGAGAGGAGGTGCTAAAATGGATCGTACGGAAAATGTTAGTGTGAAAAAGTTTTTGAGTACCGGTAAATTGACCACAAGAACTTTGGTCATCTGCGCTTTGTTGATTTCCATGGCCGTAGTACTAGGGCAGTTTTCTTTTATGGTAGGGCCCAGTGTGCGGATCGGGTTTAGTCGGATTCCAATTATAGTATCCGGTATGCTGTTAGGACCCTTAGCTGGAGGGCTGACGGGCATTGTGCATGATTTGATCAACTTTATTATGCGACCCGCCGGCGGATTTCACCCCGGATTTACCCTAAGTGCAATGATGACTGGAATGATACCTGGGTTTGTCGTGCAGCTAAGTTTATTCTCCGGGTTTAAGAAATTTAACAAATCCGGAAAAGCATTCACGTTAACCAATGTCATTTTCAGCGTCGCCGCAGTTTACGTGATTGTAACCCTGCTAATGAACACCTACTGGCTATCCCAGTTAATCGGGGACAGTTATCTGGTACTACTACCTGTAAGGGCTTCAACCCAGCTGCTGGCTAATGTGGTAAACGCCATGGTCATTTTGTTGCTTGCAAAACCCTTGGAAGGTTTCAAAAAGCAGTATTCGTAAAAGTATATAATCCTGCCCCAAAGAGGTTCTGAATAGAACTACTTTGGGGTAGTTTTATGTTCCAGTCCAGGAGCAAGTACAGGGACTTTCCTGGCAGCAAGAATTAATTTTTTGGAATTATACAACAGAGTGAAGTAATATCAGCACAGAGGAAGAAACTTCTTACGGTGGTTTTAAAGACGAGAAGAGGGGACAACTACTCCGTCCCTTTATCCTCCTTTATCCTCCTTTATCCTCTTAATCCCCGTTTTCCTCTTTGTCCTCGAGTATTCTCTTTATTTTCCTCTGTAAAAAGGATATAATAACAGGATGTGAAAATGTGTAAAAAAAGGATGTTGGAAATTATGGGACTGCTAAATAAAATCACAGAGGTTATCGGACTCAGAATATTAAAATCAGGTTTTGCCATTATTTTTGCCACCTATCTGGCAATGTTTATCGGTTTAGAACATGCAGCCACTGCAGGAGTTTTCAGTATTTTGTCAATTTTGGATACGAAGCGAAAAACTCTGCAAGTGGGTACCAACCGATTTATCTCCGCCTTGGTGGGCCTTGGATTATCAAGTATGCTTTTTACCCTGCTGGGTTATGAAGTCTATGTTGTGGGGATTATCGTGGTGGTTTTTCTTCCTCTGGCACGAAAATTTGATTTGGAGTCGGGCTTGCAACAGGACTGTTGGTAAATCTTCATATCCCCTACAGAGAAAAAGACATCGTCGAAAAGCAACAAGCCATCGAATGGGATCTGAAAATCATGCTGGAAATCTTCGGATACAGCTTAAAAAATGCCTGTCCTTTAGACCAGGATATGGATGAGCGAATGGACTCCCTAATCAAAAATATCAAGGAAGGCCTGCGTCTTTCCTACAGCTATATTGATAATCGTTACCTCAGTACGGAACACTACTATGTGCAATATATGCTAATGCGAAAAAGTCAGTTTAAAACCCTGGAAGCCATGAAAATAAGCTTGAAGAAAAAAATAATGACTCAGGACTTTGCTGACGGATTAAGCAAAATCACGATGGACTTGTCTAAGGAGATCAATACCGACAATCCCGGCGTAGAGGCTATGAAAAAATTGGATGACATGAAAGCATATTATCGAGGACTGCCTCTTCCCAAAACAAGAAGTGCTTTTGAAGATCGAGCCCATCTATTCTTGTTCCTTCATCATTTAGAAAATTTCATACGAATCAAAATGGATTTCTATCAAGTTCATCCTTCTATAGAAACAGGCGAAGAGATATAGAAAAAGTAACCTAAGGGATATCAAATTTCATGATGCCGAACATGAACTTCATGCAATTATTTTTTGTTCATAAGAGAATCCTAACAAAGATTTTAAACCATTAAAAGAAAAGAGGAATGAAATGAATCCTATCATCGAAACTTTGTCAGATTATGTTTTTTGGTACCCTTTCGTCATGTCTTTAGTATGGATCGCAGGGTCTATCATATTCTCAAAAAGGCGAGATAACGACCCGTTTCCGGAATTCGAGAGTATTAATTGGCCGATGATCAGCATCTTAATCCCCTGTTACAATGAGGAGGAAACTATTGAAGAGACCATTGAAAACATAAACAAACTGGTTTATCCTCTAAAGGAAATTATTGTGATTAACGATGGAAGCTCTGATCTAACCGGTGATATTCTTCAAAGGCTGTCAGTGAAGTATGAGGATTTGAGAATTATTGACTGCAAACAAAACCGTGGGAAAGCCACAGCATTAAAACTTGCAACATTTGCTTCAAAAGCGGAGTATCTGATCTGTATTGATTCCGATGCGATTCTTGATCCCTATGCGGCACAACATTTAATTTATCATTTCTTACATAAAGGAGAGCGATTGGGTGCCGTGACCGGGAACCCCCGAATAAGAAATCGTGATACGTTACTTTCAAAGCTGCAAATCGTGGAGTATGCCTCAATTATCGGAGCCATTAAACGATCTCAGAGAATCTGGGGTAAAATCATGACAGTATCCGGTGTGGTAGTGGCTTTTCGAAAAAAAGCATTGGTAGATGTTGGATTGTGGGATCATGATATGATTACGGAAGATATTTCGGTTTCTTGGAAACTACAGCAGAAGTTCTGGGATATCCGCTATGCTCCAAGGGCCTTATGCTGGATGTTGGTCCCAGAAACCATCAAGGGAATATGGAACCAGAGAATTCGCTGGGCCCAGGGAGGGCAGGAGGTGATTCTTCGCCACTGGAAGATCATCTTGGATATTCGGCATCGTCGACTTTGGCCCATTTATTATGAACAGTGGGCAAGCATTTTATGGGATATTTCCTGGATAGCTGTCACGGCCTATGTAGTAATTACTGCCAATCATATTGTGGATCTATTAATCTGGATAACCTTCGCATCCTTTGTACTGGTATTTTTATGTCTGATCCAATTATTTATCGCATTAAAAATTGATAGTAAATATGATTACGTACTTCCTTTTTATCTTTGGGGTGCCTGGTATCCGGTGGTCTATTGGGTGCTCAATGCAGTGATCGTTATATTCGCAATGCCTAAAGCTATTAAAAGCAGAATGAAGGGAGGGTATGCCACGTGGACAAGTCCAGACAGAGGAAACAAATGAAGAGATCCAATGAACAGTATATTGTCAAATCAAAACGGGTTTGGTGGAGAGAAGTGATTGTGGTTTTCTTTACCTTTCTCGTATGGATCTACTGTCTTATGGTCATAATATTTTTTATGGAACCGTTACTTCCTTTTGAAACCGAGTACTCTTCAATATTCAGATCAGCATTTCGAATGACCCGATTGGATATACGGTTTTTTTTGCTCTTGGCTGTAGGCGTCTACGTAATGATTTATCTCAGCCTCTATCTCTGGAGCTATTACAATAAGAGGCGGTTCGGGAGTCTTACTCGCAGAAAGAACCCGGGCATGACTACAAAAGAGGATCTTTTGGAACTGGATATGATCGATGAGGAGATGTATCAGCAGTTACAAAATAGTAAGAGTATTGTTCTTCAGACCAACCCGGTTCGTTTGAAAGAAAAGAATCTGCTGCAACATAAAAAAGAGATAAAGAACGTTGTAAAGGATAGCATATAGGAAAGATTAAGAAAGTATTCGCAACCTAACGCCAAGCAAATTTTATAATTTTATTTTTGGATATTATTTCTTTGTTTAAATAAAAGCTTGACAAAGGCAAGAAAACATATTAACATATGCACATAATTACATACGAAAGGAGAAAAAAATGAAGTTATTGCAGGGATTTTTAAAGCTGATCTCAGAAGAAACTCGCTTGAGAGTCATGATGTTATTAAATGAAGAGGCTCTATGTGTCTGCGAATTGGAAGCCATTTTGGAAGTTCCGCAACCCCGAGTATCCAAAATTTTATCGAAATATCGGGATTTAGGCCTTGTCATTGACGAAAGAAAAGGAAAGTTTATTTATTATAAACTGGATTTGAAGGATCCGTTGCATCAATCTATCCTTTCCTCAATTAAGGAAAGAAGAGAAACCATTGAACAATTATCAAAGGATTATCAGCGTATGTTAACAAAAGAGGGGATATTAAACGCCTGTCAAGGGTTTCCTTCAGACTTAGGCTAAAAATCATATTGAAAATCAGAATAAATATTAGACAAGGAGGATATTATGGAATTATTATTAGAAACTATCTACTCGGGATTTGAAGCTGTGGGTGACTATGTAACCCTTCGACGGTTAATGTCTTTAACCATTGCCTTTTTACTATCCGGCGCCATTGCCCAGTTCATGTCTCAAGGGGCGGTTCTGAAATACTTTGGTCCGAAAGCAGATAAAAGAGTGGCTTACGTTATTGCATCGGTATCGGGAGCGATTTTAACGGTATGTTCCTGTTCGGTTCTCCCCATGTTTGCCAGTATACGACAGAAAGGGGCCGGGATTGGTCCTGCTATTACCTTCCTGTTTTCCGGACCCGCCATTAATGTGTTGGCCATAAGCATGACCTTTACGGCATTGGGGTACGATATTGGATTGGTTAGAGTGATCGGAGCCATTATTATTTCTCTGGTTATAGGACTGATTATGTACGTGATCTATAACAAAAGCGAAGTGGTGGATGAAAGCGAGGAAATGTTCAGTGTAGAGGATGACAGCGATCGGACAATGATTCAGAACATGCTGTTTTTTACTAACCTGCTGGCCATACTAATTTCCGGAGTGCGAAATCCCATACCTACATTGATTCTGGTGGCGGTGCTGATCCTTCAACTGAAAAAGAACTTTACCTTAGAAGAAGTGAAGGATTGGGGATCGGAAACCGCCGATTTGGCAAAAAAAATCGTTCCTTTATTCTTAGTTGGAATTTTTGCTGCAGGGGTTATTCAGGCTCTGCTTCCTCATGAGGTTGTAGCACAGTTTGTGGGTGAGAACACTTACGCTGCTAACCTACTATCCTCTGTATTTGCAGCATTCATGTACTTTTCGACCCTTACGGAAATACCTATTGTTGAGGCTTTTATGGAAATGGATATGGCCAAGGGTCCTGCAACCGCACTTTTATTAGCCGGGCCATCCTTAAGCCTGCCGAATATGATTGTCATTTCCAAAGTACTGGGCAAGAAAAAAACCTTCACATATATTGTTTTGGTAATGTTTATATCCGCCGCTGTAGGATTAATGGCAGGGAACTTCTTCTATTAGTAAAAAAACGACTAAGAGGACACAAAGAAACAAAGAGACAAAGAAACAGAGAAACAGAAAAAAGACAGGGACCTGTTAGGTTTATAACGGGTCCCTGTCTTTTTGTAATCTTATGTCAGAAATTCCACATATTTTGTTATGGTATACAGATTCAGAAGATAAAAATCTCTCACACATTTTTTGTGTTTAGTAATAAGAGGTTTATAATCTCAGCTTAAAGTCAAATTATTTATCAGACAGTGACTAAAAAAAGATTTAGAAGGATCCGTCGGTAATGTTCATAGCTTTCAAGAGGATGTATCTAAGTTCAAAAGAGTTCCCCGGGCTTTGATTTCCTACAAATAAATGACTAATCCTGCTAGAATATATTATAGGTGTAAAAAAGCAATAAAAGGAGGATCAATTTCCGAGTTTTGCTTACCGAGTCAGGGCTAAATTTGCTCGATTACTGCGAAAAGATCGCTGACCACAGCGCTAGCCGTCGGTCTAGAGCCTGCGCCGGCGCCCTGAAAAAGGAGTTCCCCGGCGTTGTCACAGTGAAGATAAACGGCATTCATGGCACCATCCACATGAGCTAGTGGATGATGAAGCTCAATTTCTTCGGGAGAGACCGAGGCGATGATTTTTCCTTCGGCTTTTTTCGTGCGGGCCAGGAACTTAATTACTTTCCCTCTTTTTTTTGCGTCCTCAATCTGCTGCGGAGTTATTTCGGTAATACCCTTGCAATCGATGGTATCGAGGTCCGGCCATTCGCCAAAAGCCAAGCGGGAGAGAATGGCGATTTTATACAGGGCATCATCGCCCTTTACGTCGGATCCCGGATCCTCTTCCGCAAAGCCCAACTCTTGGGCATTCATTAAAGCCTCGGCATAGGGGCTTCTTTCATGGGTCATTTTACTAAGAATATAGTTGGTGGTTCCATTGATGATTCCGGAAATTTCAGTGATTTCATTGGCTACAAGAGAGTCGTTGATCGTCCTTATAATGGGTATGGTACCTGCAACCGCCGCTTCATACAAAAAATTCACCCGGTTTTTTGTCGCAACATTTTCCAATAGTTCGCCGGATTTTGCAATAGCAAGCTTATTGGCAGTAACTACGTGTTTTTTTCTCTCCATGGCCTGTAGCATATAGTTTGTTGCCGGCTCCTCACCGCCCATGACTTCCACAACCACCTTGATGTTCTCGTCATTCATAATTTCCTGAAAATCCGCTGTAAGTAACACGGGGCTTATAGCTCTATATTTCTCGGGATGTGAAATGAGAATTTTTGAAATTTCCAAGGACACCTTCCGCCCATTTTTAATATAGATTCTCTCTTGTATGAGGTCCTGTTTTTCTTCAAGGATAGCCTTTACGCCTCCTCCTACAGTACCAAGTCCCAGTAAAGCAATTTTAATCTTCTCCATTTTACTCATCTCCCTTTATAATAGTTCCGGGTTCTTCCGGACTGTTGGTGTTTTTAATATGAATGCTGATATTACAACTTTCAACCGGAGGAATTGCATCGGGATGATAGACCTGAGCCCCTTGCCGAGTCACCCGCAAAAGCTCTTTGTAGGTAAGTCGGGGGATAGTCCGTGCCGATTTTTCAATCCGGGGATCGGCGGTCATGACCCCGGACACATCGGTCCAGTTTTCATAAAGAGCGGCGCCCACACATTTAGCGATCAGGGCTCCGGTAATATCCGAACCTCCACGGGCAAATGTTTTGATTGATCCCCGAGGATCAGATCCGTAAAATCCCGGAACGATGACCTTTTTTTCCTTCAGAATATGTTTTCCGATGGCCTCATGGGTTTTTTTCTCATCGAGGGATCCATCATCATTGAAAAAAATGACATCTTTTGCATCCACCAGAGTATAACCAAGAGATTTGGACATAATCAAAGCATTTAAGTATTCCCCGCGGCTTAGAATGAAATCCCCTGATAAATTCAGATGGCAATGAATTTCCTCAAAACGATTTTGAATTTCACTTAGGAGTCCTTCATGAACTTCTCCGGATTGTTTCAGACGGTGAATTTCCCCGAGAAGGTCCGTGACTTTTTTATCCCCTTCAAAACGCTTCCCCGGTGCAGAAACTACAATACAGCTTCGGCTTTTTTTCAAGGAGACGATGGATTGTACTTTTTGAAATTGACTTCCCTTTGCAAGAGAAGTTCCTCCAAACTTTGCAACCACGGGACTGAACATAGGATCCCTTCCTTTCGATTTTTTGATAACTACAATATATAGGACAATTTCAATACAAGGTTTTAATTAATCTGATAAAATACATACAAAAAACGAAAAAAGATGCTGTAGACTCACAGCATCTTTTAAAATCATTTAAAGGTAAGGGAGATCGATGGAAGATAAGTGCATTCTCCAAAAGAAGAGGGGTAAGGAATGGGATGTAAGGATCCCTTAGATTTCCTTTTTTCAATCGATACAGACTTAATAAAATTCTTTAAATTAAAGATTTCACTATGAGCGATTCTTGATCGCCCACAAGAAACCCTGTTTCTTTGCAATCAAGATCATTGAAATTGTTTGAAGTTTGTGGTCATGGTCCCCGTCATAGACATGGTTTCCATTGTGGGCATCGTCGTCATAGTGGTTGTGGTAGTATAAACGCTGATCATGATTTTGGGCTCCCTTCAAATTGAATTTTTCTGATCCATAATTATATATTGTTACTGATTATAAACAGATTCTTCGGAATTGTCAATTATTATTTTGTGAATTTTGAAGATTTTTTCTACATAACGATCAATGGTCTCCCAGTGCTAATGTTTTTGAAAAGTTATAATATTTAATTATGAATTTTTAGGATATGTTTTTTCAAATGTTATATATTGTTTATTTTAGTACTAGACCTTGATAACTCATTGATATTTTCTATTTTGTAGGGAGTTTCCTGGTAGACACAGTAATTGAGCCAATTTCCAAACAACAGGTTACCATGAGCCTTCCAGGTAACCTTAATTCCTTTATTTGGAGTATCTTCCACGTAATAATTTTGAGGAAAAGGAGGTTCCGATTCTTTTAAGCAATCCCGTTGATACTCTTTATCCAAGGTATCGACATCGTATTCTCCGTGACCGAAAACGAAAACCTTTCGGTGATCCTTTGTTGCGGCCAGATGCACACCGACTTCTTTTGATTTTGCCAAAATCTTTATGTCCTCGATCCTTTGGATGTCTTCCTCTTTGCAGTAGGTGTAGCGGGAGTGGGGTGCATCGAAATACTGGTCAAAACCCCTTGTCAAAACGCTGTCCATTAACAACCGATTTTGAAAAATTCCCGTGAGTTTGCGCTTTAAAGGATACTTCGGTAGGTTATGATAATGATAAAGGGCGGCCTGGGCTCCCCAGCAGATAAACATGGTGGAGTACACATGGTCCTCGGCAAAATCGAAAATTTCCTTAATCTCATCCCAGTAGTCCACTTCCTTGAAATCCATTCGCTCAACCGGGGCGCCGGTAACGATCATGGCGTCATAGAAATTGGTTTTTACGGTACCAAAAGTGGTATAAAACTTTTGCAGATGATCACTCCCAGTATTTTTACTCCGATAGGAAGCGGTTCTTACCAGGTCTACTTCCACTTGAAGGGGCGTGTTGGAAAGCATTCGTAGAAGTTGGATCTCAGTTTCGATCTTTGTAGGCATCAAATTGACGATGGCCACTTTCAAAGGACGAATATCCTGGGTTATTGCCCTTTCCGGGTTCATCACGAAGATGTGCTCCCGGGTTAGGACTTTGGCGGCGGGAAGGCTTTCAGGAATGATTACCGGCATAGGATCACCGCCGGTCCCTGTTATTACTCTTCGTACTTCCCGGAGGTCCTTGCAAGGCCCGAGTCAGATCATCGATAATATCGTCTACCTTCTCGATTCCCACGGAAAGACGAATCATCTCCGGTGAAATTCCCGCCCTTACCTGTTGCTCTTCGGTGAGTTGTCGGTGGGTCATACTGGCGGGGTGAAGGACGTGGGTTCGCAGGTCTCCCACGTGGACTACAAGGGTCGCAAGATTTAGAGAGTTGATAAAGGTTTTCCCTTCTTCGGCTCCGCCCTTAACTCCAAAGGAAATAATTCCGCTGCCCCCCTTGATAAGGTACTTTTTCGCCAAATCGAAAGATGGGATGCCTTCAAGGAGAGGGTATTTCACCCAGCTAATCTTGGGGTGTTTCGACAAATACTTTGCAACATTCAATGCATTTTCACTATGCCGATCCATCCTAAGAGCCAGGGTTTCTATTCCAAGATTCGTCAGAAAAGCATTAAAAGGACTCATGGTGTTTCCCATATCTCTAAGGAAGGTCACTCGGGCTTTGGTAATATAGGCCGCTTCTTGAAATTTTCCGGTATAACTGAGCCCGTGATAGCTGGGGTCCGGCTCAGTGAGGTGAGGAAACTTACCGCTTTTTTCCCAATCGAAATTTCCGCTGTCCACGATCATTCCCCCTACACTGGTGGCGTGTCCGTCCAGGTATTTGGTTGTGGAATGGGTCACGATATCGGCGCCGAAATCCATGGGGCGACAAAGATAAGGGGTTGCAAAGGTATTGTCCACCACTAAGGGTATACGGTTTTCATGAGCCACTCGGGCTACCCTTTCGATATCCAGTACATCCACCCCGGGATTTCCGATGGTCTCTCCGAAGATTAACTGCGTGTTCTCTTTGATTTCCCTTTGGATCTCTTCCGCAGATGCAGCGTGGTTTACAAAACTCACTTCGATGCCCATCTTTTTCAAGGTGGAGGTAAACAGCGTAAAGGTGCCTCCGTATAGATTGGACAAGGCAAGAACATGTTCCCCGACGTTGCAGATGGTAAGGACCGCAAGAAGGGTTGCAGATTGTCCCGAGGAAGTGGCAAGGGATGCAAGACCGCCTTCCAGAATCGTAATTTTTTCTTCAAGCCCTGCCACGGTGGGATTGCTGATTCTTGAATACATATGGCCCGCGGCTTCCAAATCGAATAATTTTGCCACTTCGTCGGCTTCATCGTACTTATAAGTTGTGGACTGTACGATAGGGAGAATTCTCGCTTCTCCGTTTTTCGGTTGGTATCCTGCTTGTACGCACAGGGTTTCCGGTGCATGTTGTTTTCGTTTTTGATTCATTGTCAATTCCCTCTTTCCATAGTGTATTTTGTATGGCCACGAGTACGGGAATTAAAATAACCACACTCGAATAAGTGTGGTTATAGGATACATCTACAACACGCCACTTATCTTTCAGACATATCGTCTGCTGGAATTAGCACCTTGGAATTTCTTCCTGGTTGCCGGGTTTCATAGGGCCAGTCCCTCCACCGCTCTTGATAAGATGTAGCTTGAAATATGAAATTGTTTTAAATATGATTTTAACTATCATACAACAGAAGATAAATAAAAGCAAATTTTTTTGAATATTTATTTTACTTAGCAGTAATAAGACCTGTCCGTTCTTTATAACATTAACGCATAGACAATATGTATTTAGAAGTATAGTGGAAAGTTGATTAAAAGTCATTTGAGTTCATAATTTTGGAGATTAGTTTTATTAATATATATATAAATAAAGCTTATTATAAAAAAAATACATCTTAATTTTTGATTGAAAAGGGTATAAATATTGTTGCAGAGGAAACAATCTATAAAAGTAGAAACGTGAAAAACTAAGGAAAAACTTAATGATTGTTAAAACGATTTTGTTTTAGAGAGCTAGAGCAACTAGGATTATGGTGGTTTGAGAGTATTCGTGAAGGATATCTTAATTATTTTAGTAATAGGTTTTTCAAAGCAGAAAGATGTATTTGATAGAATAGCGGTTACGTTCTCAGCAATCATTAAAGATGAAAGGAGAAATAATATGAAAATTCTTGGTGTAGTAGGGAGTCCTAGAAAAAAAGGGAATACTTCTGTTTTGATGAAAGAGACTTTGAAACCATTGGAAACGGAAGGTATTGAAACCGAGGTATTATTTTTGAGTGATTATCATATTAAAGATTGCAATGGATGCGAAGGCTGTAAAGATACATATAAATGCATAATAGATGATGATATGCAAAAGTTGTATCCGGCTATAATAGAATCAGATGCTCTCATTCTAGGTTCACCCACGTACTTTTATAACATAACTGGAGATATGAAAGCCTTTATCGACAGACTCTACTGTTTTGAAATATTTGCTGATAATGATCGTTCGATTTGGATAAGCTATAACGAAGCTCTGGGAGGAAAATATGCAACTGTAATTGCTGTTAGTGAACAAGAAAAAGCAGAAGATATGGGGTTTGCCTCCGAAGCAATGGAAAAACCTTTAGAAGCTTTAGGTTATAGAGTAATCAGTACAGTTAAGGTTCTTCATGTTTTTGGAGCTGGAGAAGCCTTGAAAAATGAAAATGCAATGAAAGAAGCGAAACAAGCCGGCGAAAAACTTTTAAAAAGTTTGCAGTTAAAAGAAAAAGTAAAAAAACAATTAAGTTAGTTGGGATCATGCAATTAATATATATAATTTTTACATTGGTTTAAAGGTGCCGGAAACAAACAGCAAGGGAAAGTGGGAGCACTCTTTCCAATGTTGGGCATAAAGCTCTCGCTGAGCATGATAACAAACCGGCCCGGAATCTTTATTTTAAAATGGGATTTCAAATCACTGAAAAAGTTGAAAACTATTGGACAGACCCTCAAGGAAACCATAGGGATGTAGTTTTCCTCGAACATCGAAGAGGACCTACTAGTATGGTGGAGTTATTAAACAAACGATGCAGCCTTCGGGATTTTGATAAGGAGCCGGTGGCAAAGGAGATCATTGAAGATATTTTAGAAGCTGGACGGTTAGCACCTTCTGGCGGGAATGAACAGCCGTGGAAATTTGCATTTGACTTAGATTTGAAATCAAAGAATCTTTGATGATCACTTGTAATAAAAATAGATAATAAAATGATGGCTTAGGTGGTTGGATCAGATATTATAAAGGAGGCAAAAGATGGATTTATTACTAGAAGTTTTAATGATGTTTGCGATTGTCTATATTGCGGCTTGGTTAGCAGTCAGACCCTTGTTGATAAATTTGAAATAGCAAAAAGAGCCGTCTGTGCAAGAAAAGATTTTCGCATTGGAGAAACTAGAAGATCTTGAGATTTTAGAACATGATGAGGTTCAAAAAATCAAAAACCGATATTTAAATGATGGGGAAGGCGACGAAAACACAGAAACCTACACGCAATATCTTGATTACTTATATGATTTATAAGAGAGTGGTTATTTAACGAGAGAGAATTATATGATTAAAATTTCAAAACTTAAAAAACAATTTAGTATTGATTAATGAACAAATTGCTTTAAAACTGCCTCTGAGCATCGGAATTTATCGATCGATCGGGCGGTTGTTTTTTCTCGAGAAAGCAATAGTTTCAGAGGTGTGCAGTTATAAGATGTTCAAAGCGGGGTATGAAACAAAAAAATAAGCGTTTAAACATCTTTCTATTCAGGTGAAATTACAATTTGTTATTGAAGGACGGTAAAACAGGGGAATTATTGAGGAGGGAGTTGATATGGCTGAGGAAACAATAATGACAAATCCATCGAAAATGGCTTAGATAGGGCTGCTACAGTACTGGGGATGACTGTTCCTGAGGTTAAAAACAGGGCGACAATTAACGGAGGTTTAGAAATCGGAAGGTATCCCGGAACGGCAACAGTAACATTTCTAACACCTGTAAATACACTTAAAAAGACCGGACTTTGGACAATGGCAAGAGAACAATACGGTACAGAATAATAATATCTAAATAGCTGATAAAACCTCTTGGACTTATGTAAATTATAGTTATATGTAGCAAGGTTCAAGCGCTGTTTAAAAAGTAAATATTTGGTTGTGAATTTGAATAATAGGCTCAAAGGAGGTGCTAAATGATAGAGAAGAGATATACTCCAAAAGAGGTGTATATGGTAAAAATCGACCGTGGGGAAGATCTTTTAAAAACAGTTACCGCTTTCGTAGAAGAAAAAAACATCACTTCGGGATACGTTAATATCATGGGACTTTCCCAAAATGCGAAATTCGCCTATTATAATATTGAAACGAAAATATACGAGGAACTTGCAAGGGATGATCGATATTTTGAAATCGTTCAATGCACAGGCAACGTATCGATAAAAGACGGGAAACCTTTTCCCCATCTGCATATCGCTTTTGGTGATCGCAATGGAAAGATCTTCGGAGGTCACCTCCTAGTAGGAACCATTGTAGAAATTGGAGAAGTGGTTATCCAAACCTTCGATGGAGAGCCAATGATAAGAGAGTTTGATGACTGGTATAAGTTGACTCCTTGGAAGAAGTAAATGTAAAACAATTCAGAGTAATATTATATAACAATAATCTAAAGAAGAAAAACTATGAAACCCGAAGGTGTTTGACGTATCCAACCGGAAAACTTGTTCCATCTGATTGAAAAAACAACACCTCTTCAAAATTTCGACATTCGAAATGATAAGGCCTATGGAGAAAGCGACAAAAAAATCCCCGGAGCCCCCGCGCTACTTTTGGTACTCCGGACGAGGTAATAGAGAAGCTTAACAAAGAGATCGAAGGTACCATTTAGTGCACCTGACCGGAGGAAGGATCCAGCAGCGGTGCGGCTGTCAAGTTACAACAAGATTAATAAAAGTAAGTTGTCGCCTTAGGACTGCCTTCAACTCCTCGGAGGTTTTTTTGAAAAGGAATTTGTGAAAATTAAAGGATTTATGGGTCTGCTTATCGAATAATATAATAAACCGAAGAAAATGCGGACTTTTGTGCAGAATTATTTTAAATGAGAATAACAGAAATGGGGAATGACAAAATGAAATATTGCAATGTATGTAAAAAGCACGTAGATCCGGTAAAAGCGGACTGGAACTGGAAATGGTTTATATTATTAACCTTAACGGTTGTGGGATGGATACCTTATGTGATTTATCATGTTTATTTTAAGAAAAAAAACCGGTGTTCGATTTGTCAGTCGGATCAATTTTCTAAGTTCAGCCCGGAAGAACGGGAACAGAATAGAAAGCGAAGAGAGTTGAGGAAAGCGAAACGGACAGAGCAAATGAGTGCAGGCAAAGAGGATTTTATAGAGGGTTCCATGGGAACTTATGATGATGAAACGGAAGAATTACTAAAAAAAGCTGACATAGCTTTTGAAGAAGGTAATGGGAACAAGGCTATAAAACTGATTGATAAAGCACTGGATGTTTATGAGGAGGACGAGGATGTAACCGTGGCTTTTCCCCTTTATAAGAAGAAGGCCTACTATCTATACCAAAGCGGACGCAATGACGAAGCATGGGAGTTATACAATACAATGTATAGTAAGTGTGATGAGAAGCGAATACTTCTAGCGCAACTTTTTGATGAAAAAAGAAAAATGTTGGAGTTTGAAATGAAATATTTAGGAGCCATCCGAGAGGCGGTTATGGCAAAAATATATTATGATTGGACTTATCTGGATAAGGGCCGGGAAGACGAAGTCGATTATGAATGGACCGAGGATGAGACTTTTGAGGAATTAGCAAAAAAAGCGGAGAAAGAGCATCGTTGGGAAGAAGCACGAGAGGTATTAGTGGAAGCCTATGATGATCTGGAAAATCTTGATTTTCCCGTAGTAAACAAAAAGGTCCATACATTATTAAGAAAATAGTAAAAACGGATGGCTGATCATATGAATTAGTCTGGGGGTTACTTATTTTACTTTCGTTGAGTGGATGTAAATATATGTTAAAGTTCATTGAATCGTCTTGTTGTATAATCTCTTTTGGATTATAATGGGCATAAAGCAGTTCCCATTGCACAACTCTTGGGATATGCAGAGAAAAGACGTTAACAGGAGGAGATTCCAATGAGTGAGAAAAATACAAGTTCTGGAGATACAAACAAGTTTTCTTATGCAAAGATTTGGTGGATTGGTTTCGGTTTTTTAGGCGTTCAATTGGCATTTACGAGCTATAATGCATTCCTGCCCCTAATGTACCGGGAGTTTTTTGCATCCCGGGCAGCAGTGGGACTTTTAATGGGGACGGACAATCTGATCGGTTTACTTTTGATTCCCATCATCGGAGCCTGGTCGGATCAAGTGGACTCTCCCTTGGGACGAAGGCTCCCCTTCATTCTCGTTGCTTTACCCATCGCAGCCCTCACTCACTTTGCCATTCCCTTGGTTTCATCGGTGCTGGTTCTTTTGATAATTACGGAAATAGTTTTCACAGCCGCCATGCATTCCTACCGTGGACCGATTATTTCTTTGATGCCGGATCATACGCCGCCGGAGAAACGATCTGCAGCAAATGGAATTATCAATCTGATGGGTGGCATTGGCACCTTGATTAGCTTCGGTGTGTTAGCACTGCTTTATGACATTGATCCCCGGCTGACTTTTGGCATCGGGGCTATCGTTCTTTTATTGAGCCTTTTTGTTGTATGGTGGAAGGTCGATCGGAAGCCTCCCTATGTGGACAACTCGCCCAGGTCATCGACGAACCCCATTAAAGATGCAGTGGACGGTATTCGAGGGCTGCTAAAACCCGGCTATACCGGACAGTTTCTGATCCTTTTGGCGATGCTGACGTATTTTATCGGCTATGCGGGGCTTAATGCCATGTTTCCCATTTATGGGGTTGAAACCCTGGGACTTTCGGAGGGAAGGGCGAACTTTATTCTTACCTCCTTTGCAGGTTCTTTTTTAGTATTTGCCATATTTGCAGGATTTATAGGGACCAAAATCGGAAAAATCCCCACAATGCTTTGGGGACTGATCATGGTGCCGGTCTTATTCCTTGTAGCTATTCCCGTGAGATCGCCTTTGATAATCGCCGGAATTTTTGTTCTGGGGGGGTTAGGATGGGCCTTGGTCAATGTGCAGGCTATGCCCTTGATAGCAGATTTTGGCGGTAGAGATCGGGTGGGTTTTTATATCGGTCTTTATTATGTATTTACCATGATCGGCCAGATGGTGGGTCCTTTTATGCTGGGACTGGCCATGGATCTCGTCGGCAATCAAGGTATGTTCATCGGAGGCGCGGCATTTTACTTTCTGGCATTTATAATGCTTAGAATCGGTCAGAGGAAGCTCAGCGCCGACCCTGTGGAAATCGCTCGGCAAACCCGAACAGATCCTTAAATCGAATAAAGTCTAGGAAAATCCGGATCCTATTAAGTGGTTGGACTAGCAAAATAAGGATAAAACTTAAAACAAATTTCCAAAAAATAGAGGATTTATGGATAGGACTCTAGAATCATTATAAAAGGGTTGGATTTAAATATTTAAGATCAGCGTTAAGCGACATTGTTCAACACATTATAAAGTCCTAAGCAAAACGGGGTAAAAAAATATTAATAACTATGATAGTTATGGGAAGGAGTAAAAGAAAATGATACAGTTTTTTGATTCCATCGGGCTCGGCACGATTTATTTTTTTGTTGCCTCTACAGCCACCATATTTTTAGTATTACAATTTTTATTATCGCTGATCGGAATTGGGGATTTTGGATTTGAAGGAGATATCGACGGGGAAACGGGTCTTGAAACAGATTCAGGGGATGTTTCCGGTTTTTTCAGTCTTCGGGGAATCCTTTCTTTTTTAAGTGTGTTTGGCTGGACAGGACTGGTAACTCTGCAAATGGATATACATTATTTTGTCGGTATAGTTATTTCTATTGTTGCCGGGGCGGTTATGATGTTTTTGGTAGGGATTTTGTTTATCGGAATTCATAAGTTGTCCGTAGACAATACGGCAAAAACGAAAAATTCCTTAGATAAAAACGGCACCGTTTATTTACCGATACCGAAAAATATGAGCGGTCAGGGAAAAATCACCATAAGATTCGATGGGGCTGAAAGAGAACTACGGGCCATTACTGAAGAATCCGAGGATATTCAGAGAGGCGTAATGGTAAAAGTTGTAGAGATAATTGACAGCGGTTTAGTTAAAGTAAAAAAAACATAATAACAGGAGGCAGTTAAACATGTTTACACAAACGCTAATTTTGGCAATTGTAGTAGTATTTATTTTGTTTTCAACCGTAACAATACTGATCAGCAGGTATAAGAAAAGCAAACCCAACCAGGTTTTGGTGGTATACGGTAAGGTGGGGGCCGGAGCAAGTTCTGAAAAACGAACCATGAAATGTATTCATGGGGGCGCAGCCTTCATTTTACCAGTAATTCAAGCCTATGATTATTTAGATTTAACACCCATTCAAATTGATATTAACTTAAAAAATGCCTTATCGAAACAGAATATCCGGGTAGATGCTCCCGCAGTATTTACCGTGGGTATTTCCACGGAAAACGGGATTATGCAAAATGCAGCAGAAAGACTGTTAGGTCTAGGTAAAGACGGGATAGAGGATTTGGCGAAGGACATCATTTTCGGACAACTTCGGCTGGTCCTGGCAACGATGAATATTGAGGAGAT
>PWEO01000209.1 GCA_003553525.1 Clostridiaceae bacterium
ATGCATAATTCCTTTGGTCTGCTTTAAGAACTTCAATCATCTCAACTGCTGTTACTGCTTCTGGAGATATTGACTCAAAACTTTTCATATTCTTAGCTCCTGATCAATTCACGTCATCAACTTAGTTATATGTAAAATAATACTCTGTTTTAAATTCCATGTCAAAATATACGGTTCTTCGATGTATTGTATGGATTTGAACCATGATCAAGCTCTTCACATTTTAATGCTACCAACGGCTTTTTCGGCATCAATAGTGACAAGCAATTCATCCTGGAAGAAATTTCTCACGCTCGGGCCGAAGCGGCCCTAGAGCCACGGAGCAAGGCAGGAGGAAGAGATAAATATTCATATCCCCCGAGCCGGGGTCTATGGATAAGTTGCTCCCCGCCCGAGGCGGAAGACCTTTTTTATTACCGCAACCCGCGGGAATGAAAAATATACTCGAATCCTTAATTACTTACAAATGGGAGAGGCTCTGGAGTGCCCTTCTCTCCATGCCTCAGTCTCCTTTTCCCACTTTCCTACCTTCCCACCTTCGTACTTTCATACTTTCCCACCTTCGTACTTTCATACTTTCCCACCTTCGTACTTTCATACTTTCCCACCTTCGCACTTTCATACTTTCCCACCTTCGCACTTTCGCACCTTCATACCTTTTACTACTTCCGCAGCGGCTCAATGCAGTGGGCCTCGATGTCCACGGCCAGGGCCTGCATAAGGGAGTTGACGTTGAGGATCAGGCGGTAGTTCTTGCTCTTCTTGTTGACTATACCCTGCAGCCCCTTGAGCGGTCCCCTGACTATCTCCACCAGGTCGCCCTGGCTCACAAAATCGTAAGGATACACCGGAGCATCCAGGCTGATGGCCATCTGTACCCGGCCAAGGTCCCTTAAAAGCTGGGCCTCGTCGGTTACGTCCATGACCCCGGCGATATGGTTGGAGGTGAAGGCCTGGTAGCGCTGCTCATCACTGCACTTGAAAAAAATATATCCTGAAAAAACGGGCATCAGGGAGTAGCGGACCCTTTTGGTCCCGGGCTGGCGCTTCTTGACCATGGGCAGGTAGTAGCCGATGCCGCGGCCGGCCAGAAACTCGGCCAGGGCCTTTTCCCGCCGGCTCTTGGTCTTGGCTATCCTCCACCGGCCGGGAAGAGTCTTTTCGGTGAGAAGATTGTCCGGGTAGAGTTGGACCGGGTTTTTATCCAGGGATACTGTCATTTTCGCTCTGTGAAAAAGTATGAAAGTATGAAGGTAAAAAGTACGAAAGTACGAAAGTAAAAAGTATGAAAGTAAAAGGTGCGAAAGTGCGAAAGTAAAAGGTGCGAAAGTATGAAAGTATGAAAGTTAAAGGTGCGAAAGTGCGAAAGTAAAAAAACTATTGTCTGCCAGTGTTAATGTTATGCAACATATTCATCAGGCTTGCTATTCTTTTGGATAGAATTTCGCATTCCTGTATAAGCTCCATTGCCTGATTCGCTTTAATATGCCCTATATCATGAGCAAGGTACAGCATACTTCTTGTTTCTCCACTTGAGCCTTTGGCAATATCCAGAAACCTGCAGAATTCCGCTTTGGATCTGCGCTCAAAACCCTCGGCTATATTGTTCATAACCGACACTGAAGCATCCTGTATCTGATTACGGAAACCAAAGTCTTTGCATTCACTAAAGGCAATATATATTTCTACAGCCAAGCGCCTGGCTTCCTGCTATACCTCCAGCTCTTCAAATCTCTTGGCAAAAGTAAATTTCTTAGAAGTGCCTTCTCCCACTTTCCCACCTTCCTACTTTCCCACTTTCCCACCTTCGCACCTTCGCACCTTCCTACCTTCCCACCTTCGTACTTTCCTACCTTGCTCCGCTGCCGGCCAGCACTGTTTTCACCGTCTTGAGGACAATATACAGGTCAAAGACCAGGGACATGTTCTTGATATAGAACAGGTCGTATTCCAGTTTACGCAGGGCGTCTTCCTCAGAAGCGCCGTAAGGATAGTTGATCTGGGCCCAGCCGGTAATACCAGGCTTAACCGTGTGCCTCTCCCCGTAATAGGGCAGCCTTTTCTTGAGCTGATCCACAAACTCCGGGCGCTCCGGCCTGGGACCGACAAAACTCATTTCCCCCTTGAGCACATTCCAGAACTGAGGCAGTTCATCCAGGCGCAGCTTGCGGAATATCCGGCCCACAGGAGTTATCCGTGGATCGTTCTCCTCGGCCCAGACTGCTCCGCTCACGGCTTCGGCATCCTCACGCATGGTCCGGAACTTGAGCACCTGAAAGTTTCGTTCCATCTCCCCTACCCTGGTCTGCCTGAAAAACACCGGACCCGGGGAGGTGACTTTGACCAGAAAAGCGGTCACAATCTGCAGGGGAGCACTTAAAATCATGCCGGTGAGAGACAAAAGGATGTCCACGCCGCGCTTGCCCCAGACAGTCAGCTTGTACCTGCGGAAGCCTTCGGAAAAAATCAGCCAGCTGGGCGGAGTGCTGGTAGGCAGAATTTTTCCGCTGATAAGCTCATAAAAGGTCATGCCGTCCAGTATCTTTATTCCGTACATTTTGCAATTAAGAAGAGCCTGCACAGGGGAATGACCGCGCCGTTCCTCCAACGCCACAACAATCTTGTTGATTCCATTGTTCAGGGCATATTCGCACAGCTCATCATAGCTGTTCTTTTTTTCCACCCCCAGCCTTTCAGCCAGACTGGATTTGCCTGGATTGGAAAAAACCGCGCTTACAGTATAGCCGGAATCCATGTTGGAATGGAGCTCATCTCCAATCATCTCAGCCAGATTGCCATCTCCTACAAGGAGAATCTTTTCATTCCAGAGGCACTTCTGGCAGGCGAGCTGATAAAAAAAGCGCCAGGACACCAGAAACAGGATCAGGATAAAGATGCCGATAAAAAAGATTCCCTGTTCCAGGATGAGATAAGGAAAAAGATAGTAAAGTCCGGCCAGGACCAGGCAGGCAGCGCCAATAGCCTGAACAATACGCACGCTCAATTCAAACATTTTGTTTTTGATACGGAAATCATACAGATCATGATAATACAGGCTGATCTGAACAACCATGGTAATCAGCAGGATCCTGAGCCAGATGTTCATTCTCTCAGGGTCATGCGGCAGCTCTGCAGCATGGAAAAGGAAAATCACCAGCCAGATGGACAAAAAAATCAGTCCGCTTTCTCCAATAAAAAAGAGAAGGCTCCGGATGGGATAATACTTGTTGAACACCTTGAGCATAGTTACCTTTTTTTGGTACGAAAGTACAAAAGTACGAAAGTATGAAAGTAAAAAGTGCGAAAGTGAGTCGGTGCCATTACGCCGTCAGGCATAGAGTCCTTCTCTTCCTTAGCGATCGTTGCGCCTTTGCGTGAGACGAATTTCTTAGGTTGCGGGCACAACCCGCGTTACGCGGTTTTGGAGCCGTAGCCGTAACCGTAGCCATAACCCTTCTTGCCGTAGCGGCGATAGTATCTGGAGCGGGTTTCATAGCCGTTGAAAATGACGCCCTTGAATTTTTCTTTGCCAAAGTATTCCATGGTGGCTTTTACATCTTCTCTAGGGGTTCTGCCCCTTTCCACAACCAGAAAAATACCGTCAACCTCGTTGGCAATGACCAGGGTTTCCGGGGCAAGCTTTACCGGGGGACTGTCAAAGATAACTATTCTGTCCGGATAGCGATCCCGGACTTCGGCAATAAAGGACTTCATCCTCTGGGAAGAGAGTATCTCCACAGGCTGTTCTGTTTCCTGACCTGCCGGAAGCACTGTAAGCTTGCTTATCTCTGTCTTGTGCAACAAAGAGCCAAGGGAGTCTTTCTGCAGTAAAAAAGTGCTCAGCCCATTTTTGGCATTATCCAGGTTAAATATGCTGTGCACCCGCGGACTGCGCAGGTCTGCATCCACCAGGAGGACATGTTCATCCAGACTCTGGGCAATGGCTACCGCCAGGTTGCAGGCGGCAAAAGTCTTGCCTTCGCCCTGCAGGGCGCTGGTAATGAGAATGGTCTTGGGCACTTCCCCCTGGGACGGCCTGGTGATTTTGGTGCGCAAAAAACGAAACTGCTCAGCAATCGGCGATCCTGGACGAAAAAGGGTCACCAGGTCCGGGGAAAGATTGAGACCGGGATTCGGGTCAGCCTGTTGGGGCATGTCTGTCCCGGCCTTTTGTTCTGCCCTCTGCAACGCTTCAAAAATCTTGCTCATGGGGTCTCCATTATAAGTGTGAAAGTATGAAAGTTAAAGGTACGAAAGTTAAAAGTACGAAAGTTAAAGGTACGAAAGTTAAAAGTATGAAAGTTAAAAGTAAAAGGTACGAAAGTGCGAAAGTATGAAAGTTAAAGGTACGTAAGTGCGAAAGTAAAAAAACTATTGTCTGCCAGTGTTAATGTTATGCAACATATTCATCAGGCTTGCTATTCTTTTGGATAGAATTTCGTATTCCTGTATAAGCTCCATTGCCTGATTCGCTTTAATATGCCCTATATCATGAGCAAGGTACAGCATACTTCTTGTTTCTCCACTTGAGCCTTTGGCAATATCCAGAAATCTGCAGAATTCCGCTTTGGATCTGCGCTCAAAACCCTCGGCTATATTGTTCATAACCGACACTGATGCATCCTGTATCTGGTTACGGAAACCAAAATCTTTGCATTCCCGAAGGGTAACATATATTTCTACAGCCAAGCGCCTGGCTTCCTGCCATACCTCCAGCTCTTCAAAGCTCTTGGCAAAAGTAAATTTCTTAGAAGTGCCTTCTCCCACCTTCCCACCTTCCTACTTTCCTAACCTTCGCACTTTCATACCTTCGTACTTTCCCACCTTCCCACCTTCGCACCTTCCTACCTTCCCACCTTCGTACTTTCCCACTTTCCCACTTTCCCACTTTCCCACCTTC
>PWEO01000133.1 GCA_003553525.1 Clostridiaceae bacterium
CGGGGACGGATGAACGCCGTATTTCATACCATGATCAGTGTCTCGGTTTTACTGGGAAAGCTGCTTGCGGGCTGGCTGGGAGAAGTGTTTCCCTATGAGTTTGTGGCCCTTCTCTACGGAGGCCTGATCGTTGTCGGAATCTTTACATTTGTGCTGAAGAACCGGGCCTCTATTGAGCCCATATATAATCAGGAGGTTTGAGGGGTTTTCGCTCAAACCAAAACAACCGCTCGAGGATTTTCTACCTTTGCCCGCGGTGTTCCGTGTTTCCATGAGTAATCACCTTGACAAAGTGACAAGTTGTCAGTATAATAGAAAGCAGGAAATGACAAGCTGTCATTCAAACTGACGGGAAAGTAAGTATCAAAGAAGGGAGCCTTCAGTTATGCCGAAAAAATCTTTTTTTAATCTTAGGGAAGATAAGCAAGAGCTCATATTTACAGCAGCCTTTGAAGAGTTTTCCGAAAATCAATATATGGACGCATCCATTAATAAAATTGTCCAAAAATCCATGATATCCAGGGGAAGTTTTTATATATACTTTGAAGATAAGTTAGATGTATATTTTTTTACCACCGGTAAAGTTATGGAAAAGCAATCTCAAAAGTTTTTATCACAAGTGGGGATCGAGGAAAGCGCTGACGTGTTTAAAATCTTTAGAGAACTGTTTTTGTTCAATATCAATTTGCTTTCGGATCCCGTGTATAGTCGGTATTTCAAGAACCTGTACTTAGGGATGAATTATGATATTTGGAATTATATTCGAAAGAAACAACGAACCATCAGAGAAAATGTCTTTAAACAGCTGAGCATTGGCCATACAGGAGAACGACCGAATGAATATGCCGAGGCATTAATCAGTATTTTAGAGATGATTAATCGGGATCTGCTGACGAAAAAAATATTCGAAGATCTTAGTTTGGATTCCGTATTGAGGTTATATGATATACGGATTGAATTGTTGAAAAAAGTGGAAAGCAAATAAAAAGCGGGAAATAGAAGGAGGATTACAATGAATAAGGAAAAAACAAAGGTGCCGAAATTTGTTTGGGTCGTTCTCATTGTGCTTGGGAGTATCGATCTTGTCCGGGGCTTTATGCACACCGTGGCCCTTGAATATGCAGCCATCAATATAGCGGGTCTTGATCTTACCACATCTACAGCCGCTGAGCAGTTGAGACTTTTGGGGGTCTTTGGTATTTCCAACTGGATCACCGGTGTTACGTTTATTTTAATTGCACTGAAAGCAAAGGATATTTCAATACACATTATGGGTTTAATTCCTCTTGCGTATGGACTCAGTGGGATTGCAATGAGAATTAACACAGCAGGCTATGTCCAAACTACAGCAAACTGGGGCGGGTTGTATATGATGGTTCCCTATCTTCTGGTTTGCGGAATTACTTTTATAGCAGGAGTTATTGTAATGAGAGCGGAAAATAAGAAACAAGCAGCCAGCTGATGAAGACCTGCAAAGGGGACAGCCGCTTGTCCGGATACAAACCAGACAGGGTGCTGTCCCTTCTTTTGTGATCATTGAATTGTTAACTCGTCGTCGGTTTCATCGGGACCATAATAATGATTATTAATATTTCCGTTATTGTTCCCGACACCATATTTTACCGGTGACATGAGAAAACCAACAGTCAATCCTATAAAGAAGGTTAATGAAGGAAGAAGCAGTTTGCGTCTTTTTCGACGGCGTCTTTTCATTGCACAGCATTTTGCCATTAAGTTCACCTCCTTGGATTCTTATAGGTAGGGTCTCGTACAAGTGGTGCATGCGCTTTTGAAGGTTTTTACGGACAGTAGTTCCACGTCTTTAGACAGGAAATGATTCTCGGCCTGTTCCACCTTCATTAAGTCGGTGCTGAGGTATTTTTTATTATCATCGGAAAAGACTGTAGTGACCACGGTTTCGGGTCCTAACTCATTTTGGACTTTCAACGCTCCGAGAAAATTTGCACCGGAGGAGATGCCAATACCTAAACCTAGCTCTCTTGCCAGTTTTTGCGCCATAATAATGCTGTCCCCATCATCGACCTGAATAATTTCATCGAGAGATGCCAAATCCAGTATCGGGGGGATGAACTCATCGGAAATCCCTTGAATTCGATGGAAACCCACTTTGTGTCCCGTAGTTAGTGTTGGGGAGTTGGCGGGCTCTAGGGGGTAGACTTTTACCTTGGGATTCTTTTCTTTAAAATAACGACCGATTCCCATAACGGTTCCTCCGGTTCCCACACCGGCGACAAATGCATCGGGAAGCTTCCCGATCTCTGCCAGTTGTTCAAAAATCTCAGGGCCGGTATGGAGATAATGGGCCTCGCTATTGTCGGTGTTGGAAAACTGATAGGGAAGGAATGCACGATCCAAAGTCTTAGAGAGTTCCTCTGCTTTTTTGATGCTGCCCACAAAGCCTCCGTCCTCCTTACTGACGAGTTGAACCTGGGCGCCGAAACTCTGCATAAGGTGAATTCGTTCCCGGCTCATCCAATCGGGCATGAAAATGATTACCTCATGACCTAAGCTTCGGCCGAAGGCGGAAAATGCGATGCCGGTATTTCCGCTTGTCACCTCCAATATAGTGCTTTTCGGTTTAAGTAAATCTTTTTCAAAGGCCCGTTTTAAAATATGGTAGGCGATTCGATCCTTTATGCTTCCGGTCATACTGTAGTGCTCTGCTTTGGCATATATGGTGCGCGGTTGTCCGTTATAGAGAAAGGACAATTCCAGCAAGGGGGTGTTTCCAATGACTCTTTCTAAATCTTTAAAGCGGTCTTCCATATTTTTTTCCATCAACGTAACCTCTCCTATAATTTTATCGGGATATAAAGTAGAAGGGAAAGGAATCTTGCCCTTCTTCCGTGTATAACCTGATTATAATATAGGATCAAAAAGAATGAAAGAGAATTCTGAAAAATGAAACCGGTGCTTTAGGCTTGCTGGGTTTCCTTTTCAATGCGGTCTTGAAGCTTTGAAATTAATTCATCCACCGGAAGGTTTCCCCGTTCAGCGATCATTTCCATTGTCGCAATGGAGGACATGGTTTTAAAAAGAATAGGATTTTTCAATTTGGCAAACTTCGGTGAAAGACTAAGGAGTTCCTCCTTAAGATAAGGGTAGTTTTTCACCAGGTCTCCAACTACGGTGTTTTTGGTGATTTGATCGGTTGAATCCTCGGGCACTTGATCACGGTCCTTAGGTTGATTCCAGGATAAAAGACGCTGGGATCCGGTAAGACTTCGGATTTTTGTAACATCCTGCATAATCTCCAGCACGCCTCGGAACCGTTGATTTTCATCCCGTAGGGCAACAAAGAGGATGTAAATGAATTTGTCGCCGATTTCCAACCAGAATTCCGCCTCATCTTCTTTTCCGTTTTTAAAGGCTTCAATAATTTCTTTGACCGTGGAAACGCTTTCCCTGGGATGACAATTTTCAACTTTTCGGCCGATGACCCCGGGGCTTCTGGGGAAGATTCGATGGGGGGTATCGCTATAAAACCTTACCAGTTCCTGTTCATCAACGAAGGATAAATCCAGGGGAAGATGTTGGAAAATAAGATTGATTTGTTCCAATGTCAGTTTTCCCCGGGTGACCTCTAACAAAGCATCATCGGAAGAGGGGGCGGGTTGCATTCCATGCTTCTGCATTAATATTTTCAAATCCTCCATAAAGGCAGCCTCATCTTCAGCAGCCTCCCGGACGGGCTCCGAGGCTCCATGATAATCCTTCGGGGTAATCCCGAAAGCGTAACCGATTTCATCATCCCCTTTTCGCATTTCAACGAACTCCTCATCGGAGATCATTTTCAGTGCCGTAGGGTAGAGCACTTCCTCTTCTTTATCCATCATATCCTCAATTAAAACCAGTACATCCTTCTGCAAATCTAAAAATGCTTCATCCCGGTCCTGCTCCAAGGCAGATCGCGCTTCCTTCATCTGATCCCGAATGGCATTTTCAAGACTCCACATCACCTTTGAGGGTTTATCAAAATCCTTATCTTCAAAACGGGGGAACAATTGATTTTGTTTTCGGGCAAAATGGATATGAAGATCCTCCAGCTGATCGTAGAGCTCCAGCCATTGGTTTTTAATAAACTTCTTTTCCTGCTGATCCTTCATTCTTTGGATCAAATCTCTGATTTCTCGAACCTCCAGAAGATAGGTTTGAATGGGATGACCTTCCGGGAGAGTCGTCTTCTCATTTTGCAGGAGCCCATCAAATATCCCCCGGATTTCTTCGATGCGCCGGGTAATCGTATCATCGGATATTCCATACTGCGTCAATAAGTGCTCGCAATATGCAAACTCCTCCGCCGTGACAAAATCCACCGCATTTCGGAGCTTCAATTTTGCCTCCTCTTGGGTGATGCGATCCTTTAAAAAATCCACTTTTATTTCCATAATACGGTCAATTTTCTTCATATCCGCTTGCAGGGCTTCTCCCATCTGATTGCTTTTATCCTGTAAATGATTCATTAACCTCATCCTTTCGGTACTGTTTTAATCAATGATAACGTTTATCAAATAAAAAAACTGTGATTATACGCACAGTTTGGGAAATAAACCCCTAGGGTTGGAAAAATTCGGAATTGACGGGGGCGGTAATAATCAATAGAATGGAAGAGTAGAAAACATTATACAACGGCTTATACTATAGAAAAAACAAGGAGGGCTATATGATGCCTGATAATACGAAAATTATCCTGTCAAAGTTTTACGAAGGGCCGGTAAACCTGGCATTGGAAGAGTATCTTCTGAGAAATTGCGACAAAAATACGGTGATTCTTTATCTGTGGCAAAACAATAAAACCATCGTGATCGGCCGACATCAAAATCCTTATAAGGAATGCGACGTTAAAA
>PWEO01000183.1 GCA_003553525.1 Clostridiaceae bacterium
AATTCTCTTTTTTTAAATTTTATGCTATGATATTAGCGAGGTGAATAACGTGAAAAAATATGGAATTATCCCGCTGATTTTTATTATTTTAATAAGTGTCGGTTTTAATTTTTATCAATTAGGAGAAATTAGAAGAGCCGAATCGCAGCTGGCCATTGTGAACAACCGCGTGTTGGATAATATTGAACAGTACGCCCGCTGGAGTATCCGATTCATAGATGAAATTCAGGTGCTGAGGGAAACAGATAATACCGATGATTTTATGAGACAGAAGATCTTTAACCATTTGCAGGACTCTCTGAATGATCTGCTAGAGGATTATTCTTATTTTGTAGATCTCAGAAATGAAAATACGGGAAACGGGGGAGTCTGCGCAGAAACCCTGGAGAGCCTTCGGAGTATCCGGAATGTAGTAAATAATAATCTTCAGGAGAAATTTGAGATGAATGAGTATCAGTTCACTGCCAACGACTACTTGTTTTTGCAGGACCTGGAAGTTGCTCTGCAGGAATTTTTATCGAGTATCTACCGTATCGCGGAAGCCAATGAAAATCAACTGGTTATAACCATTCCCGAGGAACAAGGGGAGAATTTACAGCGAATTTCAACGAATTTAACGGAACTGGGATCCCGCTATCGTCACAGTATTCTTTTGGATTATGAAGAGGAGTTACTCAGTGAGGAAGAAGCGACCACGGAACTAAGGGGAATTGCCCGGAACTGGCTGGATGAAGAAACTTTGAAAACCCTGGAAATCCAGGGGATACAATATCGTAACGGAATCAGCCATTATGCCGCGGAAAGCGAAGAGCTGCTTTTATGGCTGGATGCAAAGTCCGGTTCTCTACGGTATTTAGAGTACAACCCCGAGGAGCTCAAGGGCTCCGGTAAAGATATAAATCGAAAAGAAGCCTTGGATATTGCCCGGGATTTTTACGGGAATTTCAAGGAAGGCGTTTTTGAAGAGCTGAAAGAAGAGTTCTTTACCTATAATCAAGAGGGTAATGGGGGGCTAGTCTATGCCTTTCGATTTACCCCGATCGAGAACAAATTGCGATTATCCAGTGACGCTTTTGAAATCAATGTTGACGCCGGAAGCGGGAAAGTGGTTCGTTTCAGAAATCGATTCCATGAAACGGTGGTCCCTGTGGATGCAAAGGGCTCTCTGGCCATATTAGAACTTCATAATGCAGAGGAGGATGTAATTCCCCTTTCTGTAGAAAGTATTAAAGAAGCTCACAAAGACAAATTTCCCGATATGGATTATCAAGGAAGAGCGGTTATCCGGAACTATTATACGGAATTTCAGCCCCGGGTAGTAAAGGTGTTTTTTCAAGAAATTGATGGACAGCGGGCGGCCCTGTACTTTGACGAGTTCACAGGACGAGAACTGGAACGTAATTACTATCCCTATGAAGCCTTTTAGGCGACCGTGTCCGGTACTGATGAAGTGTAAGAAAGGATGACTTTCATATGAAGGACCTTAATCCGCTGGAACGGGAATCCACGGTGGAAATTCAAAATCTTTCCTCCTTTGAGCCCCGGGATATTTTTCACTGCGGCCAATCCTTTCGCTGGGAAAAAAAGCGAGATAATCGCTACCTTCTGGTTGCCTGTCAACGGGTAATTGAGGTGGAAAAAAAAGGGGATCGAATCATTTTTCACAACACGGATATAAGAGATTTTAATAAAGTCTGGCGGGATTATTTTGATTTGGATACGGACTACGAAAAAATACAAAAAAGACTGATCCGCCGGGACCCCGTCATGGAAGAAGCCGTGAAGTTCGGTCGCGGCATTCGGATTTTAAAGCAGGAACCCTTCGAGACCTTAATTTCCTTTATCATTTCCTCCAATAATAATATCAAGCGAATTAAAGGCTCCGCAGAGGGCCTGGCAAGGACCTACGGAGAAATGATCGAATTCTACGGTGGAGAGTTTCACTACGCTTTTCCTACGCCAAAAGCCCTTAGTACAGCCACGGTGGAAGAACTGAAACTCCTCGGTCTCGGCTACCGGGCGAGATACGTTAAAGAAACCGCCCGTAAGGTTTGGGAAAACCCCGGAATTCTGGAGAAGATGATCAAAGAAAAACGCCGGGAATGTCTGGAAGGGGTCACGAATTTCTCCGGTGTGGGGCCGAAGGTGGGAAGTTGCGTGGTATTCTTTTCCATGGGAAAACGGGAAGCCTTTCCCGTGGATGTATGGGTAAAGCGCATGATGGAGGTTCTGTACTTTCAAAGAGAAGCGTCTCTTAAGGAGATCGAAGACTTTGCCATGGGAAAATTCGGGAAGTATGCGGGTTATGCCCAGCAGTATTTATTTTATTATGCCCGGGAGAAAAAGATCAAAAATATCCGGTAAAGTAAGGAAGGGACAAAGCGTCCAAATCCTAGAAGAAAAGGGGTATTACATATGTTAGGAACCATAGTAAATGCACTGGCCATTGTCATCGGCGGAATCCTTGGGGTACTGCTGAAAAAAAGCATCGGGGAAGGCTATAAAGATACCATCATGAAAGCCATTGGGCTCGGGGTATTGATTATCGGCTTCAAAGAAGCCCTGGCCTCGGAGAACGTGCTATTATTGCTTATTGCAGTAATTGTCGGAAGCATTGTAGGAGAAGCCCTGGAGTTGGAAAGACGACTGCAGGATCTCGGCGACTTTATTCAGCGAAGAATGGGGAGCTCCGAGAGCACTTTCACCAAGGGATTTGTTACCGCCAGTGTGGTGTACTGTGTAGGAGCCTTAGCCATCATCGGCTCCCTGCAAAGCGGACTGTTGGGAGATCACACCACCTTATTCACCAAATCCATTCTGGACGGTATCTCTTCAATCATCTTCGCCTCCACCCTGGGCATCGGCGTCGCCTTTTCCGCCGTGGCGGTGTTTTTCTACCAGGGTGCCATCACGCTGCTTGCCGGGTTTGTAGAACCCCTTATGACGGAAAGCGTGGTCCTGGAGATCTCCTCCATTGGAGGCCTGCTGATTATCGGCATCGGTTTTAATATTTTGGAAATCAAAAAATTCCCCGTAGCCAATATGCTTCCCGCCATCATCATCCCCGTAATCGCCGGGATCCTGGGCTTCCTGTAGGAAGTCAGGAAAAAAAAGAGAAGACAGGGGGACGGAGTAATTGTCCTCTCTTGGTAGTTCAAGAACCAAGGGGACAATTACTCCGTCCCCCTGTCCTCCTCCGTCCCCCTGTCCTCGTCCCCCTGTCCCTCCCTCTGTCTTTTTTGTTGGAATAATTAGAAAATAACCCTTGAGAGAGCAATTCAATGAAAATGAAAGAAATAAGCTAATAATAAAAGAAAAACCAAGTATTCACTGCATAATCAGCTCTAATCGCAGTTGAACCCTTGGTTTCTTTTAGATACTATGGTACTTGTAATTAGCACTCGCTATAAGTGAGTGCTAACAAAAAATAAAAAATAAAGAAGCATATAAAGAGGAGGTTTTTATCAATGAAGATCAAGCCATTAGGTGACCGAGTGGTAATTAAGAAGGTTGAACCGGAAGAGAAAACCAAAAGTGGAATCGTACTGCCAGGCAGTGCCAAAGAACAGCCTCAAATGGCCGAGGTATTAGAAGTTGGCCCGGGAGGAATGGTTGACGGAAAAGAAGTAACCATGGAAGTGAAAAAAGGAGACCGGGTAATTTTCTCCAAGTATGCAGGTACGGAAGTAAAGTTTGACGGTGAAGAGTACACCATTTTAAAGCAGAGTGAAATTTTAGCCATTGTAGAATAAACATACATTATTAAAGGAGGTTTTTGTTATGGCCAAGGAAATTAAGTTTCGAGAAGAATCCAGACGAGCATTAGAACGAGGTGTAAACAAACTGGCGGATACCCTTAAGGTAACCTTAGGACCTAAAGGTAGAAACGTCGTTTTAGATAAAAAATTCGGATCCCCGTTAATTACCAATGACGGTGTAACCATTGCCAGAGAAATTGAACTGGAAGACGTATACGAAAACATGGGAGCCCAGTTGGTAAAGGAAGTATCCACCAAGACCAATGATGTTGCGGGAGACGGTACAACCACGGCAACCCTTATTGCCCAGGCAATTATTCGAGAAGGTCTGAAGAACGTGGCTGCGGGGGCAAACCCGATGATCGTGAAAAAAGGAATCTACAAAGCGGTGGAACTGGCGGTGGAGGAACTGCAAAAGATCTCTAAGCCCATTGATTCCAAAGAAGCAACTGCCCAGGTAGGAGCCATCTCCGCGGCGGACGATGAGATCGGTGCCTTAATTGCCGACGCCATGGAGAAGGTCGGAAAAGACGGAGTTATTACCGTGGAAGAATCCAAATCCATGGGTACAAACTTATCCGTAGTGGAAGGTATGGAATTTGACCGAGGATACTTATCTCCCTACATGGTTACGGATACGGAAAAGATGGAAGCGGTATACAACGATGCCTACATTTTAATTACCGATAAAAAGATCAACAACGTACAGGAAATCCTTCCTTTATTAGAAGAAATTGTGCAACAGGGAAGAAAACTGTTAATCGTTGCAGAAGATATTGAAGGGGAAGCTCTAGCGACCTTAGTAGTAAATAAAATCCGAGGAACCTTTGAGTGTGTGGCGGTTAAAGCCCCAGGATTCGGAGACCGAAGAAAAGCGATGTTGGAAGATATTGCAACCTTAACCGGCGGTACCGTAATCTCTGAAGAATTAGGTTATGAACTGAAGGAAGCCACCGTAGATATGCTTGGTCGAGCAAGAACCATTAAAGTGGATAAGGACAACACCACCATCGTGGAAGGCCAGGGAGATGAGCAAGTAATTGCGGATCGTACCAACCAGCTGAAAAAGCAAATTGAAGATACGGACTCCGA
>PWEO01000203.1 GCA_003553525.1 Clostridiaceae bacterium
AAATTCTGATGTCCTCGGGCAAAGAAGGCAGGAACTTCCTCCACGGTTTGCAAAAATGCCAAGTATTCCCTCAATTTTTCATGGGGATTTTGCAAGGTTTCCGCTCTATCCTCCAGAGTAAACCCGATCCCCTTTTTCTTTAACGTCACCTCTTTTACCCTATGGCTTTTCAGCTCCTCTTCCTCGAAGAAGCCTTCCATTACCTGCTTTAGCCTTTCGATCCCCTCCAATGTATGGTTTTTTCGAACCTCCCCGTCGTAAAACTCCGACAGCATCAGCTTTTCCATTTCCTCTTCCAGGGCTCCTAAATCGTAGCCCTGATAGTCCAGAACAAAACCGTATGCCTCTTCGGTCACTTCCTTATCCACCGTCACCTTCCCACGATTGATATTCCGATGATAAAAGGACAACAGATCCTGTTCCTGCTCTTTCAAAGGCTCCTCTTCCTGGAAGGGATCATGCTCATCGAAGACCGTCCCCAGGGTATCCAATCCTCCGTAGTACATAAGAGGGATGTCCCGGTTTGCGGAGTGAATTTTTAGGGCTTCCTCCGAGGTAATTTCCCACTGCCCCTCTTCCACTTCCCGAAACTCCACGTCCACGGCAAACACGTAGGGATCCCCTTCCTTATACTCCGCTCTTAAGGCTTCGTAGGTTTCAACGTAATAATCCAGCCCCTCCTCTACATGCTCTGTTATATCACTATCCGCCAAGTATTCCTCCAACAGACTGGGCAGATCCAGCATTCCGATATTCACTTGGGCCCGAGCCCTTCCGGATCCCATCTTTTCCATACCCTCCAGTCCTAAAAACTCGATGGTATCCAGTTCTTCCTGGAAGCGATGTCCCCGGGCCTCCTCCACTCCCGCTTCAATGTTCTCTCGAACCGCCGCTTCCATACTTTCTTTCATTTCCTGTTCCCTTGTGGCCCGGTTGTTCAGTACACTGAATACCACCACCAGGATAAGAATCCCGGGAATCAGCATCAGCAACAGTTTTCCTTCTTTATTCAGATCCTTCATCGGATCGCCTCCTTCTTTTTTTCTCTCTTTACTCCTTCGTGACCACGTTTCTTTTTTCCTGCTTATTCTATTAATTTATAACTAAAGGGGACGGAGGTTTTTGTGTCATGATAGCACAAAAACCTCCGTCCCCTTTGTGTGTCCCCTTTGTGTGCTTCAGCTGTGCAGTTATGCACTGCCCATCCACAACTTATCCCCAGACTTATCCACATTTCATCCACATTTTGTGGATGGAATAGCAGTTCTGTCTTCTTTCTCACTTCAAAATCTTCTCTACAAACACCTTCACAATATCCGGATCAAACTGGCTTCCGGAACATCTGAGAAGCTCCTTTACGGCTTCTTCTTTTGTCTTCGGTGTCTGATAAGACCTCTTTGCGGTCATGGCCTCGTAGGCATCTGCCACGTTTATTATTCTGGATACCAGGGGGATCTCTTCTCCCTTCAGTCCTTCGGGGTATCCCTTACCGTCCATCCTTTCATGATGATACAGCACATCCAAGGCAAGGGAGGCGTATTCATCCACGGATTTTAATATTTGATAGCCGGTTTCCGGATGTTTTCTGATGATCACAAACTCTTTCGGTGTTAGACGTCCGGGCTTATTCAATATGTCAGGAGGCACCATAATCTTTCCGACATCATGAAGGACCGCCGCGGTATTGACCTTTTCAACCTCATTCTCAGAAAATCCCATTTCCTTTGCTATGGCCACACAGTACTGGGCAACCCTTTCGGTATGAATTTGCTCGTTGTCGTATTTTAAATGGATATTTTTCAAAAGGAGTTCGATGGTTTGACTTCTCATGATCTTTCCGTATTTCAACTTATTCTTATACATATTGTTGTCTGCCAAGGTCATGACCGTATCGATTTCCGTATCCTGGGTTTCTTTCGTTGCGAATCCAATGGCAAGGGATACAATTATTGAGTCCAGCTTGATCTCTTTCATCGCTCTCTCGATCCTTTCCCTGATTCTTTGGGCCTCTTCATCGGCGGTTTTCGGTAGAAGAATCATAAATTCGTCTCCCCCCATTCTTCCGATGATGTCATCCTCCCGACATATATTTTCAAGCATTGTTCCGCAGCGGATCAAAAGGCGGTCCCCCATCTTGTGGCCGAAGGCATCATTGGTCAGTTTCAGTCCGTTCACGTCGATGGACATCACGGTAAAGGGCAGATTTCTTGGGGTATCCAGCCGGTTCAGTGAATCCTCCATATATCTTCGGTTGTACAACCCCGTTAAATGGTCATGATAGCTGAGATACTGTATTTCATCCAGCTTTTCCTTCTTGTCTGTAAAATCTCTAAAGACTACAACCACTCCCGTGATTACACCCTCATCACTACGAATCGGAGCCGCACTGTCTTCAATCGGAATTCGGCTTCCATCCTTGGATACCAAAATCGTATGTCGGGCGAGATCCATAATCTCCTTATATTCCATTACTCTTTCAACCGGATTTTCACAGATCTCCCCGGTATGTTCGTTGATAATATGGAATACTTCCTCAAAGGGGCGCCCTTTTGCTTCCTGGTGTGTCCATCCTGTCAGTTCCTCCGCCACGGGATTCATTACCTCGACCCTTCCTCGCTCATCCGTGGAGATTACACCGTCGCCTACGGAGAGCAGGGTTGTCCTGAACTGCTCTTTTTCCAAATGAACTTCCTGCTCCAGTCTCTTTCGATTGGTAATATCCATAAAGGTCACCACGCCCCCTATGGTTTTTCCGTTCACCTTTTGAGGATAACTGAAGCATTCCACCGGCAGGCTCTTGTGATCCTTCGTCCAGAACACCTCGGAATCCGAACGGGTACCCTCACCCTTTTTTATGGCCTCCAAAATGTTGCATTTCTCCATACTATTGGGAAATCCATCCTGCAAACTATGGTGTATCCTGTTATGCATATTCTCCCCCAGCAGTTCATCCTGAGTTTCATAGCCCAAAATATTCAACGCATTTTTATTGACAAAGGTACAGATTCCATTCAGGTCTATCCCGTAGATGCCCTCCGCCGCTGAATTTAAGATCAGCTGCAGTCTGTCCTTGTTTTCCTTCAGTGCACGGTTTGTATTCCTTATCTCCTCTGTCCTTGCCTCCACCTTATCTTCAAGATGATTTACAAGAGAATGAATCCGGTCCGCCATATCATTGTAAGAACCTCCGATCCTACCGATCTCGTCCTTACGGCTTATTCTCACTCTTCGGCTCAAATCTCCCTTTGAAAAGTTTGCATTGGCTTCAAAGATTTCTTCCATGGGATGAAACAGTTTTTTGATGATAATCCAAAATATCAGAATTGAAAGCAGCAGCCCGATAAACCCTATGATCAAACTTTGCCTTACGGCACCATACACCGTTGTTCCCAAGAGGCTTTCCGGTACCGCGGTTATTACAATCCAGTCTAATCCGGGCATATCAAAAGTCGTAGCCATACTGTACAGCTTCTCCTGTCCCCGTTGATCTTCAATGAGGGACGTGTTGCCCGCTAAGTATTCCACGTACGTTGTATTGGCAATATTATTTCCGGTTTCAGCAATGGGCATCCTGTCAAAATTGCCCGCCGCATCCAACCGGTAGTTTTTCTGACCAAGGGAATTGGCTACCACATGTCCGGTTTCCCGCTCCACAATCATGGCATAGGAATTGTCCGATTCAGTAATCTCCGATAGAACCCCGTTTAGTCCCGAAAGAAGGATATGTACTCCCAAAACTCCTTCGATTTCCCCTGCATCACCTCTAACCGGGGATGCTGCGGATATGGTAAGGTCGTCCATAACAAAATGCTTATAAATCGGAGAAAATGAAAATCCTTCAGCGTTGACGGCTCTTTCATACCATACCCTAGTCCTTGGGTCAAAGGATCCGAAATCCCTTAAGAATTCTCCTAAGGCGCCTTCCTCCCCCACGGTATAGTACCAGGAATGGCCTCGGGTTTCCCGGTTGTTATGCATCAATTCAACCTCGTCCAGTTCATTTCTCCTGGCACCGTAATACTCTCCTTCATGGGAGCCGTAACTGAAGCTGTAAATCATTTCGTCCTGGGTGTTCAGGGTGTTTAAAAAAAGTCGGTTTCTTGCCATCGGATCTTCAAATTCAATACCCTGGTTTTCAATTAAACCGAGATTAAGCTGGATAACGTGTTCGGGTATATGAAGATACTCCCGGACCCGGTATACTATCTCATAATTCAGATTGTCTGCAAGCTTTGTTATCACCTGCTCATTTGAACTGCTCCAAGTGGTATAAGTGCTGTAGCCGATTGCCCCCACCGTAACAAGGAGACTCATTATAAACAGCAAAATGATTGCAGCTTTGATTGAAATTGAGTTAATGAATTTTTTAAATGATCCTTTCATTAGCAGCACCTTCTTATAATTACTTGTAGTTTGCTTCGAAAATGATAGAACCTGTCCCATTTTTCATTATTGTACTATTGTATTATTATACCCTTTGAAAAATAAAAGTCTATAGACTTTACCAATAAACTGTACAAAAAAGCAGCCTCTTAGAGACTGCATTTTTCCTGTGCTTCCTTCTTAGTCGTAACTTCAGCGGGGATTCCCACCACCGTGGCCCCTTCCGGGACGTCCCTTAACACCACGGCATTGGCTCCGACTTTGGCATTGTCGCCGATGGTAATGGGCCCGAGGATTTTCGCTCCGGCGCCGATGATCACGTTATCCCCAACGGTGGGGTGACGCTTTCCGGTATCCTTCCCCGTGCCGCCCAGGGTAACGCCGTGAAACAATAATACGTTTTTCCCGACCTCGGCGGTCTCACCGATCACAACCCCCATGCCGTGGTCAATGAACAGTCCGGGTCCGATCTGTGCCCCGGGATGGATTTCAATTCCCGTGAAAAACCGACCGATCTGGGAGATCAACCGTGCGATCACAAAACGGTTTTTCCGATACAGGAAATGCCCGAATTTATGAAACCATAGGACATGCACCCCGGGATAGGTCAAAATAATCTCCAGGTTGTTTTTTACCGCAGGGTCTCTTGCTTTAACTACATCAAAATAGGAAATAGAAATCACATCCTTTCTCTTACTCGTTAAACTCGAACAGTTCCGTACTTAAATAGCGCTCTCCCGTATCCGGTGCGATGACGACCACCCGTTTTCCCGGGCCTAAGTCTTTGGCCACTTTCTTTGCCGCAAATATGGCCGCGCCGCCGGAGATCCCCAGTAGGATCCCTTCTTTGCTTGCGATATATCGACTCTCTTCAATGGCTTCCTCTTCGGATACCAGCATCATTTCGTCGATTTTGTCCTTATCCAGCACCGTGGGAATAAATCCTGCGCCGATGCCCTGGATTTTATGGGGTCCCGGTTCTCCGCCGGAGATGACCGGGGACTTGACCGGCTCAACACCGATTACTTTTATTCCCGGAATTTTGTCTTTTAAGAAGCCGCCGGCACCGGTAATGGTCCCTCCGGTTCCGATACCTACCACAAAGGCGTCCAGTTTTCCTCCGGTGCCTTGATAAATTTCGGGGCCCGTGGTTTTTACATGGGCTCTGGGATTATCAAGATTTTGGAACTGGCCGATCAAGACGGTATCCTTCGTTGTATTTAGAATTTCTTCCGCTTTCTCAATGGCGCCTCTCATACCCTTGGCTCCGTCGGTCAGTACCAGGTTTGCACCGTAGGCCTTTAGAATTTTTCTTCGTTCCATGCTCATGGTGTTGGGCATGACCAGGGTTAAGGTGTATCCTTTATAGGCGGCCACCATGCTCAGGCCGATTCCCGTGTTTCCGCTGGTGGGCTCCACTAAGTTCATACCCGGTTTTAATTCTCCCCGCTTTTCCATTTCTTCGATGATATTTAAGGCGATCCGTTCCTTTACGGATCCCCCGGGATTCATGGATTCAAGTTTGACCAATACTTCTGCGCTATCCTTCTCTACGCTGTGTAAACGAACCAAAGGGGTGTTGCCGATTAACTCCCCGATATTATTATAAATCATGGAATTCCTCCTTTTATTGCAATCATATTTAAACCTATCAATATACTCGGGATTCATTTGTTCTATTGTATAAATTCCCTGTCCAATTGTCAAGGAAAAATCGGAAGAAAGCCTATACCTAGGGGTAGCTGTACCGGGAACTTAATTGATTTACCCGTCGTCAAGGTATTATTACATCAATTAAAAAAGAGAGAAGGGATAACCTATGAAAAAAAAGGTCCGTGTTTTAATCAGTGTGTTCATCATCCTCACCCTTACCCTATTTTTAATCTCCTGCAGCTCCAATGACGATGCATCCTACTCCGAAGGGGAGGAGCGTATGCATTACGAAAGAGCCGAGGGTTCACCGGATATTGCGGATTTTGACGCCAGTGGCGGTCCGGAAGTTTTTAGCACCTCTTCCAATTCGGTATCGGGGGATAAAATTATCTACCGGCAAAACCTATCCATGGAAACCGACAACCTTTATCAAACCATCGATAAAATGGAACAGGATTTAGACCGATACGGGGGGCATATCCATCGGTACCAGGTCATCTCGGAAAAAGATGAAGCCCCTCGAGGGGATTTTACCCTTCGGGTACCTTCGGAATCCTTAAAAGCCTTTGTGGATTCCATGAGAAATTACGGAGTCTTCACCCAGGAAGTCCTGGAAAGCGATGACGTTTCCGATACGTACTACGACATTGAGGCCAATCTTCGAAACCAGACCATCCAGGAGCGCCGCCTGCTGGATTTACTGGAAGATGCGGAAAATCTTTCCGATATTCTAACCCTGGAGAGCGAACTTTCCAGAATTCGACGGGAAATCGAAAGACTGCAGGGAACCTTAAATCGCTTAGATGACCAGGTTCGCTTCAGCACTCTTTATCTATCCATTCGAGAAGTGGAGACCGATGAATTGGAAGATCAGAATTTTTCCGATCAATTTTTCCGTAACTTCAGAGAATCCTTCGAAAGATTTCAAGGGGCTTTACAGTCCATACTGTTATGGTTTGCCCGTTACTTCCCGTTCATTTTATTAGCCGGGATTCTTTTAGGGCTCATGGGTAAGTTTTACCCTCGGGCTTTTAAGAAATTCAAAGGCAAAGAAAAACCGGAAACCCGGGAATAATACTTTAATCTAAAAAACAAGGCCGAATGTTCATGGCCTTGTTTTTTATGTTGTGCTTTAATATCGCCGGTTCGCTGTTACAGCTTACTGATTACCGACTGCATCTTTGCATCCATGGTAGCTTCCTTATCCCTGCGGTCATCAATTTTAATCAGGGTAGAGACCCGGCTTGCGCCGTTGTCAAAGGGAACTTCATGCATTTTTGTAATGGCTTCCAGGATTTTAGGTAGTTCCCCTTCTAAAATGGTTCCCATGGGGGTCAGCTGATACTTGATTTCGGGGAAATCCTCTAATACCTTATGACACTTCGCTACGTATTTGCTGACACTGGGGGTTTCGGTTCCGATCGGGGTAATTGACGTTTCTACAATTGCCATACATTAGCCTCCTTCATTTCACTTTTTATTTCCTATGCCTTTCTAACTTTATCTTTCTAACTTTATCTTTCCTAACTACCTCTTTTATAGCTGAATCTTTTGCTGAATATCCTGCAGCTGAAACTCCCCGACAGCCTTATCCTCTTCATTGATCACCACCAGGCTTTGAAGGTCTTCTTTAATCATTTTTCGAATACCTTCCATGGCGGTATCCGTTAAATTAATGGTTTCGTTGTCCTGTGGGATCTTCGTAACAGTGGCCTCATAGGGCCGGTATACATCCTCAATGGGGAGCTGTCCCAAATAGGCGTTAAAGCTTTTGGAGCCTAAAAACCGTTTGGTAAACTCCGTTGTGGGGGCGAAAAGCATCTCTTCCTTCGTCCCCGCCTGGATGATCCTTCCCCGGTCCATCAAAACGATGCGGGTGCCGAGCTTTATGGCCTCTTCAATATCATGGGTCACAAAAACAATGGTCTTTTGGAGTTTTTTATGAAGCGCTTTCATCTCATCCTGCAGAACTTTTCGAGTAATATCGTCCACGGCTCCGAAGGGCTCGTCCATCAGGATAATATCCGGGTCCGCCGCCAGGGCCCGGGCCACCCCTACCCGTTGTTTTTGCCCTCCGCTGAGCTCTCGGGGATAGCGGGTTAAATAATCGGCGTCAAGGCCCACGAGCTTAATCAGCTCCTTTGCCTTTTCCTTTTGTTCCCCCAGGTCCCTTCCCAGTAAGGAAAGCACATAACCGATGTTTTTTTCAATGGTCATATGGGGAAACAGGCCGATTTGCTGAATCACATAACCGATCTCCCGCCGAAGCTTAATTAAATCCCAATCCGCCAGGGACCGGTCCTTCACGGAAATGACTCCCTCATCAAAGGGGATCAGTCCGTTAATCATCTTTAACAGGGTGGTTTTTCCGCATCCCGAAGGCCCGATCAGGGTGATAAACTCGCCCTTTTCGATGGAAAAACTGAGCCGGTCAATGACTCGTACCTGATTATCATAGGATTTTGACACGTCGGTAAAGGTCAGTACGTTCATATTAGATTAATCCTTTCTCCTCAAGGAATTCTCGAGCCACGGCTTCGGGATCTTCATTTTCCTCTTCCACCCGGTAATTCATCTCAATCATTTCTTCATCGGAAATGCTGCCCGCTAAGCGATTCAACACGTCTTCCAGTTCCGGATGCCGTTCCAGGGTCTCCATTCGAATAATGGTGCCGGCGAAGTAGGAGGGAAAGAAAAACTGATCGTCTTCCAGTACCCGAAGATTATAGGCCCCCAGGAGTCCGTCGGTGGAAAAGGCATTGATCACGTCCACTTCTCCCTGCTCGATGGCTTGATACTTCAGACCGATGTCCAGTTCCACCTCCCGCTGGAAATCAAAACCGTAGTGGGCGGCCAGGGCGTCAAATCCGTCGTCCCGCTCGTAAAAATCATATTCCGCTCCAAAGGTGATCTCTCCTGAGACTTCCGCAAGGTCGGAGTAGGTATAAATCCCGTACTCTTCCGCGATATCTCCGTCAACGGCTAAGGCGTAGGTATTGTTAAAACCGTACAGATCCAGCCACTGTAGTTCAAATTCCTCTTCGTAAGCCGCTTTTGTTGCTTCATACAACTCGTTGGGATCTTCGATTAACTCTTCATTTAACACAAACATCCAGGAAGTTCCCGTATATTCCGGGTAAATATCTATTTCTCCCGAAACCATGGCGGGATGAATGTTGGACGTTCCGCCGCCGATGCCGAAGTTTCGCTCCACGGGAATGTCCGTATGCTCTTCAATTAGAATACTGATCATTTCCCCCAGGATGTACTGCTCCGCATGAGGTTTTGAGGCCACCACTACGGGGTCTTCGTCATTTCCGCAGCTGATCATACCCAGGCTTAAGAGACTGATTAACAATACCAAAACAACAGTTTTTTTCATTGTGGGTCGAAAGATTGCCTTAAGATTTTCCATAATACCCCTCCATTTTTTTTATACCTTATTTAAAATCCTTCTTTAAAAAATCCTTCTTCTGTTTCCAAAGTTTTCTTTACTAACTCTTCTTTTTCTTAACTTTTTACGGTGCCGAGGACTTTTTTCCGGGCGATTTTTTCCAGGATGCCCAGCACCAGGTCCACCACAATGGCAAGCAAGGCTACGAGGAGACTTCCCGCCACGGTCATCTCGGGGAAACTGGTGGTAATTCCCCGCCAAATGGCAACCCCAAGGCCGCCGGCCCCGATAAAGGAAGCGATGCCCCCCAGGGCGATGGTCATGACCACCATAATCCGAAAACCGGCGATAATTACCGGCAGGGCTAAGGGCAGTTGAATCCGAAGCAGCAGTTGTTTCCCGGTGGTTCCCATGCCGATGGCGGATTCGATGATTAAATCGTCAATCTCGGATATGGCTACATAGGTATTTCGAATCATGGGCAGCATGCCGTATACCACGAGGGCAATCAGGGCGCTACGGTTTCCGATCCCCGTAATGGCCACTAAAATTCCAAATAAAGCGATGCTTGGAATCGTATAGATAAAATTGACCACACTGAGCACCGGTTCTGCAAGGCGCCTATACTTGGCAATGGTAATGCCGATGGTAATGCCGATTACCGCAATAAAGACAATGGCAACAAAGGACAGATAAATATGTTCCATGGTCAGTCGGATAAAAAACTCCGAACGGTCCCGATACAGATTTAGTACATTTCTTAAAAACTCTATCATCCTGTTGTCACTCCCTAATCCGCCTCTTTCTGTTCAAAGAGTTTTTTGTAATCTCCATAGCCTTCCTTTTCCAAATCCTCCACGGGAATAAATCGCAGGGCTGCACTGTTGATGCAGTATCTAAGCCCCCCTTTTTCCTTGGGGCCGTCGTTAAAGACGTGGCCTAAATGGCTGTCCGCCCCTTTCGAGCGAACCTCCTTACGGACCATCCAAAGGCTCCGGTCCTCCTGTTCTATCAGTTCCCCCTCATCAATGGGCTTCGTAAAGCTGGGCCATCCACAACCGGCGTCGTACTGGTCTTTTGTGGAAAAAAGCGGTCGTCCGTCCACCACATCCACATAGATTCCTTCCCTTTCGTTATTGTAGTATTCATTTTTAAAGGGAGGTTCCGTTCCGTTTTCCTGGGTGACATAGTACTGCATCTTATCGAGTTTCTCCTTTAATGCTTTTTTGTCCTTTTTGTCTTTTTCATCTTCCCTGTTACGGTTATTGGTATTTGTCATTACTTCTCCACCTCTTTTCTTATTACAATGTTTTTTTAAGTATTTTTCCGCCTAATCCTCATGCTTCTGCCTTGATGCTCATCAAATAAGTCTTTATTAACTATTATTATCAGTTAATGCATATAGTGCATTTATACCTAAATTTCAGGGGTTTATTCATAATCTCCGTAAAAAAAACCCCGCTGTAGGCTCAACGGGGGTTTTAGAAGGGTTTAATGCAGTTTATTTTCTCAATTCCTTTTTCGTATGATAGGCGATGCCCATGGCTCCGGGACCTACATGAAGGCCAATAACCGGTCCGATATCCAAAATCCGGGTGGGTACGTCCACTTCTTTTTGAATGCTTTCCGCCAGTTTTTCCGCCTCTTTACAGGCATCAATGTGATGAACGATGATTTCCTGTACGGTGTGTTCCTTGTCCTCGCTTTGGAGTTTAGCAACCATTTCACCCAGGGCTTTCTTTTTTCGCCGTACTTTTTTATAAATGGAGGTTTCTCCATTTTCCACCGTCAGGATCGGGATAATACTCAGCAGGCTTCCGATCAGGGCGTTGGCCTTTCCGATTCTTCCCCCGGCTTTTAAGTACTTGAGGCTGTCGGGAACAAATAAAAACCGGCTCCTTTTTTTCATGCTTTCCACGGCCTCCATCACCGCTGCCATGGACTTCCCTTCCTTCACGGCTTTTGCCGCGGCCTCGACGGCAAATCCCAGCTGCATGCAATTGGACTCGGAGTCCATAAGCTCGATGGTTGCATCGGGATAATCCTTTAACACCATATCCTTTGCCATTAAGGCGGTGGACAGGGTTCCGCTCATTTTGCCGGATAAAAACACTCCCAGCACCTGATTTCCTTCCTTGATGATGGACTCGAATACTTCAACAAATTCTCCAATGGGGGGCTGGGAGGATTTTGGAATCCCCCGCCCATCCATCATCCTGTAGAAGGCCTTATTTTCCAGTTCCACTTCCCGGTAGGTGTCCTGTTGAAATTCCACCTTCAATGATAAAATTTCAATATCCAAATCCTTTACGCTCTGCTTTTCTAAATAACTTGTACTGTCGGTTATCACTTTGATCATCAGGTCCGCTCCTTGTTTATTCAGTTTATTGTTCAACCCTGTTTATAAAATTTATTTCTGATTTTGCACTTCAATAATTTTGGTTACCAGGTAGTCTTCCAAGGGAACCCCGCCGATTTCAATTTTGTTTTCCTCATACAGGTCCACTTGCACTCTGAAAAAATTAATCAGCAGTTGATTTTCGACAATCTTATACTCAAATTCATGGCCCGGTACAAAAACCACTTCCACCTCATCGTATTTCGGATTTTTGACGGCTTCCTGAACCTTCGGTACTAAATGGTCCACGTTCAGTACTTTAATCGGGGCTACCATCATCCGGGTAAACTCCATATCCTCCGTCATCCACATATTGCTGTTCCAAAATACCCGTTCCTTTTTTATATCACTTTTAAAAGGCTCCCGGTTGGATATGGCGCTTAAGACTTTTCGAAAGGACTCCGCAGTGAATTCTTCGTCGTAGATTTTTTTCATATCCTCATGATTGGCAATGTCATTAAGGTATGCTTCCCCTACCTTATCTCTTTCGCTTGTGGCTTGCCAGTAAAAAAGCATGCTTTCCACGGTATCCAGCTTTATTCTTATTCTTTCCATCGATATCACCGATCCTTTTATAATTATTTAACCACTATTATCATATCAATTCGCCCCGGGTTTGACAATTCAATTCAGAGGATTTTAGAAGACTTTTATGGTTTTTTATCAATAATTTCAAAATATTTCATTTGCTTCGGGTTACGAACTTCGTTATAATAAATTTAGTATGTAAAAATTATTTTTCCAAGGAGGATTTATTAATGAATACTAAAGAAATTATGGACACTGCCCTGGAACTGGCAGGACTGGAAGAAACCCCGGCAGATTCGGGAATCATCGTGGAAGGGGAGAACATTAAAAAGGTTGCCATCGGTGTGGATATGGAGTTAGCTGAAATGATGCTTGCGGAAAAACTGGGAGCCGACCTGGTAATCACCCATCACCCAAGCGGCGGAACCCCAAGAATCAACCTGCACAAAGTTATGGACAATCAGATTGATACCATGACCAAAGCCGGCGTACCGATCAATAAAGCCCAAAAGGCATTGCAGGAGAAAAAAGGTCAAGTGGAACGAGGCCTTCACGTATCCAACTATGACCGTGCGGTCTCCGCAGCAAAACTGTTAAAGATGCCTTTTATGGCGGTCCACACCCCTGCAGATATCTTGGCGGAACGAACGGTTCAGAACTTACTGGATGAGAAATTAAAAGATCAGCCGAAGGCTACGTTAAAAGACGTAATCGAAGCCTTAGAGACGAAAGTGGAGTATCAGCGAACTTCTGCAACACCGGTAATCCGTGTAGGCAGTGAAAAGGACTACGCCGGTAAAGTAGTGGTTACCATGGCGGGGGGAACCGGAGGCGGAACCAAGGTCATTAAGTCTTACTTTGAAGCGGGCGTGGGCACCTTAGTATGTATGCATATGCCGGAAGATGTAATTAAAGCGGTTAAAGAGCAAAACATCGGAAACATCGTTGTGGCGGGACATATGGCCAGTGACTCCGTGGGAATTAACCAGTTTACCGACGCTTTAGAAGAAAAAGGCATTGAAATTATTCGAATGAGCGGGTTAATTGACCCGAAGTAAAAAGGAAGTAGCTGACAGTCCTCTATAAGTCCAGAGGGCTGTTTTTTATGGGTTACTTTTTATGGGTTACTTTTTATGGCTATCTTTTTGTCTTTAATATGCTATTATAAAGATAATATGCTTTGAAAAAAGGAGGCCTACCATGAAATCCCGAACCATTGGATACACCGCTGTAATGATCTCCGGTATGATTTTCGGATCCATGCCCCTGCTTGCAAAATTTATTTTTTCCCAGGGAGGCAACTCCATTAATCTGGTGTTCTGGCGCTTCTTTTTTGCCCTGCCTGTGCTGTTTTACTTAATTCACCGAAATCCCGGGGTTGATTTTAAGATCACCAAACTGCAGAGGAAGAATTTGCTGTATGTAGGGATTTTCGGTTACGCCGCCACGGCCATGACCCTGTATATTTCCTACAATTATATTTCCACCGGGGTGGCCACCACGCTGCATTTTATTTATCCGATTTTGGTGATTCTCGGCTCTGCGGTTTTTTACCGAGACCGGCTGACCTTTATTAAGTTTTTTGCAGGCGTTCTCAGCACCCTGGGGATTTTCCTGTTATATAACGGAGAGCTGAGCGGAAGCCTCTTTGGTATTTTCATGGCGCTGTTATCCGGTGTAACCTATGCATTTTATGTGCTTTATATCGATAAAAGCGGCCTAAAAGCCCTGCACTCCCTCAAACTGACTTTCTATTTGAGTCTGATTGCCTCTGTCTCGATGTTCTTTTTCGCCCTGTTTACAGGACAGTTTACGTTGCATCTGACGCTTTCCGGCTGGGCGGTTACCGTGTTTTTATCGATTTTCGTCACCCTTGGCGCCGTCAACTTACTGAATGTAGGCATTCAGCGAATCGGCTCCCAAAGTTCGGGCATTCTAAGCACCTTAGAGCCCATTACCTCCATTATAATCGGAGTGCTGGTCTTTAACGAAATTCTAAACCTGCCGATCATCATCGGATGTGTTTTCATCCTTTCGGCAGTAATCCTGATTGTACGGTATGACCGGGAGGGGCTTCCGGTCAGAAAACCGGCGCCGGATCGGGTTACAGAACCGGTTACAATGTCGTCGACAGAGCCGACTGCAAAACCGGCATCCGGACCTGTGGGAAAACTTGAATAAAAAAATCAGACATCAGTCGGTATTGTTAACCTGTTTTATTTTTCAGGTTGACAATCTTTTTTTTGTTCATTATAATAATAACAGTTGCTACATACTTAGGATCTTAAGGGATTCTAAAAACCCGAAGAGAGGATGAAACCATTGAAAAATTTACGAGCGTTGATTTTAGTATCCCTGTTTGCGGCCATGACCTGTATTTTATCCATTTTTTTAATCCCCCTGCCCTTCACACCGGTGCCCATAACATTGCAAATTATTGGAGTAGCCCTTTCCGGCGCTATTCTAGGCGCCCGGCTGGGGTTGTACAGCCTCGCCTTATATACTTTGCTTGGGGTAATCGGTCTTCCGGTTTTTGCCGGAGGAGGCTCAGGACTCGGGGCATTGGCCGGCCCAACGGGTGGCTACATCTTCGGCTTTATGGCCGGGGCTTATGTAATCGGACTGCTTACACACTTTGGCTATCAAAAGTTTTCCAAGGGGAAAGTTTCCAAATACTTCATTCAGCTGAGCGCCATGGCTATGGGGATTCTGGTTGTTTATACCTTCGGCTCCCTTCAGTTGATGGTGGTTACGGGAATGAGTCTGCCTCAATCCGTGGCCACGGGGGCCCTGCCTTTTTTGGTTCCGGATCTTTTGAAAATATCCGCCGCCGCCTTGGTTGCGGTAGCCCTTAGAGACGGGCTGATCAAAGCCCATTTGATTTCCAGTTCCGGTGAAATATAAGATAAAAAGCTCGGAAGTATACTGAAAAAACCTCCTGATTCAGGAGGTTTTTTAGTATACTCATTTAGGATGCATTAAAGATTCTTAATCACAAAACCCAGCAGCAGGGTTTTTAGTTCCTCTTCCTTTTCAAAAATAGTTACATGGCCGCAGTCGGGAATTATCACGTACTCGGAGCCCGCAATGTGCTTTGCCATAATCTCCTGAAACCTGATGGATTTTAACAGATCATTTTCTCCGGCAACAATTAAGGTCGGAGCTTTTATCCGGTGAAGTTCATCGGTCATGTCAATATCCTTCAAAAAAGTATCGTACAAAGCGATTTGCCCTTGGAAAAACTCATCATCCATATTATTCATGGCCTGGGCTTTTCTTTTCAGTTTTTCTCTTTCCTTTTCTAAATAAGTGTTATGGTAAATCGTCGGTGCCAAGTGCCAGAAAAAACCTTCTCCGTCTTTTCTCATGGCCGCCTGCCTCCAGCCCTCCACGAATAATCGAAGGGACTCATCCATTTCACTGACGGAATTGATAAGGATAAGACTCTCCACCATTTCAGGGAAAAGTACCGCAAACTTCATTCCCACTTCGCCCCCGTAGGAGGTTCCGATAAAATGAGCCTTCTTTACCCCCAGGGCCTTTAGCAGTTCCCTGGATTCTTCGGCGTGTTCTTTAAAACTGTAGGGCCCTTCCGGTTTATCGGACAGAAGCTGACCTTTAAAATCATGCAAAATGACTTTGAAATTCAATGCTTCAAAGATCTTTACATAGCTTCTCCAGCTGCTGGTGGAAGCCATGACGCCGTTTAAAAAAACCACGGTTTTTTCCCCGTCGGGATTCCCTTTTTCTTCATAGTATAAGTTGATATCATTGATTTTCATATAGGTCATTTGCTTTCCTCCCTTAGTCTTCTACCCTTTCCAGCAGGATTCTTTCCTCGAATCCTCCCCGCTCCGCTTTTTTATCGGTTTTGACCCGTTCCAGGGTGTACATTTCCTCTCCCCTTAGCTTTGCCAGGGCTTCAATGACCTCGAGAAGATCGGCCAGTTCCTCAAAATCCCGGGTTTCCTTGAATTCCTGAATTTCTTCCTCCAGCTTTTGGATTAAGTGGTTTTCCATCTCTTCTTCGGGCAAAATTTTAGTAATCGGGGTTTTTCCCGCCTCTTTAATGATTTCCGGTATTCGGTCCCGAACCAGTTTGTTATAGCTTTTCATAATATCCCTCCTCAATTATTGGGTATAGTAAGGTATTCTATAAAAGTGAAAAAAACTCCTTCATTAAGGAAGGAGTTTTTTTGTTTTTTTGTTTTTTTTGTTAAAGATTCTTATTTAGTTGTTCTACAATCTCATCGGCGTTCATTCCGTGAACCTGCGCCGCCTCTTCGATGCTTTCCATCTGGGCTGAAGGGCAACCGACGCAACCCATTCCGAAACTGCCTAAAATGGCGATAGACTGTGGGTACATTCGAACCACGTCGCCAATATTCATATCCTTTGTAATAGTCATAGGATCCATCCTTTCCTGTTGGTTTTTAGCTAATTGGTATTTTTTCATCTGAGTTCATTATAACGGGTTCCCGGAAGGAATTCTGTGAGGGAAGTCACAGTACATCAAAATATCCTCTGCTCTTAGCTCCTGTTTTTCCGTTTTAATAATATGCATATGCCCACAACCCCGAAGCTTGCATATTTCCAGGGGAAACCATCGGAATCCTCTTCCGTTATTTCCCACTCCGTAGCGGCGTCCCCCTCCAGTATCCTTCAAGATCTCTTCTTCCCAACCGTTGAAACAGCAAATCCACCACGTCGCCGTCGCTGCTCCGGGGATAATAGAAGGGATTGAAACTTCCCCAGCACTTTGTTTTTTTATATCTTTGTCTATTTTTTTATGTTTTTTAACCGTCATATTTTCTTTTCAGCTAATATGTGATATGCTACTCTAGGTGATTTTATAAGATAAAAAGGACGTGAGTTACTGTGCAGTTACTGAAAAAACTGATCCATCCCGACCTGAAAACCACAAAGGGCAGAACCTTTGAGCGAACCACAGCCCGGGGGATCATCCTAAAGGATGAAAAGATTTTGTTGATGTATACGAAATATTATAATGATTACAGCTTTCCCGGGGGCGGTGTGGATTCGAAAGAGGATTTAATTACGGGACTGAAGCGGGAGCTTAGGGAAGAAACCGGAGCCCGGGATATTGAGGTTACCCAGGCCTTCGGATACATTGATGAGTACCGGCCCCATTATAAAAAACAGTACGATCTGGTTCATATGGAGTCGTATTTTTACTTTTGCAGTACTTCCGATGATTTCCAGGAACCCCAGCTGGAGGATTACGAAAAAAATAACGGCATGCAGGCCCTTTGGATAAACATTTTTGATGCGATTGAACATAATCAACAGGTCATCAAGAATAAGGAGGCTTCCATGGGTTTTTCCATCCTCAGGGAAACCTTTGCCTTAGAGGCAATCGCGAAGAAACTTTTTCCTGAAAAAATGAACCAAGGTGCCTAAAAAAAAAGGATCCTTTATCTTATAGAAGATAAGGGATCTTTTTTGGGTAATGGTGCGGCAGATTTTAGGAGTACCGCCGCTAAATATTACTAGACTTTTTTAAAGGTGAGTATGGTTATAGTATAAGGGATTTCCTCCCCTGTCAAAACCGTCTTAAGTCTTTTTATTACTCCATCTTAAGATCCTGCTTCCCTCCGTCCCGGGGCGGAGTTTTGCTGCATTTCCGTCAAGTTTTTCCAATACCGCTTCGGCATAAACTGCTGCTGGAGTTTCGGGTTTTTCCGGTCCTTAATGGCAATGCTTTGATGGAATTCCTTCCAGAGGGATTGAAACAGAGCCTCTCTTTTATGGAGCTTCCGTTCCCCTTCCGTCTGATATTGCCTCAGCAGCCATTTACCCTCTGTACCGATTACTAAAAGGTTTCTTCCTTCGTCATGGATCATCCATTGTTCCGGTCCCAGGCGCTCTGCAAAATGGGGGGCAATCAGACTTAGAATGTTATACTTCGGCTGGATTTTCGCGTACAGACTGCCTCCCTCCAGCTCCATAAACCGGGTAAGGCCCAGCATTCGATGTTTTTCCCTCAGCACTTTTTGCACCAGACCGTGAAGGTCGGCCACCGTCTTGGAGGTCAGCAAAGCATCAATGTCCCTGCCCCGTTTAAAGCCTAATCGAATATAGCGGTATATCTGTATGCTTTTATTCTCTCCGTCGGATAAAAAGGCATAATAACAGTTTTTCAAGGCCTGGGCAGAAATGTTTTTTTCGATCCCTTGATAGACCCGGTCCCCTTTTTCCTTTTCGGTTCTGATCAATTGATAGCGGGAGATAAAGTTCTTTTCAACTTCCCCTTCCACTTGAATGTCATCGGGATTCAGTTTTTCATAATAACAGGCAAAGACTGCGGTAAGCAGCCCCTCAAAGGTGCCGTCATAGGTAAGGATCAGCATTATAATTCCCCCATTACTTTGCTTTTTGCCTCGGTTTGCAGAAGACTTTTTTCATGGAGATCGAAAATCGAGAGCTGCTGTTGATCGTCCTTCGGTTTTTGGATCAGTTGTCTTCGGATGTTTTCGGGATAGATGGATATTCCGCCGTAATACTTTCCCTTACAGATTATAAAGTATTTAGCCCGCTTTAAGACGATTCCGATCTTTTTAAGATCCCTGTAATCCAGTGCCCCCATGCGCCGGGCTTTAATAATTTTAAGTGCAGAGCGGATGCCCACGCCAGGTATTCGAAGCAGGTTTTCGTAGCTTGCTTTGTTGATTTCCATGGGAAAGAGCTCTAAATTTTCCAGGGCCCAAAAACATTTGGGGTCCAGATCCAGGTCGAAATTCGGATTCCCGGAACTGAGTAACTCCTTCGCGGTGAACCCGTAGAACCTGAGAAGCCAGTCTCCCTGGTATAGGCGGTGCTCCCGAAGCAGGGGCGGTTTCGTTTGAAGGCTGGGCAGACGGCTGTTGGCATTGGCGGGAATATATGCTGAGTAATACACCCGTTTCATGGAGAAACGGTCATAGAGCCCCTCGGACAGCTTTAAAATATTTAGATCCGACTCGGGGCTGGCTCCCACAATCATTTGGGTGGTTTGTCCCGCGGGTAAAAAGGAGGGGGCGTACCTTGAAAGCTTCTTTTCCTCCTTATGGACTTCAATATCTTCTTTAATGGCGGCCATGGGCAACAGGATATTCTCTTTTTTCTTTTGGGGGGCCAGGGTAAGAAGACTTTTTTCCGAGGGCAGTTCAATATTGATGCTCATCCGGTCCACGTAATTACCCGCAGCCTGAATCAGCTTTGCGTCGGCCCCGGGGATGC
>PWEO01000205.1 GCA_003553525.1 Clostridiaceae bacterium
AAGGAATTGGCAATTCGGTATCCGGTTTCCACGTGATTTTTGTACTGCTCCCATTCGTCTTCGTTTAAGCTTCTGTTTTTATTCAGAATTTCCCTGGGCAGGGATATTTTTCCGATGTCGTGAAATTTTATCAACAGATCCAGCCGCTCCTGCTCCTTATCTTCCAGATTCAGGGCTTTGCCCATCAGTTTCCCGCTTTTAATGATTTCCGGACTGTGCTGCATATCCCGGTATTCGCTTCCGTAAAAGGTCATGATGAAACTTTGCAGCAGTAAATTGTCCTCATCGTCCTTAATATTGGTTTTATTTCTATACATCCGGTCCTCGGCCCGTTTAATGATGTCTTTTGTTCCCTGGCCTACTCTTTCCTTAGTGGCAACGCCGGTGGCAAGACTTAAGGGGGTCATTCCCACATTATAGCCCTTGGTCAGCTCCGAAATTCGCCGGGCAACTTTTTTGGCGTCCTCTTCCGTAGTACCGGGAAGCAGCACTACAAATTCGTCTCCGCCCCATCTGGCGGTAATGTCATCTTCTCTTGTGGCTTCCCGCAGCACCCTGGCCGCCTCTATTATAAGTTGATCTCCTATGTGGTGCCCAAAAATATCATTGGCAAGCTTCAAACCGTTTATATCACAGGTTATCACGCTTAAGGGAAGGTTCCGGGCCACATCCAGCCGTTTTAACTCCACCTCGTAAAATGCTCGGTTGTAGAGGTTTGTTAAGGAGTCGTGGAAGGTCAGATACTTCATCTTCTCCGCCTTCTTATTTCGCTCCGTAATGTCCTCGGCGGAACAGACCACATAGTCCACTTCTCCCCGTTTATTTACTTTAGGGGTTTTGGTTACCGCAAGCAGCCGCTTTTTTCCAAATCCGTTGGTAATTTCATGTTTTTCCCCGGTTTTGCACTTTGTCTGAAACACCTTGAAGTTGCTGTGGATGACCATTGGATATTCCTCTTCTTTTAACAGATCTTTCAGGGAGGTGCTTTCCATTTCCTTCTTGGAGCGATTAAAAAACGCCGCAAAACTTAGATTCACTTTCCCCAGGGTTTTCTCGTCCTCTAAATACCAAACCATGGGATCAATGTGATCCAGTAATAACTGCTGGCTGTCGATGGTTCTTTTTAAGGAGGCCTTGGCTTCAATCAAGTCAAGACAGTTTTTTACCCGCAGAATGACCTCTTCTTTGGAGAAGGGTTTGATGATAAAATCCTTCGCCCCCAGCTTAAGTCCTTTAATCCGTTCTTTGTTTGCGGTCAGGGCGGTAATGAAAATTACGGGGATATGTTTTGTTTCCTCTTTATTGTTCAACCTTCGAAACACTTCATAACCATCAATATCCGGCATCATAATATCCATCAGGATCAGGTCCACCTTCTGTTCTTCGGTGATTTCCAAGGCCTTATCTCCCCTTAATGCCGTTGATATTTCATAGCCTTCGGAGACTAACATGTCCTCTAGCATTTTTAGATTTAATTTACTGTCATCCACAACCAAGATATGTTGTTTCATATGTTGTTTCATATGTTTGTTCTTCCTTTCCATGTGCATCCTGACCTTCGAACCTATATACATACAGTACTTCCGCTGTGAGCTAAACACTTTAAGTATACCATAAAAAACAGAATTCGACAGCTTTCGACTTTTTTTTTAGATGTTGACACAAAAAAAAGGTTCTGTGTTTTAAAGAACCTTTTTGGGAAAGCTTTTAGTCCAGTATATTTTGGAAATCCTCCCTGGTATTCTCTTTGTTGTGATACATGCGATCCTCGGCTATTTTAAAGATATCTTCTAACTCTTCCTCTTCCTTTTCTTTTGTGGCCGCCCCCATGGCCATACTGAGGGGAATCGATTCCACTATTCTACTCTCCATAAGCTTTTCGATCCGACGGATTATTTTAGAGGCTTCTTCTTTTGTCGTATTCGGCAAGAGTATCATAAATTCATCCCCGCCCCATCGGGCGACAATATCCTCATCCCTGGTCGCCTCCCGTAAAATCTTTGCCGCCTCCACCAGCATACGATCTCCGATTTGATGGCCGAACTGATCATTGATGGGTTTAAGTCCGTTCACATCACAGGAGATCATGCTTAAGGGAAGTCTTCTTTTTACGTCCAGCCGCTTTAATTCTTCTTCATAAAAGGTTCGGTTATAAAGACCCGTCAAGGAATCATGGAAGGTAAGGTATCGAATTCTCTCTTCTTTTTGGTTTCGTTCGGTAATATCCTCTCCGGAACAGATAAGGTATTCCACCTCCCCCTGTTCATGGATCTTCGGTACTTTTGTAATCTCTATCAGCCGTTTTTCGCCGAAACCGTCGGTGTATATGTGCCGTTGCCGGGTTTTGGATTTTAAGTGAAATACTTTTTCGTTTTCCTCTTTACATTCCTGAAATTCCTCGGGCAAAAGAATTTCTTTCAATGAAGTATTTTCAAGTTCTTCTTTGCTTCGCTGAAAAAATTTTGCAAAACTTCGGTTGACCTTCCCCAGGGTTTCCGCGTCTTTCATATACCAGACCATGGGATCTATATGATCCAGCAGCAATCGTTGGTTTTCCACAGTATGCTTCAATTTTTCCTCCGCGGCCTTCAGTTTCAGGTGATTTCTTATACGCAGTAAAATCTCTTCTTTATAAAAAGGTTTGGTAATAAAATCCGCCGCTCCCAGGGCGAGTCCCTGTACACGGTCTTTCTTTTCCGCCAGGACGGTTATAAAGATTACGGGAATGTGTTTGGTATTGTTATGGGACTTTAACTGCTGACAGATATCAAAACCGGATTTGTCCGGCAGGCGGACGTCCAAAAGAATTAAATCCGGCTGATTTTCCTTAGCCATTTTTATGGCTTCCTCCCCGCATACCGCAATCAGTGTTTCATATCCGTAGGACTGCGCTATGTATTTAAGTAATTCGCGATTCGTAGTGTCATCCTCCACAATAAGCAAACGTTCCTTCAATTAATCACACCCCCCACCGGTTGATTTGTATTTAAGGAAAAAAATCCTAGAAAACCACTTTGTATGGGTCCTCTAAGATTCGGACGGTTTATTAGCCAATATCAGTTTTTCTTATCCAATAGATACCCTGTATAAGGTATAATAAACAGTATTTACTAAATCCTTTCGGGCATAAAAAAACAAGACATCCCAGTGTAACAATCACTTAAATGCCTTGCTGATAATTTAAATTATTGGAGCTGATGAGCGGAATCGAACCGCCGACCTCCTCCTTACCAAGGAGGTGCTCTACCTCTGAGCCACATCAGCCCGTTATTGACGACAAAATTTATTATACAACAGAAAGTCGTCCTTGTAAACCGTTTTTTTTATTTCTTTTTTAATACCTTTTTATTTTTTAATATCCTTTATGTTCTGTATAACCATTCTATTTTTTTTCTTTTGTTCCCCGACTTCCTGAATTTGCACATCTTCAATTAAGCCGTCCTTCATGGTTACTATTTTCAGTTTAATATCCCCGATGGTAAACTCCGCACCGGGCTCGATGGGCTTACCCTCATCCTCGGACAGACGGCACAGCAGGCCTCCGATGGTGGTGGCTTTATTTTCGGGAATGTTGGTGTCAATATCAAAGTTGATATTTTTAATCGGTGATGCTGCGGATAAAATCTTTCCTTCCCGGAGCATGTATTTTGAGGTCACCAGATATTTTTTTATGGCAAATACAATGGCGATGGCTGCGGTGGCAAGTAAAATGTCGATCATGGTATCACTGTAAACCAGCATCTTACGGGCGGTGGCAAATAAAATCAGATCCAATACCGCGACGGATGAATGGGATAAGAGCATCAGTACAAGCTCAATTCCAATGATTAACAGTAAGGCCATACTTAAGAATTTCTTTACAAAATCATAAGTGTCTATCATATCCAGTGTGGGGATGGTAATGATGTATCGTACGACGGTAAACAGACCTACGATCATTCCCACGGTTAATAGAAATGCTAAAATAACCTCCACGTGATTTGCACCCTTGACCAACAAATGTCTGAATTTGTCCATTTTGTCCCTTCTCTCTTAAGTTTTCATGATTGATATTGTTGTAACAACATCTATCAATTTGAATTTTAACACAGTTCCAATAGAAATACCAGACGGGACAAAAAGATTATATATTCGGAATATGAAGTCTGTTTTCCGGTTTAAAAAAGGGCCTTGGAAAGGCCCTTGACAGCTATACGTCGATATCGATCAATAAGTCTTCATTAAGACAGTGCATGTTCACCACGGTAAAAATCAAGGTTTTTGCCAGACTTGCGGTAATATCGTCATGATCGTACCGGGGCGAGACCTCGGCTATATCAAAACTGATCACTTTTTTCGAGCGCATAAGCTGTTTGATCATTTTAATCGCGATTTCCGGATCCACCCCCAAGGGCTGGGCCGCGCTGACCCCCGGGGCAAAGGCGGTGGAAAAGGCGTCGGCACAAATGGTAAAGTAGATGTGTTTTTGCTCCCGGATAAAATCATCAATCCGTTTTTGGGTCTTTCCGTGCTTACTCTCTGTAAGATCCTTTCCCAGGATATAGCTGATGTTTAATTCTTCCGCCACCTTAAACAGATCAATGGTATTGCTTTGCTTTTGAATGCCGGCGCAGAAATAGGAAAACTCCTGGTCCGTTTCTTTACAGTAATCGGCAATTTGTCGAAACATGGATCCGGAACTCCCTCCTTCGGGATAGGGTCGGATATCAAAATGGGCATCGATATTAAAAATTCCGGGATTCTCAATTCCTTTTTTTTGAAAATATCGCTCAATGCCCAGGTAATGACCGAAGGCCACTTCATGACCCCCTCCCAGGATAACGGGAAACAGATTTAAGGTCAGCAGGCGCTCCACGGCCTGGGCCAGGACCTGCTGGCTGTCTTCCAGTTCCTCATCTACACAAACCACATCCCCCGCATCCAGGAGCTGTACTTCCTTTTTGAAATAGCAGGGCAGATTGGACAGTTGCCGCCGAATGCTTGCGGGTCCCTTCCTTGCTCCCTCACGGCCTTTGTTTCTTCGAATCCCTTCGTCGCTTTCAAAGCCTAAAAAGGCGAAGGCGGTTCCGGTAAAGGGCGTTAAATCCTGATTTCTAAGGTCTATTGCCCGGATCCATTGATGCCATCGATAGGCTTCGAAGTTTTCCCGGCTGTCGATTCTTCCCTGCCAATTTCTTGTATCCATGGGCTTATAAAATCGGGGATTCATGGTTTTCCTCCTTCCTTTTACTTAATTCTTAGATTCCGGTACCGGTTCAAAGCGCCCAGTACTTCCAGCTTTCTTGGTTTTGCTAAATTTCCCGGATGACCCCTGTAGCTTGCGATGCCTTCCAGGCCTTGTTCGTCCATGATCTTATAGGTCTCCTCCAGCAGGGTTTTCAGATCCTTATTTCCATCGACCTTTTTGTTGATCAGAAATTTAAAAATCTCGCCGATACTGTTGGTCTGACTGGAACTGATCAGTTGTTCCAATCCGTAGAGTTCTACGCTTAATCGGTTATAAAGCAGGGTTTTGGTCCCTCTTGTTTTCAGCTTAATCCCCTTACGGTCCCTGGGAAAAGATGAGGGCAGCGGTACTCTTCCCTTTAGCCTGGGAAAAGCTTCCCCGTCGGTCTTTACCGCTCTCGGATACTCCTTGGCTATGGCCTTTGCGGCGGTTGTCACGTCCTTGGGGATGTATTCATCCATCATAATCACTTTATCCGCTACGTCAAAATAATCTCCGGAACCGCCGATTACCAGCACTGTGGACACCCCAAGATCCCGGTACAGACTCCCCGCTTTGTCAACAAAGGGAGAGATAGGTTCTTTATCTTTGTGTACCAGTTTTTTCATCCGGTCATCCCGAATCATAAAGTTTGTGGCGGAGGGGTCCTCATCAATCAGTAAGGTGCCGGCGCTCCCTTCCAGGGCTTCGATAATGTTTGCCGCCTGGGAGGTGGATCCGCTTCCGTTGTCCGTGGAAAAGGCCCTGGTGTCGGTTTGATGGGGCAAATTATTGATAAAGGGAGAGATGTTCACCTTCTCCACCCCACGACCGTCCTCGGCCCGAATTTTCATGGCTCCGGGATCCGTCAGCACAAACTCCCGGCCGTCTCCTTGGATATGGGGGTAGACCCCCAGTTCAATTGCCTGAAGCAACGTGGATTTTCCGTGATAGCCGCCCCCCACAATCAACGTCACCCCACTCTCTAAGGCCATTCCCTTAATTTCACCGGCATAGGGCAGGGTGACGCTGACTTCCATCTCTCTTGGACTTTGAAAGGGTACGGCTCCTTTTGTTAAGGGCTTTTGGGAGATTCCGCTCTCCCTCGGTAAAATACTTCCGTTTTTCACAAAAGCGATCCACCCCTTCTCCTTCATGAGGTCCCAAAGGGCTTCCTGGTCCTCCCGAAGACGGATGCTCCGCCAAAGAGCCTCTTGGTCCAAATTTTTATAATATAGATTTTTTTCGATAAAGGGGGGAAGGATCTCCATCAGCATTTTCTTACACACCCGGCCCAGGATCTTTCTTCCCCCGGCGGGAAGACCCACTTCCAGACGCACTTCGATTTTTTCCGAATCAATATAAAAGGATGTCCGCTCCAGTATCTCCTGGCCCGGAGCGTCAATGCTGATCATGCCGCTTTTTCCCGTACCCTTGGCTCCCTGATACTCCTTTTTTAAGGTCTGATCAAAGTTTCGGGTAAGGTGGTCTTTCAGGGCCTGTTTTTTCGGCGGGGGGTTGTAACTTTCTTTGGGAAATGCCCCGTCTTTCATCGGAACGATGCATCGAATCCTGGAGGGGGCGGCAAAGGGATCGCCCTGGACATAGTCCACGGCAAGTTGAAAGCCTTCAAAGTTGTAGATCCCCTGAAGGTCTTTATAGGCTTTATATCCCTTTCCGTCTATTCGTTGCAATAGGCTTTGAAGCTCTTTAGAAGTCCGCATGTTCTTTGTACTCTCCTTCCAGCATGGAGAATAACATCATGGACCGATAGCCGTCTTCGTATTTTTTACAGTCCCGAAGGATGCCTTCCTGGGTAAAGCCCAGTTGTCGGTAGATACTGATGGCTCTAAAATTGTTGGTAAACACATCCAGCCACAACCGGTGATAACCCAATGTCTCGAAACAGAATTTCATCACCCATTGGATAGCCTCTTTACCGTATCCCTGTCCTTTTTCATTAATGGTAATTCGCATCAGCTCCAGGGCCTCATGGGGGGATTGTATCCCGGCAAGAATTATATAGCCTACGATTCGTTCCTCTTTCGGATCCCAAAGACTGAGATGCTTTTGATCTTCATCTTCCATGGTATCCAGATGCTGCTTTCGCGACCAGTTGTACACATAGGCCAGATTTTCCTCTTTACCTTCAATGGCCAGCACTTCGTCCAAATCCTGTTCCCGGGTTTCCTTTAGTACCCAGTTCTCTTCAATGACCATAATTTTCATCTAAATCCCTCCATCATTATTTCATTATTGTTAACGGGTTCATCGTTTTTTCCGTTACATCTTTCACTATTATATATTCCCCATTTAGAATATTTTACACTCAGGATACCACAAAAAAACCTCCGGTTGAAAAACCGAAGGCGTTAAAAGAGCTTATTTGTCCACGACTTTTACCGCGGTGCCGTAACAGAGTACCTCTGCGGCGCCCTGGGCGATGGCGGAGGTGGAAAACCGGACGGATACCAGGGCATCGGCTCCTAAAACTTTTGCTTCCGCCACCATCTTGTCGTAGGCTACATCCCGGGCCTCGTCAATCATTACGGTATATTCCTTTAACTCTCCCCCGACCAGATGCTTAAAGCTGGACATAATATCTTTTCCCAGGTGCTTGGCCCGGATGGTGTTTCCTTTCGCAATGCCTAGTATTTCTACAATTTCTTTTTGAGGTACTAAATCCGTGTTGGTTACGATCATGCTTACCACCGTCCTTTTCTTATTTTTTAAATCTTTTTCCGGAAGGTCAAGTCTTATTAAGCTATTTAAATATCAGGTCCATATCCGGTTTTTCCACGGTATAATAATGGACCCAAATATACAGATGCTGAAAAACTGCGGCAATGAGGGCCCCTTGGGACTGATGAAAAAGCGCAATGGACCAGAGCAGTAAAAAGGCATAGACATACATGGCGTTGCCGCTGTAGCGGAAGGCGCCCTCTTTAACCAGAGGCATTTTCCGGTAGATTTTCCGGAAATGATCCCCGCCCAATGCACGGTAAAGGCCAAAATACCGAAATACGGAGTACAGGGTATACAGGGCGGGAATCAGTATGATCACACCTAGAATAAACGTGATGTTCCCCGCAAACACCAGGGTTCCTCCATTGGCTCTGCCCAGGGCAACCAGAAACAGGGGTCTTGAAATCAGCAGCGGGAAAAAGATCAGGCCCCAGAGGAAAAGATCGTACTTGCCGAAAACTTTCGTTAAAGTCCCCCATCCCAGCTGCAGTCGAAACACCAGCCATACCAACACCTGATGAAGGATGGCAGCGGAAAGGGAAAGAATAAACCAGGTCCGGTCCAAAATTCCGAGAAAAGTTCCTTCCCCAAGATAGGGTTCTGCGGCGAAAAACGCCATGGGCACCAGCAGAACTAGGGCGAGCAGGTGCCAGATCTGGCGATAAAAGAAATAGGGGATGGATTTTGCTTCTTTCATTACAGGGCTGTCTTTTCGGTGCATAAAGCGGCCTCCTTTTTCCCTTTTCCCATTACTTATTGAAACGAATACGGCTTAAGTCCTCTAAAGCCTCTCGGGGGATCTCCCTATCCGTAAAGATCATAAACTGGGGATCCAGGCTCTTGATGGACTGATCTCTAGCAGAGAATTTACCGTAAGCTGCAATTTCCAACAAGTCTTTATTGGTAAAACCCACCATATGCTCCGCGGTAGAAGCAAGGATCAATACCTTTTCAGGAGCGCTAAAGCTTCCCACCGCCAGGAATTTTTCCTTTGCATTGTGGGCCACCATGTATTTTCCCGATTTAAATATCACCCGCTGTCCCTTTTCATTGGTTTTTGCAAAGTACGTATCGGTAAGATCCTGCTGCAATCGGAAAAAGCTGTGATTCAGCAGAGTAATATCCTCAAGATATTTTCCGGTTTTCTGATCTATTTCCAAATGGATCGTCATCACCGGAACTCCCGGCAGGGTGAGAAAGTACTGATGAACCGTTAATCCCTTAAGGTTGTCGATTTGCTGGATTTCCGTGGTCACTTTAATGCCTTCCCAGGAGTTTCCTTTATTGTCCACTTTCTCGGTAAATTCGGCCCTGCGTTTTTCCCGAAGAATCGCTTCCAGCTCATAGTCCCCGGGAGCAAAGCTGATGCCGCCGGCCCAGGGGTTCCAGAAAGACTTGGAAACGTACTTGGGATAGGTGCTGTCAACGTACTCTTTTCCGTTTAGGTTTACGGAGAATAATCCGTTAAGATAATCAGGATCACAGGCAAAGCTTAGTATTCCGTTGTTGATTTTATATACCTTACCGTCATATATTTTTTGATCCCGCCGAAGCTCCTCTTGCTTTAGCTTGGAGGCTTCGGTGGTTTTTTCAATGCTATTTTTACCGAGCAGGAAAATTTCCTTTTGATAGGTTTTTCGGATCTTCTTTAAATCTGCCGTAATTTCCAAGGTGTCTATAGTTGCCGTTGGGGAAGGGTCTATTACAATTTTATCCTTCCTCAGTTCTTCCGAATCCTTATAGCTGATTTTCACCGGACTTACGCTTTCCTTGCGGGATTTTATCGCAACTCTTCCACTAAGATAGTCTTCTTTGATCTCTTCGATGGTAAGGGCCAGGGGGTCGAGAACAAAGGGATTTTGATTATTGATCCGGACCTCAAAGGTCTCCAGGGGCTCAGTTTTTTCCAGGGAATCCTGAACTTCATTTCCCAGGGCGAAGTGACGAAGCTCCTGCCAGTCCCTCATGACGTTATAAAGCATATATACGGGCTTCGTTGCCACAAAGGCTCCCGCATCCAGGTTCCCCAGATTTTCGTTGATTTTTAAGAAGGGTCCCTCCTGTTCAGGCTTCAGTTCCTTCGGCCATACCATCCCCCAGGAGTTCTTGTCCACGGCGGCATAAATCCAGTTTTCCGTAAATTTACCTGTGTCATAGTATACCAGCCGGGACTCTTCCATACCGGCGATTTTTATTATTTTGTGATCATAGGATACATATGAGTCGGCGAAGGGATGATACAGGGCGGCGCTTACCCAAATATCCTGCTCCGTTTTTTCTGCCCTGGTGTTTTCCACCTCATAGTGCTGCTTCACAATTCCCTCGGAGTACAACTCCGATACGGAGTGCAGGCGAATTCCGGGAAATGCCCCGGAGTAAAATATCCCTCGAAGAATAATCGATTCTTCCTCGATATGATAGGTTACTTTTTCCGGAAGTTTACTGGAAAAATCCGTATTGAAGGGGATTCCCAGCTTCGGATAGCAGATTTCATCCCGGCCCGGTTTTCGCAAATCCTCTAGGATCAAATGGTTTTCATGTTTTTTTAGAGATAGCTTATAGCTTCCGTTTACTACGCTGTAGGCCTCATCGGTTTCACCGTAGAACTTCCCCCGACGGCCTCGAATAAAGCTTTTAAGCACCTTTTGAAAGCGCAGTTCTTCTTTAGGCAGCTTTACATGGATGTTAATCAACTTTTGATAAAAGCCCGGCTTTTTTACCCGGAAGGATACGGGCAGGGATTTTTTCTCCTTCGGCTGAAGGGTCAGGGAAATCGAAGAATGTTCCCACCGCAGTTCCGGGGCCGCTGCCAATTCAAAGCTCACCTCAATTTCTTCGTCAAAACCGTTTTCCATATCCAAATATCCTCTTTCCATCTGTCCCACAAAGTTTTCCTTATGGGGTACTTTGAAGGCAAGATCCATGGGAAATTTCGGTACAACGCCCAGTTTGAATTTTGCTTTTTTTCCATTGATCATCATATCCGTGGTAATGGAGGGATGGGTTAAAAGTTCGGGATAAAGAGCATTAATCTCTCCGACAAAAAAATTTCCTTCAATGATTTTTTCATCCAAAACCTCATAGGTTCCCCCGAAATCGTAGCGAATATTTTTATCATCCCTTCCCTGCAGTTCTATTCTTAAGGGCTGATCGGTCTTGTTCATGATTCGGTAGTATACGGGGTAGCTTTTTCCAAAGGGGAATTCATTGGTCTCGGTATAGCATTCCACTTTATAGTCCTTGTTGTCGATTAAGCGCAGTCCCCGACCCCGGCGGCAGAACTCGACTTTTAAGGTTTCCTGTTCATTTTTCCACCGATATTCATAAAAGTGAAAGCCTTTTTCCACCCGGCCGTCGGGTTCCACGGAGAGTTCCCGGGCCACGTCGTCATACCAGTGAAGATCTTTCAAGTACTCGCTAATGGCCTCGGTATTCAGCGCCGTGGGCATAAAATTCATAAAGTGAATATGGGGATGGTCCTTCTCCCAGAAAAATCCACATTTTTTATAAAGAGGTACCGCTTTTAAATTGGAAGACCAGGTATACAGATCCATTCGCGGCCACTTCTGCTCCACCGCAACCTCTAAAGCCTTAAGCAGCAGTTTTTTTCCGATTTTCTTTCCGTGATACTCGGGACGCACGTTTAGCAGCGGGATATAACTTGCCCCTTCGTCGTCCTCGTATTCCTTAAAGCTGCAATACCCTACCACGGTTTCTCCCTCTAAGGCCACATAATCCTTTAGGTTCCCCTCGTTTCGAATACTGCTTTTGATCTGCTCCGCCGTGCGGTTGCCGTCCTGGCCGCCCCACTCTTCCTTACTTACATTCCACATATCCGCCAGGGACTCAGCATGGTGCTCCTGAAATTCCACAATTTCAATTTTTTGACGGTTTTTTTCATCAGCTGAGGGATTCTTTCGATCCTCGGATTTTTCCGCTGTAACACTGTTCATCACTTTCAACTCCTTACAATCATTAGACTGTGACGGATTTAACCGGTTATGTACTCGTTAAATTCTCTCCATAAATCCGTCACTCTTCATCCATTGTATAGAAATTTTTTTTAACTGATAACCGCCTCGAGGCTTTTCTATCCTCCGCCTCTAGACTGAGGCCTCTTTCAAAGAAGTTTCTCCCCGGGGGTTAAAAGGAAATAATCATTCCCCCCTCGCCGGCGTAGGTACCCATGGTACCTCCCATTTCATAGATCAGGACATCCTTCGGTGCAAATCGCCTCATGATTTCCTCTTTCAACACCAGGGCGTCTTTTTCGTTGTTCACATGGGTAATGCCGAAGACTTTGTCGGAAAAATCCCCCCGACGCTCATCCACAATCTCAAAAAGTCGCTGAAGAATTTTTCTTCGTCCCCGTTTTTTCTCCAAGAGCTCCACTTTTCCCTCGACACCCTCTAAAAGAATTTTTATGTTCAGCATCCCTGCAACGGTACCCTGTACCCTGCTCAGTCGCCCGCCTTTTACGATGTTTTCCAGGGTATCCAGGAGGATAAAAATGTTCATTTCCTCCCGGTGTCTTTCCAATGCGTCTATGATTTCCTCCAAAGACGCCCCTTCCCATGCCATCTTCGCAGCCTTTAATACCTGCAGTCCGTGACCGATGGATCCGCCCAGGGTGTCAAACACCGTGATGTTTTCACTGTTTTTCAAAAGATTTTTTCCTAAACAGGCGGACTGGTAGGTACCGCTAAGCTGTGAGGAAATGGTCAGACAGAGAACCTCGGCATTAGCTTTTTCACCGCTTTTTTCCAAAGCCGCTTCAAAAGCATCCCGAAAGCGCTCCGGTGAAGGCTGGGAGGTTTTCGGAAGGGCTCCCGAGGCAGTCATTTTTTCTGCGAACTCTTTGGCGGTAATGTTTTCAAGCTCGGTGTATTCCACCCCGTCAATGGTAATTTTCAGGGGAACCGTTTGAATATTGTACGCCTCCAACACTTTCTTTGGTAAATCACAGGAACTGTCACTGATAATTGAAACCATGGTTAAATCCCTCCTAATTAGGTTGTTTACCACCTTTTAATTATTATTTACCACTTTTTAACTACTTTAAATCCTGATAAGCCGGTACTCCGTGCAGGGACGTTGCGGCTTGGATTCCCCGAATAATAGCCTTTTCCATGGCTAGGGCACTGAGATGTCCCACAAGGCTGGGATCCGCTTCTACTGCTCCTGTGGAGGCGGCAAAGATGGTGTCTCCATCCACCATGGTATGGCTGGGATACAGAGCCCTGGCATATCCGTTATGGGCCATGGAGGCAATTTTGTTCATGGCGGGCTTTGAAAACTTTCCGTTGGTGACCACAATCCCGATGGTGGTATTGCCGTTAAAGGGCTTGTCATACATCCCCTGTATCATTACCCCTTCGGTCCGTAGAAACAGCTGATTTTTCCGGTCATACACCCCTGCAATAATCTCCTCCCGTTCCAATACGTCGCCGAAACCGTTGACCGCCACAATAGCACCGACTTTCAGCTCACCGATTTGAAAAGCGTAGGTGCCGACACCTCCCTTCATGGCAAAGTCCATGCCCAGGATTTTCCCCACGGTAGCCCCGGTTCCGGCGCCCACACTGCCTTCGGCAATTTTTTGACCGGCCTTGTCTGCGGCATTCTTCGCCGCGGCGTATCCCATGGCTTTATCGGGACGGACCTTCGGATCCCCCAGGGGAAGATCGAAGAGCACGGCCCCTGGAACAATGGGAACTTTACCGACGCCCACATCAAAACCGATGTTTCGCTCTTCCAGGTAAGCCATCACTCCCGCGGCGGCGTCCAGGCCGTAGGCGCTGCCCCCTGCAAGGAGGATTCCGTGGACGGTATCCACCAGGTTTTCGGATTTCAACAGATCCGTCTCCCGGGTTCCCGGTGCCCCGCCCCGTACCTCCACTCCGGCCACGGCGCCTTTCTCAAATATCGCCACGGTACAGCCGGTGCCGCCTTCTTTATTTTCGCTATGACCTACGGTAATTCCCTCAATTTCTCCGAAGGGTATTTTTTTCATGCCTTTTAATGTTTTTCCTTCCTTCATTGATAATCCTCCTCAGATTTTTGCTGTTCCTTCTTAGTTGTTGTCCTTAATAGTGTCTTTGTCCTCCCTTATACCCATTACAGACGGGTTCTTCTCAGAAAAATGCGGTACACTGCAAAATTTAACAGAATCACATAGACCAGTCCGATTAAAAGGTACATCTCATAGGAGAGATTCAACATCCCCTCTCCCCGAAAGAGGACGCTGATGGCCTTTGCCGGCCAGAATCCCGGAACAAAGGAGAATATAAACTCCTTGGCGTCGGTAAAGATCAACCCGATCACCGGAAAAATCATCAGGGTTCCCGTGCCCTTCATCACCGCAAAGCCTTCGATTTTATTACTGGCAAAGGCATTGATCAAAAATCCCGTGATTGGAGCGCTTAAGGAATTTACAGCGGCAATAACCAGAATCTGTGCCGGGGTTAAGGGGCCGAAATCAGCGACATACATTACGATAAATCCTGACAGAAAGGCCAGCAGGGTGACCAGCACCACTCGAAAAGCCAAAAATCCGCTGAGGCTTAAAGGGGAGACCCGAACGGCGTTTAAAATCCCGTCGTCCCGATCATCCAGAATGGAAAAGCCCATCAGGGCACCGAAGATCATCGGCGTAAGCAGTGCCAAGGCGGCCATGGCAAAGTCCCCGAAAAGGGTCAGGGAAAACGCCGTATTCTCGTCGGCCCAGGGCAGTAAATACCGTCCGATCAATGCGAAAATAACCGGATAGACCACCATAAACAAGGTCAGGGAATCCCGGGTCCACTTTTTAAACTCACTTCCGATAAAGGTTGTAAACATCAGATACCACTCTCCTTTGCAACGAATGCTTCAAAGCCTTTACGGATAACCACACTGAGCAGTACAGACAGTCCGATGAGATAGATAACTCCGTAATAGACTTCCCAGGTTTCCACACCGTTGGCGGCGGAATTGAGTATGAGCAGGGCGGCCTTCGTAGGTAAGAGATACAAAAGATTTGTCAACAACTCTCCGGTAATGACCCCTACCTGTTCCAAAACCACGGGAATTAAGAAGATAAATGTATAGGTGATTACGCCCGTCAACAGTTCGGTAAAACTCTTCGATCGATAAGCCAGTAAAAAGCCGATCATCGAATGAAAAATACTGATCACAATTACATAAAACACCAATAAGAAAATATTTAAATTGATTTCTTTAAAGATCCATGCGTAGAGATAAAGAATCACCAGGGTCTGGAGATTGGAGATGATGTTCCCGATGATTTTCGAAATCATATATTCTCCCTTTGTAATGGGGGATACGAACAAGGCTTTTAGGGTATGCTCCTCCCGCTCAAAAAACATACTGACCCCGATTAAGGTGATGGACATGGTTGTGGCATCCAGAAAAAGCAATAAGGGAAAGATGTTGGTCACATCATCCACAGCGGTAAAATGCAGAACCCCGATCCAGATTACCGCTACAACCAAGCTGGCTGCAATGATGTGGTAGCGCTGCAGTCGTTGAAGTTCTCCTATAAACAGGGTTTTAAGATTGTTCACGGCTCTCACCCCCGGTTATTTCAATGAAAATATCATCCAGGGTGGTTTCTTTGGAGTGCATGGTAATGATCCTGTGATTTTTCACCACATGGAAAAATTCTTCATCCTCCTTTAAATCGTCCAGAGAAAACACCTTGCTTTCCAGTTTCTCTCCCATTTCATATTCCACTTCCACCTTACGATCCCCGTGCTGGAGTTTCAGATTCTTCGGAGAATTGATTTCCACGATCTTCCCGTCGGCCATAAAGGCCACCCGGTCACAGAGCTCCTCCACATCGTTCATCAGATGGGTGGTGAGAATCACGGTACCCCCCTGCTCCCGATACCCTCGAATGAGGTTTTTGATAATCCTTGCATTTTTCGGATCCAGTCCCGCGGTGGGCTCATCCAAAAACAGCATCTTCGGCTTATTCAGCAGGGCTTTGACAAAATTCATCCGAACCTTCATCCCTCTGGAAAATTCGGCGATTTTTTTATTCCGGTCCTCATAGAGTCCCAGCTTTTTTAACAGTTCCTCCGGTTCTTCATGGTTTTTATAAAGCTTCATGAAAAAGTTCAGGTTCTCCATGGCGGTAAGCTTGGAAAAATGTACGGGAATCTCAAATCCTACGCCGATCTCTTCGTAAAAATCCCGTCCGTAGTCCTTTAAGTTTTTTCCCTTATACTGAATATTTCCTTCAAAGTCCTGAAGAATTTTAATCAGTATTTTCTGCGTGGTACTTTTTCCGACCCCGCTGGGACCCAGAAGTCCGAAGATCTCTCCCTCCTGAATTTCAAAACTCAGCCCCTTAATGGTCTCCTCCTTGTTTTTCGGATAGGTGAAATGAAGATCTTCTACTTTAAACATGGCTTTTCCTCCTCTTTTGCGTTAAGTTTTACAATGCTTTCTTTTACTATTTTCTCCTAGTTTCTCTGCTACCGTCCTCTTATGTTTTTCTTTTATTTTTAACTTAAGAAACCTTGTTTAGAGTCGCCATGCTCTTCAAACTTTTTTGTATATGATTAAACAATAGTTCTCCGTCGGTTGCCAACGTGACGTGACCCTTTTCCACAACGTTTACGGTGCATTCGGGATACGCCCCGCTTTGCATCGGGTATTCGATGATTTGATCGTATTTTCCTAAAAGAGGATGGATATTTCCCTGGGATTTTCCAAGAAAATCCTGTTGAAAGTTCATGGTTCTTCTAAGGTCCTCCGGGTCATCGAAGGCCGGTTGGCCGGCTAATGCCCTGTAGCGGGAAGTTAAAAACAGCTCGGCTAAAAGAGCCCCCGCCGCCATGGGAATGTAGGCGTCGGCTTGGTCAAAGTAGGTTTTATGGAGATTGGTCACCCATCCTCCTAAACTGAATCCTGCCACCGCCACGGGCTTACCGGTCTTCTCCTTTACAGCCGTTACCAGGCGGTCTGTCAGGACAGTGGAAAAGGCCAGCATGGCAATGAAATTTTCCCCCTCGGTGATCTTTTCGGTGTAAGCCTTTAATCCCCGGTCATGAAACGGTGCCCGAAGAAGAATCACATTGGTCTGCAGTTGATCCGTGCGGTTCTTTATGATGTCCCGAAAAGTATTTTTTGCGGTTTTCTTAAAATTAAAGGGCTGCTCGTTGTTTCCATGATGAAAAATCAGGGTGGGATACGCTTCACCTAACCACTGATAGACCATAAAATCTCCTTCAATCTCCCCCCCGGGGACTGTTCCCTGCACTTTGTATTCCCCTTCGCCCTTAATTGGAGGAAGTTCCATCTTAATGGATTCAATCACCGCTTTAAGTGACGCTTTACCGATGGATTTCGCAAAAAACTTCTTTTCTCCTGCGGCAAGGGCCCCGGCTTTACAGGTTAAACGATCCAATAGCTCATGCTTGTTCATGTTCATTCTCCTTCCTTTCACATCCAAGACTAGGGTTACTTGTTTTTCATCCTGAGTCCCTGCGCAAAGATGTAGAGCATTTTCTCCACTCGCTCAAAGTACTCATCCACATGGTCCATCAGGTTTTGGTTTTCCTTACCTTCCAATACGCTGTCGGCTAAATTGAGGTTTAAGATATGAGCCATATAGGCGGCGGTTTTGATGTCCGCCTTCGGGTCGATGTCTCCTCGATCTAAACCCCGCTGAAAAATCATTTCATAAAAGGCGATGCTCTTTTCCGTCAGACCTTCGGTTATTTGATCCCGCACCGCTTTTTTTTCTTTAAAAAGCTGATTTCCGATGCCGGCGTATTTCGGGTGGTCCTTGGCAAATTGAATCCCCGCCCGGTACAGTTCCTTTAAAATTTCAAAGGTTTCCCCTTTTTCCATAATAGTAACCACTGGATTTAAATAAGCCATTTTCTCATCGGCGATGATTTGAAGAACGTACTGATACAGGTCCTCTATTCCCTCGAAGTATTGATAAAAACTGCCCCTTGGAATTTTAGCTTCCTTGACGATCCGGGCAATGCTGGCATTACTGTAGGTTTTTGCGGAAAACTCCTTCATGGCTGCGGATATGATCTTCTCCTGCTTTTCCTGATCGATATTAAAAAATGTCGGGTTTGGCAATGATTCAACCTCCTTTCAGGTTAGGGGGACGAGGGGACAGGGGGACGGAGTAATTGTCCTCTTTGGAGGGGGACAATTACTCCGTCCCCCTGTCCCCTCCCCCTTATCCTTGTCCCCCACTATATATGACACCCCTGTCATGTGTAGCCAAAAATATATGTGACACCTATGTCATTTATATTTTTATTATATGACATGGGTGTCACATTGTCAACATCTTTTTATTTTTTTTAACTTTTCCTTACAGAGGTTTTGCGAAAATCATTTTTCCTGCTGCGGTTTGCAGTACGCTGGTGACGGAAACCTCAATACCTTTGCCTTTATAGGCTTTCCCATTTTCCACAACGATCATGGTTCCGTCGTCTAAATAGGCCAGGCCTTGATTGGCTTCCTTTCCGTCGGCAATTACTTCCACGGTCATTTCTTCACCGGGGATTACCACGGGTTTTACCGCATTGGCCAGTTCATTGATATTGAGTACGGGGACCCCTTGGAACTCCGCCACTTTGTTTAAGTTGTAATCATTGGTAAGAACCCTTCCGTTTAGCTGTTTTGCCAGTTTCAGAAGTTTAACGTCCACTTCCAGATTTTCTTCGTAGTCCTTTTCAAAGTCATGATTTAAAATTTCTATTTCAATTTCCGGTTCCTTCTGCATGGCATTCAGTACGTCCAGCCCCCGTCTTCCCCGGTTACGCTTCAGGGAATCTCCGGAATCCGCCACATGGCGCAGTTCCTTTAGAACAAACTCCGGAACCACAATGGGACCTTCCAGGAACCTGGTTTTGGCAATATCATAGATCCGCCCGTCGATAATTACCGAGGTATCCAGGATTTTGGGGATCGCTGCTCTTGTGGTATCTTTAATGACTTTGACCTCTTCTTCCAACTTTTCCGGTTCTTTTTCCCGATTTCTAAAGCTGATCAGGTCCGGGCCCCGCTGGGTGGCCAAACGGGAACCGAGATACCCGAAGAATATGGCCGCCAGCACGGTTAAACCTTCTCCCACAAAGGGGAAGGGAATGCTCAAAAATAGTCGGCTGATAAAATAGGTTACGATAAGACCTGCCAGGATCCCGACGGTTCCAAGGATCATATCCAGGGTGGGGATCTTTGAAAACTCCCTTTCGATTTTTCCTACTAATTTTCGTCCCTGCTCTATCAACTTCGGTGCAAGGGCATAAATTATCAGGGCGCTTAGCATAAAAGCAATCAAACTTCCTATAATTCCGCTTCTAAGACCTTCAAAACTGTCGTCAAAATAGGTCCTTCCATAATAAAAAATTATAAGTCCGGTAATTCCTCCAAGCACAGTAATAATCCATCGTGCAATTTTACTAACCATTAATCTGTCACCTCTTCCTTCATTTTCCGGTAATATACTCCTACTTTACTTTATACCCAATTTCCCATAGTTTCCCCAGGACAATCGCAGTCTATATTTACTCTATTATCAACTCCACAATAGTTTTAGAGCTCAGGTATTTTTTGACGCTCGAATATTTTTCAAGCTCAATATCCCCG
>PWEO01000215.1 GCA_003553525.1 Clostridiaceae bacterium
ATTCATACGGAAATGTTTACTGATGGCATGGTGGAGCTTTTTAAAAGTGGAGCAGTGACCAATAATGAAAAAACCTTAATGCCGGGTAAAATGGTGGCAACCTTCGCATTGGGTAGTAAAGTTCTTTATGACTTTATTGATGATAATCCGGCGGTACAAATTATGCGCGGCAGATGGGTGAATGATCCGAATATTATTGGAAATAATCATAAAATGGTTTCCATCAATACCACAATAGAAATTGATTTGACAGGTCAGTGTGCTTCGGAATCTATTGGTCATCGTCAGTTTAGCGGAACCGGAGGACAGGCGGATACCGCCATCGGTGCTCAAATATCAAAAGAAGGAAAATCAATTATTGCCCTTTATTCCACAACGAAAGTAAAAGATCCTGAGACAGGAGAAAGAATAACCATCTCGAAAATTGTACCAAATCTAATGACGGGAGCTGCGGTTACTTTGTCGAGAAATGATGTGGACTACGTTGTAACAGAATATGGTGTGGCAGCCCTACGGGGGACCCCTTTAAGAGAACGGGTTAAGCGTCTGATTGCCATTGCGCATCCGGATTTCAGAAAAGATTTGGAAGACGCTTCAAAGGAATTGATGATTTGGTAAATTTGCCTCCTTAAAGAATTAACCATAAATGCAAGATCGAAAAAAACACAACACGGGTTTGAACCTTAGGGGAAAGGTTCGAAGGGCCCTGTGTTGTGTTTTTTCTATGGCTTAATGCTAAACAATGGTTCCTATACAATGCATGTCTGTAAACTATTTTACATTCTGATTAGACTATGGTATTATGAATTTACGTTCATTATATGATATGTGATTTTCTATCTGCAAATATAATTTATTAGAATAGAATAAATTAAAATAGAAGAAGTTGAGCCCCTAAAGCAAGGAGGATCCGATGCCGAAAATTATAGAAAATATTGAACAAAAAATTTTTAATGCCGTGGTTTTATTGATCAGAAGACACGGCTATTCTGCAGTCAGTATGCGTATGATCGCTAAAGAATCAGGGATAGCCGTAGGAACCCTTTATAATTATTATTCCGACAAAGAGGAACTTACCACTACTGTGGTATATTTAAGTTGGAAAGAAACTCTGAAAAACCTCGAAATAATTTTAAACAAGGAGTTAACCCCCAGAGAAAAGCTCCATCTTTTCCTGGAAAGTCTTTATGATGAAATAAGTCAGCGTAGGGGAATCGGAAATGAGTTAATGAAACATGACTTGTATAAGGATAAAAAGTTCATCGAGATACAGGCAGCATACACCAAAATTTTCCGAAGGCTACTAAAAGAGCTGCAAGACTTCGAGGGGAAGAACTTCGGAGAGAGCTTTGTTAAACGGATTCAAAAAAACATTTTATTGATTACGATAAATTTAGTTAATGAATTTATTGAAGAAGACCGGGAAAATATTGAGTATTTAAAAAAAATCGCTGATCAACTATTATAACGGTTATTCTTTTGGAGAAATATGAACATAAATTCATTAAAGTCGAAGGACTGTTAAGATGACCATTGTAGACAGTGGAAATCCAAAATGGGAGTTAGCAAAAGTCTTCACTGAAAACCCGAAACTTGTAACTCAAGAAAATTCCTAGTTTAGTTAAGGAAAAAGTACGCTTTATACTGTTGAAAAACCTATATAACAGGGCTTATCAAGATGTAAAATATAGGATATAATGAAAAATAGAAGCGTTTCTATTCTAAGGAGTGTTGTTATGGAAATTCAAAACAATATTTTAGATACCGCCTTAATTTTTGAAGGGGGAGGAATGAGGGCAAGCTATACCGCCGGATTTTTGAATCATCTGTTGGAAAACGAATTATACTTCAACTATGTGGCGGGAATCTCAGCCGGTGCAAGTCATAGTGTGAATTATTTATCCAGAGACAGGATCAGGGCGAAGAAATCCTTTGTGGATTTGGTTAAGGATCCAAATTTTGGAGGGGGGACCTCTTTTTTAAAAGGGGAAGGATATTTTCGGGCAAAGTATATTTACGAAGATACCCCTTACAAAGATGCCGCACTGCCTCTGGATTTTGAAACATTCATAAATAATCCTGCCAAAATGCGGGTGGGAGCCTTTGATATAGATCAAGGAAAAATGGTTTACTTGAAAAACGAAAATGTTGAGGAGATTCGGGACCTGATGAAGATGATTCGAGCCTCTTCATCCATGCCGATGTTTATGCCGATAACTGAATTTCGAGGGAGACGTTACTTGGACGGAGGAATCGATGGCGGGGTAGCTTTAGAAGCTGCTCAACAAGACGGATTTGAAAAGTTTTTTGTAATACTTACCCGGCCGAAGGGATATCGAAAATCTCCGGTGAAATTCTCCGGGATAATTAAAACCTATTATCGAAAATACCCCAAGGTCATTGAAGGCTTAATGACACGACATATCCGCTACAACCAAACCTTAGAAGAGTTGGAGGCCTTAGAAAAAAAAGGGATGGCCTTTTTGGTATATCCTGATCAAATGTCGGTGTCCAACCGGGAAAGAAATCATAAAAAACTGGTGAAAAGTTATGAAACCGGATATATCCAAGGGAAAAGGGATCTGCCTAAGTGGAAAGAATTCCTGATAAAATAACATAATTCAAAGGGGGTATTGAGGATGAATACAAAGGCTAGTTTTGAGAAAGAAAAAAGCACCCGAGAAGAAGAGCATGAGAGGATTGCTTATCATGCGGCCTTAGAAGGAATTGTATTATTAAAAAATGAAGATATTTTACCGGTGAAGCCTGGGAAAATAGCGCTTTTCGGGGCTGGGGCAAAACGCACAATAAAAGGGGGAAGCGGTTCCGGAGAAGTTAATGAACGCAGCAGTACCAGCATTATGGAAGGATTAATTGATAAGGGCTTTGAAATAACCACAAAGGATTGGATCGCGGACTATGAAAAAGACTACGAAGATGCAAGAATACAATATCAGCATCGATTGAAAGAACATTTGAAAAGGCGAAAGTTTCAACAGCTGATGGAGCAGCCCTTTCGTTATCCCCATGGGCGGAGGATACAAAAGCGGGACATTGAAAACAAAGGATCAGACCTATGTATTTACGTGATTGCAAGACAATCCGGTGAAGGAAGTGATCGATGGCTTAAGGCCGATGATTTTCATTTCTCGGAAACGGAAAGAGAGAATTTAATAATGTGTGCACGCTTTTATGAAAACATAGTTGTAGTAATCAATATCGGGGGAACTTTTGATCTTCAATTTATCGAGGGAATTCCTGCAATCAAAGGACTGATATATTTTGCTCAACAAGGTTGTCAGGGAGGAAGGGCTTTTGCAGATCTTATTAGCGGAGAGAAAAACTTTTCCGGGAAGCTTACGGATACCTGGTATAAACGTTATGAGGATGTGCCATTTTATGATGATTACAGTTATATGAGGGGTAATCCTATGAATGCCTTTTATGAAGAGGGTATTTATGTGGGATACCGTTATTGTGATTCCTATAATATAGAGCCTGAGTACCCCTTCGGATATGGAATGAGTTATACTTGTTTTCAATTGGAGCTTTTGGGAGCAAAGGTAGAAAAGATGCAGTTACGTCTTCGATGCAGGGTGAAAAACCGAGGAGGAAAATTTTCTGGAAAAGAGATAATACAATTTTATATTAGCTGTCCTCAAGTACATATCAATAAGGAATATCAAAAATTAGTGGCATTTCACAAGACTAAAGAACTTACTCCCGGAGAGGAGGAAATCTTTGAATTGACTGTGGATATTCAAAATTTCGCAAGTTACCATGAAGCCGAAGCGTTATATATGCTCGATGAAGGGGATTACATATTACGCATGGGGAACTCATCAAGAAATACCAATCCCTGTGCAGTATTTAATCTAGACAGGCAAGCATTTACTTCCGTTCACCAAAATATATGTAAAACCCGTTCCGAGGTTCGGGAAATAAAACCGGCAGAAATCGAATACCAAGATGATCTAGAGGGTTTGCCAAGATTTCAGTTGAATAACAGGGATATCAATATTGAAACCTTCAATTATGAAAAACATCAAATGTCTCCAGGGGATAAGGTAAAAAAGCTTATGCAAGATTTATCCGATGATGATTTAGTACAATTAGTAGTAGGTTCCGGTATGAAAAAAGCATTATTGAATCAAAATCATTTTAATGTTCCGGGAGCCGCCGGCTATACCACTTCAAAACTGGTATCTAAAGGGGTTCCAAATGCAGTTCTGGCCGATGGGCCCGCGGGTCTTCGTTTGTCAAAACGTTCTAGCATACAACCCCGTGGGAAAATTAAAATGGTGGACGCACCAATGGATTTTTTCGAGTATTTGCCTAAGATCATTAAGGATCGAATTTTTGGAGATCCCGCTAAGCACTCCGTGGTATATCAGTTCGCCACGGCTTTTCCCATAGCCACAGCCCTTGCTCAAAGCTGGAATATTAACCTTGTAGAGGAAGTAGGACTGGCCATAGGTAAAGAGATGAAAGAATATGGAGTGGATTTTTGGTTAGGTCCCGGAATGAATATTCACCGAAACCCCCTTGGGGGACGAAACTACGAATACTATAGCGAGGACCCTTTTCTTACAGGGAAAATTGCTGCGGCAGCTATACGAGGGTGCCAAAGGATCCCGGGAAATAAAGCTACCATAAAACATTTTTGCGCAAACAACCAGGAAGGAAATCGACAGCGGGTATCAAGTAATATCAATGAACGAGCCCTTCGGGAAATATATCTTCGAGGTTTTGAAATTGCGGTTAAAGAGAG
>PWEO01000194.1 GCA_003553525.1 Clostridiaceae bacterium
CCCGGGGATTTTCAGTATAATTAACCAAGCCGGAGGAAAAGGGAGAGGTGAAGACTTGGTTAGAAGCTCTCAAGTTAAGCGCCTACTTTATGATTCGATATTGACCGATCAGCGGCAGGTCTTTTGCTTTTCCGTTGACGGCATTTAAAATACCCATCACTGCCAAAATAATGACAAACAGTGAGAAGAAAGGAATCAAAATCCAACCGAGGATCGGAATGATCGTTAAGATTGTATTACCGCCAAAACCGAGGATGAATAATAAAAGTCCTTGATTGGCATGGAATCGGGCATAGGATGAATCCTGGGCTGCCAGTAAGGGTAAAAAGAATATCAAATAGGCCAAGGCTGCAATTGCTTTGTTTTTTTCAATATCTTCCGAAGTATACGTCCCGGATTCCGCTTGTTGCTTGTTACCGGCGCTGAGTTCCCGTACATTGGATTCATCTTTTGATGATTTGCTTTGCTCCTCCTGGTGAACTGCGTGTTCTTTGGGTTCTGCCATGGGATACACCTCCTTTAGTCAAAACGGTTGAAACTCTGATAAAGCATCGGTGCTTTAATAAACAGGGAAACAAACGAATTGACATTCATTATTAGTTATTAATAATTATTACCCGAATATTCCCACGGCAAACAGGGGAATGTAAAAAAAACCAAAATTATTCAGAAAATTTCACAAAGAAAGAAGGAATTCTCCAATTTATGTAGAATACATTAGTATATGGTAAATTTTTGTCTTAAGCCCATATTCATTTCTAAAATATTTTGCATAAGGAAGGTGGTAAAAGGATGAAAGTAACAGATGTAAGGATTCGAAAAATTACCTCAGAGGGGAAGATGAAGGCAGTGGTCTCGGTGACTTTTGATGATCAGTTCGTAGTACATGACATCAAAATCATTGAAGGACAGAACGGCCCCTTCATTGCGATGCCCAGCCGGAAAATGGGAGAAGGTGACTTCCGGGATATCGCACACCCAATCAATTCCGACACCCGAAGAATGATTCAGGAAGCTATTTTCGAACGGTATGAAGAGATTGAAGCCCAGGAGGCGGCGGAAGCCGAAGTAAAAGCGGAAGCCATCGGTACAAGCGAAGAAGATGCTAAGGAAGGGTATGTGGAAGACCGCGAGGAAGAAAAAACCGAAGCAGTACCGGAATAAGGAAGCCCTAGGGCTTTCTTTTTTCTTTTTTCTTTTTTGTTTTTTTTCTGCAAAACCCTTCATAAATTTGTTAAAATGTAATAGACTAGTACAGGATGAAGAGATAAGGGAAATCGTTTTTATATTCTCACCAGGAGCCCGGTTAACTTTATCCAGGACTTGAATAAAATATTTACACAGTTTAGCAAAAGCAATAAAAAAATAGAATAGCCGATATGGCATTTCAGCGTATTGGCAAATCAACAAGAAAGGCCCTAACCTTGATTTGAGGAAACTATTACTTAAAAAAGAAAACGAAGAGGTGAAAAAATGGCAATTCAAGCAATCATCTTAGCCGCAGGACAGGGAACCAGAATGAAATCAAAATTACCGAAGGTCCTTCATAAGGTCTCGGGGAAATCCATGTTGCAGCATGTATTGGATAACGGACGCAAATCCCTGGTGGACCAAAGCACAGTGGTTATCGGAAAAGGTGCGGATATGGTTCGGGAAAGTCTTCCCCAAAACGTGAACACCGTGGTACAAAAAGAGCAGCTCGGCACCGGCCATGCGGTAATGGTGGCCATCGATGAAATACAGGAAGAAGGCATTACTTTAGTACTTTACGGAGACGCCCCGCTGATTCGGGGAGAGACCTTGGATAAACTGATGGCTTATCACAGCCGGGAAGCCCACCAGGCAACAGTTCTTACGGCAGAGCTCGACGAACCCTACGGTTACGGTCGAATCATCCGGGACCAGGAAGGGCTTTTAGAGCGCATTGTGGAGGAGCGGGACGCGAAGGATCAGGAGCGGAAAATTAAAGAAATCAACTCCGGCATTTACTGCTTTGATTCCAAGGAGCTGAAAAACACCTTGCCGAAACTGGATAACAACAACGCCCAGGGCGAGTATTACTTAACCGATATTTTAGGAATCCTAAGACAGGAAGGCAAAAAAGTCGGAGCCTACATTACCGATGACTACGAGGATATCATGGCGGTCAACTCCCGAGTGCAGCTTGCGGAAGTGCAAAAGATCATGAACCGTAGAATCCTGGAAAAGCATATGGACAACGGGGTGACCATGATCAATCCGGAGAACACCTATATCGAAGAGGAAGTCATTATCGGCCGAGACACCATCATTGAGCCCGGCGTCATGCTAAAGGGCAAAACCCTTATCGGGGAAGAAGCTACAATTAAAGCCAATTCCGTTATTGAAAACAGCCAAATTGCCGATAAAGTAATTGTGGAAAATTCCACAATTAAGGATTCCATTGTGGGGGCCGGTTCCACCATTGGACCCTACGCCTACCTTCGTCCCAAAAGCACCATCGGAAAACGGGTAAAAATCGGGGATTTTGTGGAAGTGAAAAACTCCGTCATCGGAGATGACTCCAAAGCCTCCCATCTTGCCTATATCGGAGACGCGGATATCGGAAAGCACGTCAACATCGGCTGCGGCGTAATCTTTGTCAATTATGACGGCAAGAACAAGCACCGAAGCACCATCAGGGATCATGCCTTTGTGGGCAGCAATTCCAATATCGTAGCCCCTGTAACCGTGGAAGAATACGGCTACGTCGCCTGCGGATCCAATATCACCAAAGAAGTGCCCAAAGGCGCTCTTGCCATAGAACGGGGAGAGCAGCGTAATATAGATGGCTGGGTTAAGAAAAAATTTGAAAACCTTAAGGAGGAATTTTAATAATGAATACCGCTGGTATTGAAATCAAGCTCTTTGCGGGAAACTCCAATCCGCAGTTGGCTGAAAAAGTCGCGGAGTACGCCGGGGGGACCTTAGGAAACGCCTACGTTTCCACTTTTAGTGATGGAGAAATTTACGTAAATATCAAAGAGACCGTACGGGGAGTGGATGTGTTTGTGGTACAGTCCACGAATCCCCCGGTAAATGATAACTTAATGGAGCTTTTGATTATGATCGATGCGCTCCGACGGGCCTCCGCCGGAAGAATTACCGCAGTGCTTCCCTACTACGGATATGCACGGCAAGATCGTAAAGCCAAGGCGAGAGATCCGATTACCGCAAAGCTTGTGGCAAATCTGTTGACCGAAGCCGGCGCTGACCGTGTGCTGAGCATGGACCTTCATGCCTCTCAAATCCAAGGATACTTTGACATCCCTGTGGATCATCTTCTGGGTGTGCCGATTTTAGCCGAGTATTTTAAAAAGCAGAACATGGAGGACTTAGTGGTGGTATCTCCCGATATGGGAAGTGTAACCAGAGCGAGAAACTTCGCCAACATCATGGACGCCCCCATTGCCATCATTGATAAGCGACGACCCAAGGCCAACGTATCCGAGGTGATGAACATCATCGGAGAGATTGAAGGGAAAAACGTCATAATTGTAGACGACTTGATCGATACCGCAGGAACCATAACCCAGGCGGCCAATGCGCTAAAGGATTTCGGAGCAAAATCCGTGCAGGCGTGTTGTACTCACCCGATCCTTTCGGGACCGGCCATCGAACGAATCAACAACTCCTCCATTGAGAAGTTGGTAGTCACCGACACGGTACCTCTGGGAGAAGATAAGTTTTCGGAAAAAATCGCAGTGGTATCCGTATCAAAGCTTTTTGGCAAAGCCATTCGAAGAATTCACGACAACAAGTCGGTATCGAAGCTGTTTGATTAAAAGTCGAGAAATCCGGATAGAAAGACATAAAACAAAAAAGTCTCGATTGAAAGACATAAAAACAAATAAGATTGATGGGCAGATGGGATAATCTGCCCTTACATCTGTTTTTTGTAAACAGGCGTCGCATACAAGCGTTGAAACTAGCTTTGAAACAAGCGTTGCATACAAGCGTTGAAACTAGATTATAAACAAGCTTTTAGTTTTATAAATAATACAGGTGCCGCGGTCCGACCCCACGGTACAAAAAGCGAGGAATCAAATATGGAAAAAATCATGGAACTCTTTCGGAAAATTGAAAAGGAAAAACCACAGCGGGAGTCCGGGGAATCCGGGGATGAAACCTATGTGATCGTAGGGCTTGGCAATCCCGGAAAAAAATACGCCACCACCCGGCATAACGTAGGGTTTTTGGCCCTGGACACCATCGCCATGGCGTCCGACATTCAGATTACGAAAATCAAACATAAGGCCTTAATCGGAGAGGGACGCATCGGCGGAAAGAAAGTAGTGCTGGCAAAGCCCCAAACCTATATGAACAAGAGCGGGGAATCCGTCCAGGAGCTGGTAAGCTTTTATAAGATTCCTATAGAAAATCTGGTGGTGATCTTTGACGATATCGACTTGGATCCCGGAAGACTCCGCATTCGGAAAAAGGGCAGCGGCGGCAGTCACAACGGTATGCGAAGTATCATTCGCCTAGTGGGAGACGACGGATTTCCGAGAATTCGAATCGGTGTTGGCCGACCGGAACAGCAGGATCTTGCCTCCTTTGTCCTGTCCCAATTTGGGGATGAGGAAAAGCGGGATGTGGCGGACACCATCGAAAAAGCCTCCTTGGCGGCGAAAACCATTGTGTCGGAAGGCTTGGATATTGCCATGAATATGTATAACGGATAAGGTCGTGAAAATATGAATAGAAACAATGAAAATATGAATA
>PWEO01000104.1 GCA_003553525.1 Clostridiaceae bacterium
ATGGGAACCGTGATAGAGCTCTTAAAGGAAGCGGGCATTCGTGATGAGGTAAAAGTTGTTGTCGGCGGCGGTCCGATTTCCAAAAAATTCGCGGACACCATCGGTGCCGACGGGTATTCGAAAAATGCAGTGGAAGCGGTAAAACTTGTAAAACGACTGCTACAGGTAGCCTAGAAAGGGGTGTGGTTATGTTATTGCCAAAGGAACGATTAAATAATGTACTAAAAACGGAGTCCGTCGATCGACCTCCCTGTATTTGTCCCGGAGGCATGATGAATATGATCACCACGGAGGTTATTGAAGAGAAGGGGCTGAATTTTATTGATGCCCACAGCGACGCGACAATGATGGCGGATTTGGCGGAAGCGGTATATGAGAAGGGCTGTTTTGAAAACTTCGGTGTGCCCTTTTGCATGACGGTGGAGGCGGAATATTTCGGTGCCGAGGTGGACCTCGGATCCAACATTTATGAGCCCCATGTGGTACAGTATCCGCTGAACTCTGTTACGGAGTGGGAAAGGGTTTCGAAAATCAATCACGAATCCGGCCGGTCCAAAGTGGTGATCGATGCGATCAAAATCTTAAAATCACGAAATTCCAAAGTACCCATCATTGGAAATCTGACGGGACCCATCAGTACCGCAAGCTCCATCATGGAACCGGTTACCTTTTATAAGGAGCTTCGAAAGAAAAACAGCAAGGCCCATGAATTTATGGCCTTTGTTACAGCGGAACTGCTGGCCTTTGCGAAAAAGCAGATCGCTGCCGGTGCGGATATTATTGCCATCTCTGACCCCAGCGGTACAGGCGAGATTCTGGGACCGAAACTTTTCGAGGAGTTTGCGGTAAAATATATTAATCAGCTGGTAGAGGGAATCCAACAGGAAAAAGTAGGTACGATTGTGCACATCTGCGGGCAGATGAAAAAAGTCTATCCCCAGGTAAATCAAATTAAAAGTGACGTACTCAGCTTTGATTCCATTGTCAGCATCAAAGAGGCGAGGGAAAACTTAGGGGACCGCTTGTTAATGGGTAATGTCAGTACGTACACCATCGAGTTTGGCGACCCGGAAAAGATTTCCGAGCTTACGAAAAAATCCGTCAAGGACGGCTCCAACATCATCGCCCCCGCCTGCGGACTGGGAATGAAGTCGCCGCTGAAAAATGTTCAGGCCATGCTTGAAGCCCTCCGGGAAGGTGAGGACAAAAGTGATGCCTAAGATTACTATTCAGATGCAGGAAAATGTACTGGAATATGAGATAGGGAAGGATTTGCTGCAAATTTTACTGGAGAACGACGTCTATGTGGACAGTCCCTGCAACGGAAAAGGCACCTGTGGAAAGTGCAAGGTGCGAATTCTAGCAGGAGATCCTCCGAAGGTTACGGAAACCGAAGCGGGATTTTTAAGTGATCAGGAACTACGCACCGGGGTACGCCTGTCCTGTCTGGTAATTCCTAAAGGGGACCTTACCCTGGAGATTCTTCAGGAAGAGGGAAAACATGAAGTACTTTCCACGGGCTATCTACCGGAGTTTACATTTCAGCCTGGGGTTTCTAAAAGATATATTGAAATCGAAAAGCCCTCCCTCCAGCGGCAAATTTCCTATGAAGAGGCGATCTGTAACGCCTTGGGTACGGATCAACTGGACTGGAGAATTTTTACCAATCATAAAAAAATCGAAGAGAACATGACCGCAGTATTTCACGGAGAAGAGCTGATCGCTCTAGAGACCGGAGACAGTACCGACCGATTATACGGAGTCGCTATTGATATCGGAACCACCACTGTGGTCACCTCCCTCGTTGATGTAGCTACCGGAGAGGAACTGGCAACCGCAGCGATGATTAATCCCCAGAAAAAATTCGGACTGGATGTGCTGACCCGAATCACCTATCAAATGGAGCATGAAGATGCAGCCGGAAAGCTGCAGAGCGCCATCATTGACGGGATCAATACATTAATAGAAGAGCTGACTGTAAAGGCCGGGATCCAACGGGATAACATTTACGAGATTGTCATTGCGGGAAATTGTACGATGCTGCACTTCCTGTTGGGCATTGAGGCCACATCCATTGGGATATCCCCTTATGCCCCGGTTTTTCTTCGGGCTCAAACCATTCCTGCAGCAGATATTGGTATTGATGGAGCCTTCGGCGCAAGGGTTTACGCACTTCCCTCGGTTTCATCCTACATCGGGGCGGATATTGTGGCAGGAGCCTACGTATCGGAGCTGCACCGCACAGAGGAAAATCTGTTGTTTATTGATATCGGCACCAACGGTGAGATTGTCCTATCCCAAAAAGGCAAACTGGTATCCTGTTCCTGTGCGGCAGGACCGGCCCTGGAAGGGATGAACATCAGCTCCGGGATGCGGGCCGCTGAGGGAGCGATCGAAGAGGTTCAAATCACTGAGAAAGGAATTGAACTTGAGGTCATCGGAAATATGGAGCCTAAGGGCATTTGCGGAAGCGGAATATTATCCGCATTAAAAGAACTGATTCGCATCGGCCTGGTAAAGAAAAACGGGGCTTTTATTAAAAAAGAAAAACTGGAGCCCGGGGATTATCGACACAATCTGATTCGATTGGAGGGTACCAAGCGGGTGTTTGTGTTAAACGAAGGTCCCAAGGAAATTCTTATTACCCAGGGGGATGTTCGACAGGTACAACTGGCAAAGGGTGCTATCTTATCCGGATTTTATGCATTGCTGAATCAAGCAGGCATGGATATGTCGGCTTTGGATAAGGTGCTGATCGCGGGGCAGTTCGGCGCTCATTTAACAGCGGACAGCTTAGTGGGAACGGGAATTTTACCCGAGGAAGTACGGGAAAAAATCGTATATGTGGGAAATGCCTCAAAAACCGGCGCCTACATGGCACTGATGTCCACCCGGGTCCGTCGGGAAATCGAGGCCCTGGCCAACATTATGGATTATATGGAACTCGGCGCCACAGAAGGATATGAACGAATATTTGCAAAGTCCCTGCAATTTTAAAAGCCACACAAAGGGCAACCAAAGGGGACGGAGGTAAACGGTTGGCCGAAAGGCTTCGCAACCAAACACCTCCGTCCCCTTTGGTTGCCTTTCGGATGCTTTTACAATTTTTTCTGCTGATTCAGCAGGAATAAACCCTATAAATGACGAATATGAAAAGAAGGGTATAAGAATCTTTCACAATCAATACTGCGAGGTGAGACGGATGAATAAAAAACACTGGAAAATCATGTTGGCCTTAGGTCTAACCGGCATCGCACTGATGTTGTATGCGAATATTTTTATGTAGAAAGTCGGATTAGCCAGACTTTCGATTGTCATTGGGGTAGGGCTGCTTACCTGGTTTGTATAAATGATATTAGAATGATAAATACCGAAGGTCATTGGTAGAGGCAAAAAATGTATAAAACCAAAGAATATCTAGACATCCTCAGATAATAAGATAAAGAATATCTAGACGCAGGACAGAGGTCTGCCTGGATTTATGATAGGAGAGTGAGCGAATGATCAATCGTTGCTTTGTTCCATTTCCGGAACTGGAAACTGAAAGGCTGAGGCTTAGACAAGTTGAAAAGAGTGATGTAGAGCAATTATATGAAATGCTGAGGGATCCAGAAGTGGCTAAATTTGAATATTTTTATCCGGTAACTTCAAAGGCGGAATCCCTGGAATTTATCGAACGATATAAAACGGAGTTGGCGGTAAATGAGGAAATCACGTGGGGAATAATCTTAAAAGAAACGAATCAATTAATCGGTACATGCTGTTTGGGAGACTTTAATGAAGGGGCAAGAAGGGCAGAAATCGGTTATGACATCACCCAAGGACAATGGGGTAAAGGATATGCCACAGAAGCCGTACAGGCCGTTATGGATTTTGGATTCAATCAAATAAATCTTAACAGAATTGAAGCGACCATCACCCCGGGTAATCATGCATCGGTTAAAGTACTGAAAAAGCTAAATTTTATTCAGGAAGGGATCCTACGGGAGAGAGATTTAATCAAGGGAAAATTAGAGGACGGAATCATTATGTCGATGCTCAAAAGAGATTATACCGGTAATAGTGATTAGTTGATTTAATCCAGTGGATGGGTCCCGCGATGGCAGAGGAAAATGAACTGTATGAAAGAGCTATTTTATAATTACCTGCATCCCTTTATAGTTAATCTCCGTCTTAAGGCGGAGATCCTCTCTTCCTGAAACAGGAGAAGTTCTCCGTCCGGGGTACCTTATGGGGCCCTTTTTTTTGCGTTATAATAAGAAAATACATAAGTGTGGTGGATCAGTATCTAAACTGTAAAATCAGAGGAGATGAACGATGAAAACCCTATTTGATCTGAGAAAAAATAAAAATTTTACGGTTTATTCCGGCATTAATCAACTATACCAGGAAGAAGTTCGTGTTTTTGATTTTAAGGATCAGGAAATCATTCCCTGCATCGGGTGTTGGGACTGCTGGCTTAAAACTCCGGGAAACTGTGTGATGGCGGACCGGATGAGCGGGAGCTACAGCGATTTTGTAAATAGTGATACGGTAATTATCCTGCTGGACACCGCCCAGGGATTTATCAATCATCGGGGAAAAGCCTTTATCGATCGAACAATTCCCCATTACCATCCTTATATAAAATTGGTGAACGGTGAATCCCAACATCTTTCAAGATACGAAAAGCTTCCGGAGATGGTCTTTTATTTTGAACGGGAAGGACTTACCGAGGAGGAAGCAGTG
>PWEO01000028.1 GCA_003553525.1 Clostridiaceae bacterium
GATAAGTAGTGAGACCGTAAATTTCATCGGCAATGACAAAGATATTGTACTTTTCACAGATTTCTTTTATAGCGAGCAATTCCTCTTTTGTATAAACCGCTCCCGTAGGATTATGGGGATTATTTAATAGGAGAAGGTGCTGCTCTTTTGTTTGGTTTTTAAGTAAATTTTCCAAATCCGAGGGCTGAATTTTATAGCCATTTTCTTTTTGAAGTCGGTAATTCAAAAAACGCTTATGCAAAAGTTTCGTCTGGGGAAAATATCCGATCCAGGCAGGGGACGGAATAATAATATCTCCTTCCACACTGTTTAAAATCATATGGATCAAGGTCTTGCTGCCCGGTCCGATAAATACCCGTTCCGGATCAATGGAGAGGTTGTATTTTTCATTATAAAACCGGCAAACTTCCTTCCGAAGTTCGGGAATTCCTTGAGACTCCGAATAATTTCCCCGGTATGCATTTTCTTTAAGGGATTCAATAATGGGTTTCGGTACGGGGAAAGGAGATTCTCCAAAAGCAAAATTATAGTAATCCAGTGGACAGCCGATTTTACCACAACTCTTTCTTTGTTCACGAATCATAAAAGCCAAACGAAGATTTTCCGGCAGGGCAATATCCTGTACATAGTTTTCCAGTTTTAAAGGCTGTAACATGTTAATCCCTCCATATTTTTTACTTATTAATTATTAATACCCACTTTATCAAAAAAAGAAGAGTATGTATGTAATGTGTTTTACAGAATAATAGAAATACTTCCTGTATGATTATTGTAAGGACTCAATAAAAGATGGAAGGAGAAGGCAAATGAAAATAAAAAAAACAATAGTATGGTTTGGAGCTCTCGGTCTTATAATCGGTGCCCTTTTTTTAGTGGGCTGCAATGAAGATGACGGCAAAGTGGTGGTGGCTTCCAAGCCTCATGCTGAACAGTACATTCTCGGAGAAATGATCAGTATCATGATTGAGGAGCATACTGATATTGAGGTGGAAAGAAATCTGGGCATCGGAGGCGGTACATCGAATATTCACCCGGCGATTTTGTCCGGTGAAATTGATATTTATCCTGAATATACAGGAACATCCTGGATGTTTGTTTTAAATCAGGAACTGATAGAGGATCCGCAGGAAATGTATCAGGAAACAAAGGATGCCTATCTTGAAGATTTTGATCTGCAATGGCTGGAGCTCTACGGATTTAATAATACATTTGCATTAGCCTTGAGAGAAAGGATTGCCGATGAGCAAGGAATTTATACCTATTCGGATTTAGCACAGCATTCGGAAGAAATTATTTTTGGTGCGGAATATGATTTTTATGAAAGGGACGACGGGTTTGACGCGCTGGCGGCTCACTACGGATTCGATTTCGAAAGAACGGTAGAAATGGATATCGGTCTAAAATATCAAGCCATAGAGCAGGAAGAGGTGGACGTAATCAACGCCTTTTCCACCGATGGTCTGCTCAGTGCTCATGAACTTCGGGTGCTGGAGGATGATTTGAACTTCTTTCCCTCGTATCTTGCGGGTACGATAATAAGAGTGGAAACTTTAGAAGAATATCCGGAACTGGAAGAGGTTCTGAACCGATTAGGGGGACAAATCAGTGATCAGGAAATGATGGAGATGAACTACCGGGTGGAAGAATTCAATGAAGACCCTGAAGATGTAGCCCGGGAGTTTTTAAAAGAAAAAGGTCTTATTTAACAGACCCTGGATGCTCTTTATATTAACCGTTCATGTAATTATTTCATTAGAAGGCTCCGATGAAGGCGAATCCGCTTTCGTGCAGTGATGATCAGGCCCTCTTTTGAAAGAGTCGAGAGAATTCCGGAAACCCCTTCACGGGTAGCCCCCACCATATTTGCAAGGTCCTGATGGCTAAGAGGAAGGTCGATGATGTAGTATTCACCTTCCTCGATTCCGAATTCGGAGCTCAGTTTTTTTAGCCAAAACAACACCCGGTGACGAAGGTCATAAAAGGCCAATTCCTCCAGCATTTCCTGCTGCCCTTCAATTTTTTTACCCAGGGTTTTGATAATGGCAAGCATTAACTGGGGACGGTTGATCAGGAATTCTTCCAACTGCTGATTTTCAAAATGACAGACCAAAGATTCTTCAAGGGTTTCAATATAAGCGTTGTTTGTTCCGAGATCAAACAGATTGGTGGATCCGAAGGAGTTTCCTTTTTGAAGAATTCCGATGGTATATTCCTTTCCGGTTTCATGAAGGGCATAAAGCCGGAGTTTTCCGGTTTTTACAAAATACAGTCCCTTTAAAGGGTTGTCAGGGCGCTGAATAAGGGTTCCCTTGGAGTAGGTGGTCATGGTTGTGAAATCATGCATATACTGGATTTCTTCTTTTGAAAGACTATCAAATAGTTTTATCTGGGAGAGGTACCAAAGCTTGTTCAAAACTGTTGCCTCCTTTAAGGGTTTTCTTTATTATAGCACAACGTAGAACTAAATTTTAACCATGAAACTGAGGAAATTATATAAGGAGTGATCGTATGCCATGGATAAAAGAAATATCGAAAGAGAATGCCACAGGAAAGTTGAAAGATCTTTACCAACGAATTACAGGACGTACGGGAAATGAAGTGGCGAATATATTGAAAGTGCATAGCATTCATCCCGATGTGATGGAGGCCCATTTAAATCTTTATGAACAGATTATGTTCGGTGAATCCGGGCTTACCAGAAGTCAACGGGAAATGATTGCGGTGGTGGTCTCCAGTACCAATGCCTGTGAATACTGAACGGCCCATCACGGAGAGTCTCTTCGTCATGCGTCGGAAAATGAAACACTGATGAAAGCCGTAGCAGAGGATTTTACAAAGGCGGACATTTCTAAAGAGGAAAAAGTGATGCTCTATTATTCAAAAAAATTAACGGAAAGTCCGGCAAAAATGCTTCAAAGAGATGTGCAGGTTCTTTATAAAGCCGGATTTACTGATCGGGACATTTTTGATATCAATCAAGTAACGGCTTATTTTAACTATGTTAACCGTATTGCCGACGGGTTGGGAGTCTCTCTGGAGAAGGATTTTTAACGAAGAGTTGAAAACAGAATGTTTAAAAACAGAAAAAGGCATACAGGAAAAGTATATAAATGACGACGAAAGGAGGGTAAGAATGAAAGCGATTTATCAAGACACGTTACTTGCGAAAAGCGATCACACCGAAGTGGTGGAGAATAATCATTATTTTCCCAGGAAAGATGTAAATATGGAGTTTTTTACGAAAAGCGACAAAGAGTACACTTGTCCCTGGAAAGGGGAGGCCACCTACTATCACATTGAAGTGGATGGAAAACGGCTGGAAAACGGAGCCTGGTCCTATGAAGATCCGAAGGAAAAGGCGAAAAACATTACCGGTCATATGTGCTTCGAGCCGAAACTGGTAGAAGAGTAGCTTAAGCCGGTGAAATAGCAACCTGAGCTGTGAAGCGAATCAAAGAAAGATAGAATTTTTTAGGCACCAATCATTTAATTAGGGTTGGTGTCTTTTTTTTGCTATATTAAAATCCGTATTGTCCCATCAAGTTTTGGAGACAACCGACAAACTAGTTTGCTAGAAGAAAACCATGGGTATAAATCTGAATATTGAAAATATCATTAAAGGAGGAGCGGGACACTATGTAAAAATGATTCATAACGGTATTGAATACGGCATGATGCAGGCGATTGGAGAAGGCTTCGTGGAAATGGACGGATACTCTGATCGACTGGGCAGGAAAGCACACTAAGGAAGTAAAGCTATACGAAAAAGGATCCCAGGGACCTAGCGAGGCCATGGATCTGGCGCCCCCGGTTAGAGCCGTGCTTGTTAAATATCAAAAAAAGATACAAGGAGGATATGATAATGAAAAATTATGATTTGGTGGTTATTGGAACCGGAGCAGGCGGGACAGCTGTAGCCTATAAGTGTCGAGATGCAGGTTTAAGCGTTGCCGTGATTGATAAGAAAGATTATGGCGGAACCTGTGCACTGCGTGGCTGCGATCCTAAAAAAGTGCTGGTCGGAGCGACAGAGATTATTGATCGGCTGCAAAGAATGAAAGGGATTGGCATTGAAGGCGAGAGCAAAATCAATTGGGAAGATCTGATGAATTTTAAGCGCTCTTTTACAGAAAATGTTCCCAAGAGTCGTGAAGAAGGCTATCAATCGGTAGGGATTGATGCCTATCATGGTGTGGCTTCCTTTGTTAATGAAAATGAAATTCTCGTAAAGGATACCAAGATCACCTTCCAGCATATTGTACTGGCCACGGGAGCAAAGCCCCGTCCTCTCCGGATAAAAGGAGTGGAGCACGTAGGAGACAGTGAGGATTTTTTAGAGCTTGCTTCGTTGCCGAAAAAGATGGTCTTTATCGGAGGGGGCTATATTTCCTTCGAATTTGCTCATATTGCAGCGCTTAGCGGTGCCAAGGTGCAGATACTTCATCGAAGCGATACCCTGCTGAAAGCCTTCGATCAGGAGCTGGTATCCCTGCTGAAAAAGCGGTCCGAAGAGTTGGGAATTGAAATTCACTTGAATACAGAGCCTACTGAAATCGAAAAAGTCAACGGAAAATATGTCATTGAGGCCAAAAAAAATGGGGAACAAGTCAAATTTGAATGTGACGGAGTGTTCCATGGTGCCGGCAGAATCCCCGATGTGGATGATTTGGATTTGGAAAAGGGAAATGTTACGA
>PWEO01000020.1 GCA_003553525.1 Clostridiaceae bacterium
CCTTCTGTTTCCGAGATGCCTACATCTCCGAACTCATTAACTATCTCCAGGGATGAGAAAATTTTGCCCTCGGGGATAAGTATCCGGTAATTCATTCTAAGACTGTTCACCCTTGCGTCCTCCAAATACCGTCGATTGTTAGAAGTTAAAACCAAAGTTCCTTCCGGGAGAATCTCCGAGGACAGGAGTTCCTCTCTTAGATCCTCTACGTACTCTTCATCCTCATTGTTGGACTGCACCTGTATGATCACCCTTATGTCTTCTTCCTCCCAAGGTTCGACAAATACATCTCCAAATGCATTTTGAACCTTGATGGCATTCAAATCCTCCGGAATGAAAGACTCTTCTATCTCATAGTCTGTATTAAATCTTCCAATACCCTCAAAATTAATGACAAAATTCCCTTGGGAAAGCTCTCGAAAAAACTCACCTACCGGGTGATCCTCAGAAAAAAGATCATTGGATCGGGGACCAAAAAAGGAAAAGGGCATCACATTAATAAAAATCATGATCAGTACCAGCAGAAGAATACTCCCTCCCTCTAAGGATACCGGTCTCCCTTTTCGAACCAGCGCTTTGATAATTAACTCCAGTCCTAAAAATACGAACACCAGGGGATAAAAATCTGCAACGGCAATCTGCGGCGTTCCATACATATTCCATAAAATACTCACTCCAAGCAAAATAAAGGTAATGGCTAAGGTCCATTTACCTGCGTACACTTTTTTCACCTTCATCCCTCCATTCCGGTTTTACACCTGTTATACTATTAATATACGCAAAAAAGATTAATTTGTCTTAGCATTTTGATTTTTGTTACAACTAAGGTACAATATTAATATCTTATTAAGAATCCAAGTAAAAGCAGGTGCAATATGAAAACCATAACCATTGAAAAAGTTTTACCGGGCAGCGCTGAACCGATTATTGACCTTCGAACCCCTAAAGAGTTTGAAGAGGACCATATCCCCGGTGCCATCAATTTTCCGATTCTGACTAATGAAGAACGTCACGAGGTAGGAACCCTCTATAAAAAAGATCCCGATCGTGCGAAAAATTTAGCCTTGGTCTATGGCCATGAAAAGTTGGAAGATCTACAAAAAAAAATCCGCATCTATTCCAGGGAAAATCGTCAAGTGATCTTTTATTGTTATCGGGGCGGTATGCGCAGCGGCTTATTGGTAGCCCACCTTCAGTCCTTAGGCTTTCCCGTAGTGAAGCTGGACGGGGGCTATAAGAGCTACCGGGGCTTTGTTCGGCGAGAGCTGGCGGCCTTCGGAGAAAAAATGAACTTCATAGTACTCCATGGTTATACCGGGGTAGGCAAGACAGAAATCTTAAACCTTCTTCAAAAAAGAAGCGTTCCGGTACTGGACCTTGAAGGATTGGCCCAAAATAGCGGATCCGTCTTCGGAGAAATCATGTATCCGGGCTCCTCCCCTTCTCAAAAGTATTTCGAGTCCTTGATGTATGCTACCCTATCATCACTTAGCCAAAACTATTGTTTTGTGGAAATGGAGAGTCGGCGAATCGGAAAGGTTATGGTTCCCGAGGAACTTTACCAAGGCTTAATCACGTCAAAAAATCATGTATTGGTAAAGACCTCTCTTAAGAACCGCATTGCCCTCCTTTATCAGGATTATGTAACCGATCAGAATTTGTCCCGGGATGATCTTATGTATAAAATTCAACGTTTAAAAAAAATCCTCGGGAAGGAAAAAGTGGAGGATCTGGCCTTGGCTTTACAGACCAAGAATTATGAAAGGATGATTGAACGTTTGATACTGGATTATTATGACCCCCTCTATCGAAAGTCCCTTAAAAACTATGAAGGGAAACTAGAGGAGTTTACCTATGAAAATTTAGCCGAGGACCTGTTTTCTTGGCTTGAAACCAAGAATTTTTCTAAAAATTTTAAACGGGAGTGATGGATCTTATGACAACGTCCAACGACAACAAATCCAATAACTACAAAAAAGAAGAGATAATTCATGGAACCAACGTATCCGACCCTTACCGCTATTTAGAGGATTTAGATCTAAAAGAAACTAAAGAATGGTTAAAAACTCAGGAATATCAATCAGCGGAGTATTTTTCTAAAATTGAAAAAAGGGAAGATTACAAATTCCGGTTGCAAAACCATTTTCACTATACCAAATATTATGTGCCCGAGCGGGTACAAAGCTCTTTGTATTTCCTAAAAGCTTCGGAGAAAGAGAATCAGCCTAAGCTCTATGTTAAAAAAGATCGGGATCCTATGACTAAGGTATTAATAGACCCCAACAAGTTCAGTGATGATCAAACCGTTGCCCTTAGCAATTATTTTGTCAGCAAAGACGGAAAATATGTTGCCTATGGCCGTTCAAAACAGGGCAGTGACTGGCAAGAAATTCGAATAATCGACAGCGATACCTTAGAAGAATTTTCCGAGAAAATCACCCGGGTGAAATTTACCGCAATTGCCTGGGACGGAGATTCCAAAGGCTTTTATTATACCCGTTTCCCTGACCCTTCCACCCAAGCTGAGGAGAATGAGGGAAATTATGCTAAGGTTTATTACCACCAACTGGGCAGCCCTCAGGAAGAGGACCGGTTAATCTATGAAGATTCCGAGGATAAGGAACTGGGTTTTCAACCTCTGATCACTGACGATTATCGATTTTTATGTCTTTACCTTCGCCGGGGAACCTCTCCGAAAAATGGTTTCTATGTAATGGATCTGGATCGAATTGAAAAAGGATTTTTGCCGGTCTTTGAAGAAGGAGAGGCTGAAGTTCGCTACATTTCCAATAACGGTACCGACTTTTATTTTTTAACGGATTTAGACGCGGGTAAAAAGCGTGTGATACAGATCTCTATTAACGGCACCAATGGTGCCCTGAAGGAAATCATTCCCGAAGGAACCGCGGTTATTCAAGAGGCTCGTATGGTACACCAGCATTTTGTCCTAACCCTCTTAAGAGATTGTTGTAATGAGCTGGTTATCTATAACTTCCAAGGAGAATACCAAGGCATGATTAACATTCCGGAGTTCTCCAGTATTATAGGCCTCAGCGGGAAACGAAACCATCGGGAGATGTATATCGGAACGACGGATTTTTTATCTCCTGCAACTGTTTATAAATACAACTTTGTGGTTGACGACCTTACGGAAATTTGCCGATCAAAGGTCCTCTTTGATCAAGAAGAATATGAAACCCGTCAAGTGTTCATTCCGTCCAAGGACGGTACAGAAATCCCTCTGTTTATTACGGGGAAAAAGGAACTGTCTCTGGATCAGCCCCACAAAACCTTGCTCTACGGTTACGGCGGCTTTAACATCTCCTTAACCCCCCAGTACAACCCGGGAATCCTTCCCTGGTTACAAGAGGGCGGCCTGTATGTGGTGGCCAACCTTCGTGGCGGTGGAGAGTACGGTGATGTTTGGCACCAGGGAGGTATGCTTTCCAATAAACAAAGGGTTTATGAGGACTTTATTGCCGCCGGGGAGTGGTTAGTGGATCAAGGCTATACTTCCCCTGAAAAGCTGGGGATCTACGGTCGTAGCAACGGCGGACTTTTAGTTGCCGCATCCATGATTCAGCGTCCGGATTTATTCGGTGCAGTAATTTCCTCTGTACCGGTGATTGATATGCTCCGTTACCATAAGTTTACCATCGGCCGCTACTGGGTTCCGGAATATGGTACGGCGGATAACCCGGAACACTTTAAGTTCTTATATAAGTATTCTCCACTTCATAACGTTGATGAAAAAAAGATCTATCCACCGATTTTAATATCCTCGGCGGAAGGAGATAACCGGGTGGTTCCCGCCCATGCCATGAAATTTGCGGCAACCTTGCAAGAGGCGGCAAAGAATCATCCCGATGCTTCCAATCCCGTAATTTTTCGACTGGAGAAAAAAGCGGGCCACGGACATGGAAAACCCATATACAAAATCATCGAAGAATGGGCGGACTTTTTGAGCTTTCTACATCAGGAACTAACAGACGAGTAAAACGCAAAGGTGATCACGCCTTGGCGGTGACAATATAGAAGGTGTTTGAAACCTCATGAAGTTCTATTGTTTCAGGATTATTAAACCCTGCTTGAAGCAAATAACTTTTCGTCTCCCGGGTATCCAGGCGATGTTTAAGAGGCGGACCTTGTTCCGTCTCTTTTTTATCCCATTCAATGATCAAGATTTTCCCCGAGGGCTTTAAGGTTCGCCGGGCTTCCTGTAAAAACCTCTTTTTATTCTCCACTTCGTGAAGGACCATGGACATCAACAACATATCTCCTGTTTCCCCCGCCAGGGGAAAACCGTACTCTGTAGACTTTAATACCTCCACATTCTCGATCCCTGAGGTATTTAACTCCGCTGTTAAAAACTCCGTCATTTCCTCGGAAGTATCCAAGGCGTAAACTTTTCCCTTTGCCTTTACCATCTCTGCTGCAGGAATACTAAAGTATCCCACACCGCAGCCGATATCAATCATATAATCCCCCGACTGTAACCCCGCTTTCTGTAGAATTATTTCCGGAGGCAGTTTTTCTCTTCTCTCCTTGGAATTAAGCTTTTCTTTATTCTTCGGGTCAAATTTATGTGCCATAATTTTCCTTCCTTTCCGTATCTATGTGTTTACAACGTTACTTTTATAAAATCTCCTCTACTCTGTAGCAATTGATTTTTCTGTTCGCCTTTTAATCCTAGTACTTTTTACTTTCCCTCTTTATGTCAACAGCCTAGATAACCTTTTCGATTTTATGGAAACTTTCCATTCGATAAAGGGCTTTCTTCTCGATTTTCAATTCCTCCAACAAACTCTCCAGATCCTCTTGGGCGATACCGGAAATTTTTATGGATAGACCGAAGTTTGCCGTAATTTGTCTAGGGGTAGGAATCACATGGACTTTCGCCTCGGTTTTTATTAGCCTCTTCTCCGCTTCCATAGCGGCATGGGTAGAGTCAAAGGTGATTACATAGGGAATTTCATTTTTTATAGTCATATTCTTGTGCTCCTTTATACTTTTTTCTTTAGTGTATCATTCTTAGTCTTGTATTTCCCTATTTATCAAGATCTTTCATAGAAGGAAAAAAAAGCATTAATTTCTTTGATAGTCCTTTACATCTTCAATCTCTAACAATTTTTCTTTTATATCCAATCCGCCCCGGTACCCTATCAATTTCCTGTTGCTTCCGATCACCCGATGACAGGGAATAAGAATCGGCAGAGGGTTTTTATTATTGGCCATGCCTACGGCTCGAAAAGCCTTTGGACTTCGAATTTTTATCGCTAAATCCTTATAGGTTCTTGTTTGCCCATGAGGAATGTCCAGCAGGGCGGACCATACCCGTCGTTGAAAATCCGTACCCTGAGGCCTTAGGGGCAAGTCAAAAACTCTTCTCTTCCTTTGAAAATACTCCAGTAACTGACGATAAGCGTTTGTTATTAAAGGGGTCTCTTCCAATGGAAAAGGAGCTTTTTCCTCTTTTCCAAAACGGATTTCCACCAGATATCCATCATTTTCAATCATCGTAATGTAGCCAATTATGGTCTCATAGCTATAACATTTTATCATTTCCCCAACTCCTCCAAGCTTCTTTTTATCTTATTAAAATCATATAACAAGCTAAGCCTTTTTAAAAGCTTTTTCCAAAGCATCCTAGGAAAAAGGTTCTTATACCCCTTTGATTATTTTAATATATTTCGGGTATCAATGCTATTATATTCTTCGGGTTTCGAAAAACTCGAAAGTCTTTTATCGTAATTATTTAAAGGAGGTAATCATGTGAAAAAAATTGGTGTTTTAATCGGAAAACTTTATGAAGAGTCGGAGTACAGTAAGCCCGCTGAAGCTTTTAAAGATGCAGGCTACGAATTAGTTCATATCGGAAAGGAAAAAGGAGAACAGGTTGTGGATAAAAATCGGGAAAATCCCGTCACAATTGATGAAGTCCCAAGTAATGTCTCCGTAGAGGATTTTGAAGCCCTCTTGATTCCCGGGGGTTTTTCTCCCGATGTCCTTCGTTCCGATGACAAAATTGTGGATTTTCTTCGAAACTACTTTACCCTGGGAAAACCGGTATTTACCATTTGTCATGGGCCTCAGTTACTGGTAACCGCTGAAGTATTAAGCGGTAGAACCCTGACATGCTACAAGTCCGTTATCGTGGATGTGAAAAACGCCGGAGCCAATTACGTGGACCGGGAAGTGGTTATAGACCGAAATCTTATTACCAGTCGAACCCCTAAGGATTTGCCCGCATTTATCGAAGCATCCTTACAAATGTTAAAGGAACTGTCTTAAACTCATAGAAAAAATTATTTCTCTTACTATTTAAAAAAACCCCTAGGGAGGCATCAACCGTCCTTAGGGGTTTTTATTGCAGCGCTGTTTGTTTAGAATGGAGAGAATCCCTGATCAAACCAGTTATCCTTCATGGCTTTTTGATACTCTTCATAAAATACTTTTCGGTGCTCATTTTCCCATTCATAAAGGGTCTCCAGCATTTTTTTACCTTTGGGATCTTCGGTATTTTCAATTGCTTTTTTATAAAACTCCGCAAAGTCATTTTCAATTAGATAAGCCATTCTAAGAATGGATATATCCGAGGTGGAGGTTTTCAGATCCTCCGGAGAAATATCCTCCGCTTCCTTACGAACCTCAAATATACTTTCCCCTTTGTATTCATCAAGATCTTCCAGCCCTGACCATTCCTGGTTCACTTCAATATTATCATGCTCTTTTTTTAGAATATCATAATGTCTTTTCTCTTCCTTAGCTAAGGACTCGAACATTTTCTTAGCCACGGGGTTTTCCACTTTATCACTGAAACTTACATAAAAGTTTTGCCCCTGGAGTTCCATATTCATTGCAAATTGTAGAATATCTAATGCGTTTTTCAAAAAAAAACCTCCCTCATAATATTTTAAAAATCCTGTTCATTTCATTGTTATAATACCCATATCTCCTGTTATTAATCAGGAAATCATTTCATTGATCTCCTGATAGTCTGCGGATGAAAGCTGAATGTATTCCTGCCCCACCTGAATAATGGGTTTGTTGCCTTTCATTACGGAAACGATTCTCCCCACCTCTCCGCTTTTCATCTTTACCTTGGATCCGATGTAATAATCCGTTATATTTTCTAAAAAAACCATTAAAAGCTTTGTATCAAAATGATTGTATCCATAAACCTTCATCTCTTTGATGGTTTCGAAGGGGTTTTTTTTCTTTTTATACACCCGCTTAGAGGTGAGGGCATCATACACATCACAAATAGCAATAATTCGAGTATATAAATCTAATTCTTTAGTTTTTTCCGGATATCCTGAACCGTCCAAGCGCTCATGATGAGAAAGCACAGGGGATTTTACCGCGTTTGGAATCGTTTTGTTGCCCTTTATAATCTCATACCCCAACTGAGCATGCGCTTTCATTACGGCAAATTCCTTTTCCGTCAACCGGCCTTTTTTATTAAGAATTTCATTAGGAATCTTTGCCTTCCCCATATCATGTAGTAGTCCCGCCTGTACAATGTTTATAATGTCTTTATTTTTTAAACCTGACCACTTGCCTAAAAGCATTCCGTAAATCGATACGTTAATACTGTGGTTATAGGTATATTCATCGGCACTGCGCAGTTCATTCATACAGTCTACCACATAGGAGTATCGGTCCATACCTTCTAAAATAACTTGAGAGATTTCTTTCACTTCTCTAAAATCTAAGGTTTCTCCTCCCGCAATGCTTTGCATAATATTTTTCATCGAGGTCGTATTTTTTTGGTACTCCTCCTTAACCTGCACTTGTAGTTTCTTTCGGTGGGTCGCCACTTCCTGTTCATCGCTATAAGTCCAAAGTTTTTTGATCCCTTGGTGTTGTAGCTTTTTTAAATAATACCGGTTAATAATCGTACCTTTTTTCATAAACAACATATTTTGATGGATATATAAATCCCGGGATAAGATTTCCCCTATAGCTTTTTCATAAACATAAATCTGTTGCTCTTTCATGGTAGCTCTCACCTACTCCCCCCGGATTTTCGATTGCTTTTTTTTATCTTCCCGATTCCCTCTTGCTCTTTGAATCTGTTTCTACTAGATTAATTTTCAACAGCATTCATATGCACATCCATTTGAGGATAGGGAATGCTGATATTCTCTTCATCAAACCGAATTTTAACCGCTTCTTGAAGATCGTAAAAAATTGTCCAATAATCTTCTTTTTTACACCAGGCTCGAACGGTAAAATTTACCGAGCTTTCTCCATGTTCTATAACCCGAATCATCGGTTCCGGATCCTTTAAGGTTAGTTCATGGCTTTCCACCAACTCCGTCAAGATGGTTTTTACCTGACGAATGTCATCATCATAGCCCACACCATAGGTAAGGTCCACCCTTCTTAAGTCCTCAGCACTAAAGTTTGTGATGTTTCCGTTGGCCAGAGGCCCGTTGGGGATCACCACTTTTTTATTATCCGGGGTTGACAGACGGGTATGTAAAATTAAAATTTCTTTTACCGTACCCATTTCTCCTTGGGCGCTGATAAAGTCTCCTACATTAAAGGGCCTTGCCGTAAGAATAATAATTCCTCCCGCAATATTTCCCAAGCTGTCCCGTAATGCAAAACCGATGGCTAGACCTGCGGCACCCAGTATGGCTACGAAGGTGGCCATGGGGATCCCTAAAAAGCCCAACACTGTAATAAACAATACAATGTTTAGTCCGAAGGACGATAACGACTTGATAAACCCGTGTAAAGATTCATTTAGTTTGCTAGCCTTCAGAGATTTCTCCAGCATTTTAAGCAGGGCTTTGATCACTGCCAATCCGATGAGTAAAATAACCAAACCGATTAGTACTCGCAGACCGTATTGAATAATCATTTCTTGAAAGTCTTGTGATATATCCATTTTTTTACCTCCTTTTTAATTCTTTTTTCATTATACCCGATACCTTCTCTATTACACAAGTTCCCTCTTCAATTCATACTCCTTTATTTATCGGTACCCTCAATAATTATTATGCAAAGGGATTTCCTGTTTTATATTCTTTTAATCTAAAATATATCTTAAATAATGTTTATCTTTAACCTTTTTCAGGGTATATATGTACAACGTTTCCACAACAACCGAAGGAGGACCATTATGGACAAAAGAAGAATTATTAAGCATTTTGAAGGTTCAAAAAAAACGCAATCCTCAGGCCCTGTTCTATACTGGATGAGCCGGGAACAACGAAGCGAGGACCATTGGCCCTTATCCTATGCCCAGGAGCTGGCGTTAGTGAAAAAGCAGCCTTTAATTGTGGTTTTCACTCTAATGGAGAATTTCCTAGAGGCTAACCATTCTCACTACGAATTTATGCTAAGGGGACTTAAGGAGGTGGCAAAAAACCTGAAGAACAATCAAATTTCTTTTATCCTTTTACTAGGAATTCCGGAGAAAACGCTCCCCCGGTTCATCGATGAACATCATATTTCCCATTTGGTCACGGATTTTGATCCTTTGAAAAAGAAACGGATCCTGCAGGAAAATATCGCCGATAAAATATCCATTCCCTTAGACATTGTGGACGGACACAACATTGTTCCCATAACCACAGCCTCGGAGAAACAGGAATACGGGGCTTATACCCTGCGACCAAAACTTCATAAACGTTTAGAGGAATTCTTACATCAGATCCCAGAAATTCAAAAACATCCCCTGATCTATGAAAATGAACTACCGGAGATTTCCTGGGATACTTTATTAAAATCCCTGGATTTAAAGAAAAACCCCTATTTAGAGGTTACCTATCCTTCCGGACCGAGGGCTGCCAGGAATCAATTGCAGGACTTTATCGAAAATCGGTTACGGAACTACAGCGCTCACAGTAATGATCCCACGAAGGAAGTGTTATCCGGACTTTCCCCCTATTTGCATTTCGGTCAACTTTCCTCCCAACGGGTGCTTTTGGCCTTGGAAGAAAGTGATTTTACACCCTCCGCCACTTCCGATTTCGTGGAACAAATTTTTGTGCGAAAGGAACTATCGGATAATTACTGCTATTATAATTCAAACTATGATAACCCCCTGGGCTTTCCCGATTGGGCTAAGCAAAGTCTTAATGCCCACCGTGGAGATCCCCGGGAATATTTATATGACTATCAGGATTTTTTATATGGAAAAACCCATGATGAACTATGGAATGCCGCCCAATGGGAACTGTTAAAAACCGGAAAAATTCACAGTTATCTTAGAATGTACTGGTGCAAAAAAATATTTGAATGGACGAAAAGTCCTGAAGTAGCCATGGAAATTGCCATCAAGCTCAATGATGGTTACAGTATTGACGGTCGGGATCCAAACGGTTATACCGGCGTTGCCTGGAGCATCGGCGGTGTCCATGATCGGGCTTGGAAGGAACGCCCTGTATTTGGAAAAATCCGTTATATGAATTATAACGGAGCGAAAAGAAAATTTGATGTGAATACATACATTCACACCTACCTGAAGGATGAGGATCATGAATAAAGTTCTGGGAAGACTGATTAAATGGAAATTCTTAGTGCTGCATCTGAAACAGCAGTTTAAAAAAAATGAACTGACGGCTTTAGGGGCTCAGCTGAGCTACTATTTGATTCTGTCTTTTTTCCCTTTTTTAATTGTTCTGATCGTTTTGCTGAACTTCACTCCCTTAACCGAGGGGCAAACCATCAGTCAGCTGTCTTATATCCTTCCCGACGAAGTCTTTCAACTGACCTTAACAATTCTGGATGAAATAAGAAGCGGTCTGAACGCCACATTACTCTCAGCCAGCTCCCTGGCTACCATCTGGGCTGCTTCTAAGGGCACATCGGCTCTTATCAAAGGCCTGAACAAAGCCTATCAAGTTTCGGAAAACCGGTCATTTTTTCGTCTCCGGGCCATGGGCATCGTTTTCACCTTCGCTTTGGCCTTCATCATTATCTTTTCTCTGTTTTTTCTGGTTTTTGGCCGCTTTATCGGTTTGGCCATCTCGGAGTATTTAGGCTTTCCCGAGGCTTTTTTATCCCTTTGGGAATACTTACGTTACGGGATTCCGCTACTGGTGTTGTTTTTTATTTTCACCCTGTTGTTCCGCATTGGTCCTAATTACGCTTTAGGTTTTAGAGATGTCTATCCCGGAGCCATTTTTTCCACCCTGGGATGGATTATCATTTCCTTGATTTTTTCCTCTTATGTAAACAACTACGGAGCATTTTCTCGGCTTTACGGAAGTATCGGTGCTGTAATTGCTTTGCTTATCTGGCTGAATATCAGCAGTCTGATTGTGCTGATCGGTGGAGAAATTAATGCCACCCGATTATGGTATAAGAACTCAAACCGTCAAACTGGCGATGCCTCGAATTCCGATTCTAACTAATTTACATCAAAGCTAAAAATGCCAACCTAATATTAAATGTATGAGCATGGATATCGACTTCTTCAAATAAAAAACCGCCGAATTTCAAACTTCGGCGGTTTCATTCTAGGATTTTCGATTTTATTTTAAACCTTTTTCAGCATAATTTTCAGTCCGTAATAATACTGAAATCCGGAGGATCCATCATATGCTTTTTTACAGAGCATAAATTCATAGACCGGATAATGGCCTTTTCATATTTCTCAGGAAATCCCACCGGAAGAGTCAACTTTAGTTCCATTTTCCCAATCATTCCCGTATCGGGATTCTTTTCCGTATCTAAAACCAGCTTCATCCCCTCCATGTTGATATTCTTACTCTCGCAAAACCGCAGGGCATAAAATCCGCTACAAGTGGCAATGGAACTTAAAAACAAATCAAAAGGGGAAGGATTCTCTCCTCCGCCGCCCTCTTCTACCGGCTGATCCGTCTCTATGGTAAATCCTTTTATATTTGCACTTACCTTTTTTCCTTTAGGAAATCCTATTTCTACTGTGGGCATATTTTTCTCTCCTTTATTGTTCTCATATTTACTACGCCTTTACGCCTTCTCTGAGTTGCTTGCAAATTACTATTTATCTCCTATTAATTCAACTATTGAACTGGGATACAGCGGTTTACTCAATTCTAATATTGCCTTTGCATAATGTTGTATCTCTTTTTGAGCATCATATTTCAGTCTCTGGTCTAAAAAATGACAGATGGATTGAAGAGATGCTGTCCAATACCATCTAACATACATCCCATAAGCGGGTAAAAAGAGTCTTGCTTGTTCAGCGCATAGTCCATCCTCTAATGCTGATTCATACTTTTGAAGGCCTGATTCGATGTAGTCTTGTAATTCTGTTGATAGTTTAGCGCCGATATCCTCACTTAAAATATCTCCGCTTCCTTGCTTGGAGTTTTCAGGTTTGCTTCTCCATTCATCGGATTTGGGAATATAGAATGTGGGTTCCTCCGTAATATATCTTCGACTTGATTCATTCCAAGCTTCCATACTGTCACCTGTTCCCTCCAAGTGTGCTGAACCGATTACATATTTCCACCATTGTCTCGCTACCATTAAAGGAGCATATACCTCAAATTGTAATATTACATGCCTGAATGGTGAAGTATGTCCTTCTCTTGCCAAAAACTTTATTAATCTAATATCTTTTTCACTGAGTTCGTTTGATTCCTTTGCATAAGAAACCCGTGCTGCATTAACTACCGTTAAGTCAGAACCCATATGATTTACAAGTCTTACATAGCCTTTATCTAACACATTAATTTTTGACACATCATCTACTCCTTATTTTTCTTTATTTTACTTTTCAAAATTTCCTATAAGGTTGCTGGGTAATATTTGGTTTCGCTGATTCAGCTACCTCCTATCTTGCTTTAATTATAACACCCCTCCCCACCCGGGTAAAGTTTACAGAATCTTTATTTTTGGGATACATCGGTATAGACCCTACCGTCTTTTAGTTCAATAATCCGGTCGGTACGCTCCGCTATTTTCTTATCATGGGTAATCACGATAAAGGTGGATTGAAATTCTTTATTGATATCCTTAAGCAGTCGGTAAATACTGTCGCTGGTTTCAGAATCCAGGTTTCCTGTGGGTTCGTCGGCCAATAAAATCCTCGGTCGATTCATCAACGCTCGGGCAATAGCGGCCCGTTGCTGCTGTCCTCCCGACATATCCGTAGCCAGATTATTCTTGACCTTTTCCAAGCCGACGACTTCGATTAACTCCTCCGCCCGTCGTTGAATCTCCGGTTCAATTTTTTTATTCTTTATCCACTGGGGCATTAAAATATTTTCCAAAGTGGTAAACTCCGGAAGAAGATAATGAAACTGAAATACAAATCCTATGGCTTCATTTCGAAGCTTAGCCAAGTCCTTTTTCTTTAAGTCACCGATATTTTGCCCCTCAATTAAAACCGTACCCTTGGTGGGCCGGTCCAATGTCCCCATAATATTCAACAAAGTACTCTTTCCGCTTCCGGATTGCCCGATAATGGAGTTAAAGGATCCGGAATTAAAATCAAGGCTCAGATCAAAAATCACCTGGGTTTTAATTTTCCTTCCGTAGACCTTATCAATGTTTTGCAGAGTTAAAATACTATCCATTTCGTATCACCTCAATCGGTTGCAATTTTGAAGATTTCTTCGCAGGAATCAACGCGGCTAAGGTTGAGGCCGCCACCGCAATCACAAAAGAAAGTGCAATAAAATTGTAGTTGATTACAATCTCCACCACGGGGCTTCCATCGGGGTTCGTTGCGAAAATCATAAAACTGAAAGAAAGTAGCAAGCCCAGAGCAATTCCGATCAGACCTCCCAGGATTCCCAAAATTAGTCCTTGAAATAAAAAAATCAGACTGGCGGATTGGTCATTGACCCCCATGGCTTTCAGTATACCAATTTGTTTGGAACGCTGTAATACAGAAATCGCCAGTACACTGGAGATACCCAGCACCACAGCCACTACAACAAAAATCTGGATCATTATACTGGAAATATCCTGCCCCTGCAAGCCGCTAAGAAGGTCCTGATTAGCCTCTTTCCAATTGGTAACCTTCACATCTTCACCCAGCAGTCCTTGAATCTCTTCACTTATGGTGTCCGCCTCAAATACTTCCCCCACCTGAATTTCTAAGGCGGTAACCGAAGCCTCCCGCTGAAATATTTCCTGGGCGGTCTGTAATTCGCTGACAATCCATGATTCATTTAAGTTCGTCACGCCGAAATCAAAAATACCGGTAATCTCAACGTCACCCTGATCTCCGTCAAAATTGAATATTTCCAATACATCCCTGATTTTCAGGTTTAAGTTTTCAGCCAAACCGATACCTACCATAACTTCTCCCGAGTTCTCCGGCAGACTTCCTTCAGTGATTTTTTCCTGAAACCCGTAAATTCCTTCTGCTTTTTCAAATTCAAAGCCTCGGATCAAGGCGGATTCCGCCTCCTCTTCAAGACTTATAAAAGCGGGCAACGTTAAGGTTGGAGAAAGCTCCTCCACCCCTTCAATTTCATCCCGTACTGTATCTTCCTTCTCCTGATAATCAAAAATTTCTCCGTTGTTTTCCACGGCTTCAATGGTAATTTGGGATGAGTTCCCGATGGTGGAATCCACCAAGCTGGCTTGCAGTCCCTGGATCAGCAAACCGATAAATACCTGAACAGAAATCCCGATGGCAATCCCCGCCAGAATCAGCAGGGTCTGTCCCTTCCCCGACTTTAAGAAACGCCAGGCAATTTTAAGAGGAAACTTCATTGATATTCTCTCCTAGGGCTTTGATTTCTTCAAAGGTTTTCAGATATAAATCCGCACCCATTTCCTTTGCTACATCTTTTTTATTCTCCAGAGCATATCCGCCGACGATGATTTTCGGAACCTTCTTTAATTTATTTCGAAGAAACTCGATGCTTCTTTTAGCAGGTACGATATTATAATAATTCGATACGCTGATGGCCACATAGTCCGGCTGCAACTCTTCCATTAATTCGATTAAATTTTCCCTCGGGGTGTTCCCCCCTAGAAATAGGGTCTCAAAACCACTTAAAGCAAAATAGTCCTCCACCATGCGGGGCCCGATTTCATGGTATTCGTCTTCGGGACAATAAATAACCACTCTTTTCCGATTCAATGCATCGGTATCAAAGCTCAAGCTTCGCTCTGCAATCACGAAGGGGTAACAACACTCTACAATGGTTCGTACAATAGCGGTTCGGATATGCTCTTGGCCGATGGTTATGCTTTGTTCCTTTTCGTTAGAGGCAATCTCATAAAGAGCGGGTCTTAAAATTTCGTCATATAACGTAACAATATCCAGTTCTTTCCCGGAAACCAACTGCATAGCATAATTTACACTGTTCTCCTTGTCTTCCATTTTCAGATGTTTCGTAAACTCCTGATAATATTTCATAAATTATCTCCTTTCATGCTTGCTATGATGATTAATTGTTACCCTTCTTTAATACTATTTACTCTCTATTTCAAAAAGTTAATAAGAAGTTTCATCTTTAACTCAAAATAAAACTTTGTCGGTCCCCCGACAAAGTTTTATGGCTCTATTTTCCTATGCGGTTTTTTTTTGCTTTTTTTTATTCCCTATATCATCGGATTCCTTAATTTTTTCTTCACTTTCATAGAAAATCCGATCCTTCGGTACCCCTTTTTCTACTAAAAGGTTGAGGGTATCCGTAATCATTCGAGGAGATCCGCACATATACACATGATGATCCTTCAGATCCAGATCTTTGATTCCATCCATCACATAGCCTTTGGTGGTTTCCGACTTTTCCGGTCGTGAAGCGATGGGTAGATAAGTGAATCCATCATAGGATTTTTCCAGATCTAAAAAATAATCCTGGTAATAAAAATCCTTTTCCTTGCGTTGCCCATGCACGAAGGTCACCTGATCAATTTCCTCACGATGCTTAAGGATGTCCTTGGTTAACCCGATAAAGGGGGTCATCCCAATACCGTTTCCGACGAATAGCACTTTTTTTACGTTTTCTTTTATTACCAATTCTTCACCCATGGGTCCTTCCAGCTCTACTGTGTCTCCCAACGTAAACCGATCAAAGATGTTTTCCGTACCGTATCCTCCCGGAATCTTTTTAATTATCACGCTTAAGCTTCGGTTATCTTCATTATATGATGCAATAGAATAGGCTCGGTACATTTTTTCATGTCCCTTTAGTTTCACCAGGATAAACTGGCCCGCTTTGTAAGCTACACTGTGCGGACTTTTAAATTCAAAGGTAAACGCCTTGATGTTTTCCCCTAAATCCCGAATTCCGGTTAAGGTGGATACAATTTTTTGTCGTTCTTCATAGCCTTCCAAGTCTGCATTTATTTTCAATTCCCATGCATCTCTTTCGATTTCAAAAGATAAGATTCCCGCGGGACAATTTTCTACACAGGTTCCGCAGCGTATACAGTTGATATCATCAAATTGATTATTCTCTGAAAAATTTGTGTAGGGTTCTAATTGGAAAGGACATACCCGAGCACATTTCCCACAGGCATGGCATTTCTCTTTTGATTCGATAGTCAGTTTTTCATCTGTATTTTTATTGGCATTCAGTTTGGTTCCCAGGGAATAACTTACTTTTTCCAAGGTTCCCATAGGGCAGAACTGACACCAGGTTCGAGGATTTTTAACAAGGCCCAGTAGACCTCCTACCACAAACACCATTAAATAGGTTCGGGAAAATACCATCCCCAATCGATCCCAAAATGAAACGTCACCCCAGTGTTCTAAGGCATTAAGGGTATTCCCTCCAAAGTTATACATGAAAAATAAAAAAAATCCGATCACCATGGGTTTCGATTTTAAAAATCCGGGGATATTTTTATTTAAACTGATTGGGTGAATCAACGAATCAAATAAACTTCCATGGGGACAGATATTTCCACACCAGTAACGACCTTTGAAAAAAGATGTTCCGATCAGTCCCGCCATAATTCCAATCACTGCCAAACCCAGCTTCGGTTCCACAAAGGTTCCCCCCAATGCCACCAACACTGTAAATATCCATCCGTATTTTCTAAGGGTTGTAAAGACTCGATTTGTTTTAATGTAATAAGTTGCCAAAAAACCACCTCCGAATTATATCCCACCCCGCAGGGGGTGGTCTAATTTATTATAAGTTTTCCCTCGGGATTTGTCAACGGTTTTCTACTAAGCATATTAAAACCCCTAAGCACCGGTTCAGTAACCGTAACTTAAGGGTTTAAGGCCTAAACTTTTCTTATCATTTATTATTTCGCTTCAACATTTTCTTCAAAAAAAACCGAAATCTGGTTTCTTCCCTTATCTTTGGATTCATACAATCCTTTATCTGCCCGATCAATAAGCTCCTTTTTGTGCATCTTAACTTCCGGCTTAATAGTGGCGGCTCCAATGGATAATGTGATTCTATCGGAAATATCCGAGTGACTGTGGCAGAGTTTTAGGGTTTGCACCTGTTTTTTAATATGCTCCGCCACCCTTAATGCGCCGGATCGATCGGTATTCGGAAGCAATACGACAAATTCATCCCCGCCGTAACGGGCTATCAGATCCGTTGATCGCTTCAAACTCTTCTCAATGGTTTTGGCAATCCTCTGCAGTGCACGGTCTCCTTCCAAATGCCCGTAATGATCATTGTACTCTTTAAAGTAGTCTACATCCAGGAGTAATAGGGATACCTTCTCCTGTTCCCTCAGGGAGTTATTCCATACGTATTCAAAAGTTTTATCGAAACATCTTCGATTAGGAATATTGGTCAACCCATCCAATTCCGAAATTTTTTGCAATTTATTGTTTAGTATTTTTAATGTCTGCTCGGTTTTTTCTCTAATTTGTATTTCTTTTTTAAGAGCTTTTGATTTCTGAGCATTATTAATGGCGATAGCCAAATAGGAGGACAAAGTTTTTAGAGTCTCCAGCTGATTTTCTGTATAAACATCTTTTTGCTGGCTTTGCACCGTTACAACACCAATGGCTCGATCCTCAATCATCAAGGGTGAAAAAAGAACCGACTGCATAGGATCTCCTACGGTATGGGAGGTTCCCTCTAAATAACTGTCGTACTCCGACTCCACATCATTTATTAATACATCTTTATTGTTTTTCAGACACCAGGCAGCCCAGCTATGTTTGCTATCAATGGGTACTCCGAAAGAGGCTTGTTTTACTCCATTTTCAATGTACAGTTCATAAAGTATCGTTTCTTCTTTATCGTCCACCAATCCGATCCCCAAAACCGTAGCTTCCATTAACTGATTTAAACTTTCATATAAGAGATCGAATATTTTTTCCAAATCCAAGGTGGCCGTAATATTCTGTCCGATTTCCCCTACCACTTCCATCTGCTTATAAGAGTAACCAAGTTCCTTTGTTTTCTTCTCCAATTCCTGAACCAGATAACGATAGGTTTTCGTCTCTTTTTGAGATTTCCCCAATTGCAGCTGAAAAGAAATACTGCGAAGTTTTTCATTTCTTCTTTTGGTTTCGGTTTCCACAGTGGTTTGATAAAAGCCTTTATAATATTTATAGGCTAAGGACTCCTGACCCATCTTTTCATACACCCGAGCCATGGATGCATATATATCGGGAATTAAAGCATCCCCATCAATACTCTTTGCAACTTCCAGGGCCTTATTCAAGTTTTCAATAGCGTTTACCAGATCATCTTTATCCAACATGATCTCGTAAACATCCTTATAAATTACCACTTGGTGATGATAGTCTTTGGTCTCTTTAGCCAACTTCAAACTTTTTCGAAATTCTTCCAGAGACCTATCCGCTTTTCCTTGATTTTTATACATTTTTCCTAACAGATGTAAACTATAGGAATACATGACTTTCGCATCATTTTCCTTGCATATTTCCAAAACCTGTTCAATGTTGTTCTTGGCCCGGTCCCAATTTTCCTTTTCAAGATATACCTCCGCCGTGTTAAACAGAGGAATCGCCTGACCATATATATCTTGATTCATTCCGTATTTTTCAAGACTATCCTGATAATAGCCTAAGGCGGAATCCAAATCATGGAGCTCCTTATGAAGCCCTCCTAAATTATTTAAAATTCCGGCTTCCAGTTCTAATAATTTTTCACTTTTTGCTACTTCTAAGGCCTGTCCATAGTAATCCATGGCATGATCATAGGTTTTCATATAAAGATGGACATTGCCCAGCGCATTTAGAGCCTCAGTTTCGATCTTCCCGCTGGGTAACAGTTTGGAGGTTTCCAGAGCAAGATTCAAGGATTCAATGGCTTCATTAAGCTTTCCCGTCATCCATAAACAGCGACCGATTCGAGTTAAGCTTTCCGCCTTTTCCTCTTTGTAAAAGTTCATCTCCGCCATATTCAGAGCTTCCTTAGCTAAAACCAGAGCATCCTCCGGGTGGCTTCTTTCTTTAAACTTCGCCTTGTCTAGCAAGTCCCGCACTTTGGTCTTACGATTCACTTTTTGACGCTCTTGATTTTTTTTCACTGCACTCTGCATATTATCCCTCCTTAAACCATAAAAAATCCTCCTTATAAACACAACGAGGCAAATAAACTCGCAGCTGGCTGCCATAGTGATGCCACTTTAGGCCCTGTTAGCTTTGCGTCTTTGCCTTTCGGCAAATTTGCCTATGAAATTATGTTTAGGAAAACCGCTGATATTCTCTCCTCTAATAACTCATTTATAATCATTTCTCTTTTTTATAATACATAGTACTATTATACCATTTTTCAGAAAAATTACAATTCTTTTCTGCTCTTTTTCAAAATATTTCAAAATATTTCAAAAAACATCAAAGACTATTGATTTCCGATTCCACAAAGCATCCATCCAGGAGCGCCCTCTCCACCGGCTCTATTTTAGGAAACATCTCCCTGCTCATTCATTAAAAGATCTGAGACATTCACAATTATTTCTTCCAACTCCCTTTCCTCAATTCCTAAGTTATCCAGTGCCCAAGGATTGAATCGATAATTCAAACCCTCCACCCCGACGTTTTCGATCAGCATCATGGTTATTGCATCGGCAACGTGAACGATAGAAACCAATTGTGTATATTCCTTTGCCTCTTGGGGTCGATGGTGGTAGGCAATGGCTTCCCGTAAATTTTCAGGAAGATTCCATTTTTCAGCGATTCGGTATCCGATTTCTGCATGATTAAATCCCAAAACCTCTTCTTCCCCTGTTAAAAAACTTATTTTCTTCAGTTCAACTTTTTCTAATATATCCCGGTAACCTTCTTTCATATGATAATCTAAAATCACTTTCCCGATATCTCTTAAGAGTCCGGCAATATAGGCTTCCTCTACTTTTTTATATTTGATTTTTTTCGCCAGATAGCGTGCAATAATAGCTCCTGACTGAGATTGCTTCCACAGGTCTTCTTTTTTCAGGCCGTAGGAACCTAAATCTTTAATATACATCGTATTAACAGTGCTGGCTAAAACAATATTTTTAATCGTGTTAAAGCCCAGTAAAACCACAGCCTCAGATACGGTTCCGATTTTGCTGGGGTACCCGTAATGAAGAGAGTTTGAAAGTTTCAATACTCGGGTGGTTAAACTCTGATCCTTTAAAATTTCCCTTTCCAAATCCTTTATATCGGAATTCGGATCCTCTGTAAGGCGAATAACATTTCTCAGTGCCACAGGCCAAGACGGCATTTCTTCAATACTTGATAGAATTTCTTCCATACTTACCTTTTTCATCGTAAAAACCCCCTCGGTTGGTCTTACCTTCATCTGCTTTTATCTTCCGATCTTTTATTTGAACCGGTTCTTTCAGTAAGGTTCTTTGTGACGATTTTTCGCTCATATACCTCGTTGAACAACCGGGAGCTTACGATAAAATCCGCCGTAGCCTTGTTCGCCGCTATGGGGATATCATATAGTGCGGCGATTCGAAGAAGAGCCTTCACATCGGGGTCGTGGGGTTGCGCTTCCAGGGGATCCCAGAAAAAAATCATCATGTCGATTTTTTCCTCTGCAATAGCGGCACCCACCTGCTGGTCTCCCCCTAAGGGGCCGCTTTTGAAGCCACTGACGGATAGTTTTGTATGCTCCTCCAATAGTTTAGCCGTTGTTCCCGTTCCTACTAAGGTATGGGGTTCTAGAATTTCTTTGTGTTTTTGTGCCCAGTCCATCAGTTCCTGTTTCCGATTGTCATGGGCGATCAAAGCAATATTTTTAATGCTGTTGGATTTCGATATTCGGTAACCGTATTTCATTCCTTAAGCCTCCAGTATCAGTTAATTTAGTGCAGCTTGTCAGTTGCCCACCCGTTAGTCCTTTAATAAATTCACTTTTCATTCCATTGTTTTTACTCTATTGTTTTCTTTACTCTATTATAACAGATTCCTCCAAAAAATATGCAAAAGTGCCAGAACATATACCACGCCGCCCAAACTTCGATGGACCAGCCGCCAATGTTTTTTAAAGGGCTTAATACGGGGTCCGACTAAGGCAACAATGGCCATTAAAAGCAGTGTATACAATAACAGGGTACCGGTGTGCCATACGGTTAAACTGAAAGCTTGAAAACCGTGATAAAAACCCAAAGCTAAAACGGCCAAGCCTAGAGCCGGATGAGCTTTTCTGGAGAACCGGTAAATCTTTCCCAATGGTTCGGCTTTTTCCTTGCCATCCTTCTTGAGTTTCTTTAAGTACATTTGTTTAACAGGGTATATGCTTCCCATTAAAACAATAAATGCGATATTTATCCATCCGATCATTACAACCATTACATAACCTCCTCATTTTTTTAATTTAAGCCAGTGCATAGAATTTTTTACCCATTCCCAAAATATATCAATCAGCTCTTCCCAGATTTTCAATATTTCTTTGCAGTCCATGGGTCAGCTTCTCTGTAAGAGTCTTCGCCTCTTCCCCTTCATCAGGGTAGGTTACAAAGTTTATTCCCAGTTGATAGTCTTTCATTTTTCCCTGCTCTTTTTTCAGTTCTTTAAACCGCTGTTGCACCTTGTTTTGAACGATTTTCCGCTTCTGCTGATCACAGAAGGGTAAAATTCCTACAAAGGTTTGATTTCCATATTGTAGAAAGTGATCGGTTTCAAACAGTAGCCTTTCCATTTCTTCTTTGATTTGGAATGCGAGGCTATAATACTCATTTTCAATATTAGGACCCTGCATAGCTTTGGGCTTAAAAAAAGATGCAATCATTATTGAAACCGGATAATTTCCTTTTTGCCCTTTAAATAATTCTTTTCTTAGCAGGGCGGGAAAGTCCAAATGAATCTTTTCCCTGGCAAAATCTTCTTTTTTCATCATCATCTTTTTAGTTTTTTCAATCAGAACTTTTTCAGAAAAAGGTTTCACGATGATCTCCGATGCTCCAGCCATAATCAAAGATAAAATTTTCTCCTTTTTTGTATCCCCAGTTAGAGCGAGAATGGGAATATGGGGATATTGCAATTGAACTTTTTTGAGTTCTTCCACTCGGCTTTCTTTCCTAGCATCCACATCCATAAAAACCAATGGGATTTCTTCTTTTCCTAAGGCCTCTATGTGTCCCCTTAACTGTAAAACATCCTCAAACTCGAAAGAATCCATATCCATTGTACGTAGTGCATATTTAATATTTTCTCTAAGACTTGTTATGGAGGCCAAAATTAGAGCCTTGGGCTTCATCTTCCATCACTTCCTTTTTATTTGCTTTTGATTAATATACCCTTTTGACTCCCGATGTTAACAAATTCCCGTTTTTTAGTGTAAGGGCTTCTCTTTTATAGACTTACCTTCTCTCTTATCCCAAATTTTCCCTGCATACAAAAAACTCTGCAGTCTATACTACAGAGTTTTAAAAAGAAGTTTGAAATTTTTTTAGAATATTCTTCTTTACAATAGTTGTAATTGTTCTCCAAGATCTTTACGATCCGTCTTTTTTAAGTAAGTTCCGATGGTGGCAATACTTCCCCGATAATAGGCCACATCTTCAAAATCAACATCTTCCAGTTGTTTGATGTCTTTTAAGAAACTATCCTTCTTCGGTTTCAGAACCTGGATTCCCCGAGAATGACGAGTGTTCTTTTCACTTATTTTTTTCGTGTTAAAAACCAGTACTTTTTCAATGCTGCTTATGGCCACCAAGTCCTTATCTTCCTTGATAAACTCCAGATGTATCAGAGGAAACTCAGCATTGTAAGCCTTTGCCAGTTTTTTTCGATTGGTTTTGGTTTCATAACTGGAAAGAGGAATACGAGCAGCTTTTCCTGTTTTATATAAGAACAGCATCCATCCGGAGTAGTCCATCGTGGAAGTCATATAAATAATTTCTTCCCCTTCCTCCAGTCCCAGCAGGTTTGGAAGGTAATCTCCTAACACGCTGGCTTTTGCATCTTCCAGCTCATGGGCTTTCATTTTATATACCACATGTTTATTGGAAAAGAATAGCAGATCTTCTTTATTACTGCCTTCCACTGCCTGCATAACCTTGTCATAATCCTTCAGTTTATGATCATTGCTAACTCTAAGAGAGGTTAAGGGAATCTTTTTAAAGTACTGATCCTTAGTGATGAAAAACTTCACATTGTATTCACTGACGAAGATCTCCTCTTTATATTCCTCTACTTTCTCTTCGTGAATCAATGTGGTCCGTCTTTCCTGACCATATTTCTCCATCACCCGCTGTAAATCCTTACCAATTAGGTTTTTAACCTTTTTCTCGCTGTTTAAAGTGTTTTCCAAGCTTAGAATCTCTTTTTCCAGCCGTCTAATATCCTTGGTTTTCTTTAGGATATATTCCTGGTTAAAGTTTCGAAGTTTTATTTCCGCAATAAAATCGGCCTGCACCTGATCAATGTAAAATCCCTCCATCAAGTTCGGCACTACTTCCCGGTCCACCTTGGTATCCTTAACGATTTTTACCGCTTTATCAATATCCAAAAGAATTTTCTCCAAACCCTTTAACAAATGCAGTTCTTTGGTTTTATCCGTGATATCATACTGCAGTTTTCTTCGGATGCAGTCCATACGAAAACTTGTCCACTCCTTAAGAATCTCCCGGACACCCAATACTCTCGGGGAGCTGTTGATCAAAATGTTAAAGTTGCAGCTGAAGGAATCCTCCAGGGCGGTTAAGCGAAAAATCTTGGTCATCAGTTTTTCCTGATCCACTCCCCGTTTTAAATCCAGAGTGATTTTCAGTCCGTTTTTATCGGTCTCATCCCGAAGGTCGGATATTTCTTTGATCTTGCCGCTTTTAATATATTCAATGAGTTTTTCCATAATGGCTTCCACCGTGGTGGTATAGGGTATCTCATAAATATCGATGCAGTTATTTTTCTCATCATAGCGATACTTCCCTCGGACTTTAAAACTTCCCCTGCCCTTATTATATATCTGTTTCATGGTCTCTTTACTGTAGACGATCTCTCCCCCGCTGGGAAAATCCGGAGCGAGAAGATGCTCTTCGATTTGTACGTTTTCATCCTTCAGATATTCTATGGTGGTTTTACAGATCTCTTTTAGATTAAAGCTGGGAATATTACTGGCCATCCCCACGGCGATACCTAAGTTCGGCGTGGTTAGAATATTGGGGTAACTGGTAGGGAGTAGTCGCGGTTCCGTTGTGGTATTATCATAATTCGCGATAAAGTCCACGGTGTTTTTCTGAATATCATTGAAGAACTCTTCCGTTAACTTCTCCAGTTTTGCCTCGGTATAACGGTGGGCAGCATAGCTCATATCTCTGGAATATCGTTTCCCAAAATTCCCCTTACTCTCCACAAAGGGATGAAGCAATGCCTCGTTTCCCCGGGTTAGACGAACCATGGTTTCATAAATGGCTCCGTCACCATGGGGGTTTAAACGCATGGTTTGTCCCACAATATTGGCACTTTTGGTTTTTGCGCCTTTGATCAAACCCATTTTATACATGGTATATAAAAGTTTTCGATGGGAGGGTTTAAACCCGTCGATTTCCGGTAAAGCCCTGGAAACAATAACACTCATTGAGTAGGGCATATAATTTACTTTTAAGGTGTCTATAATATTGGTCTGATTCACATTTCCTTGCAACATTCACGCCTCCTAATTCTTGCCTGTTCATAAATCTATACTTTAAATGACATCAACTTCGTCAATATATTCTGAGCCGTGGGCTTCAATGTACTCTTTTCTACCTTCTAAGTTGTCTCCTAAAAACAGATCAAAAGCCGCTTTCGTCAATTGGATATCCGCAGGGGTTACTTGAATAAGTCTTCTTGTCTCTGGATTCATCGTGGTCTCCCACATCATATCCGCCTCATTTTCTCCAAGACCCTTGGATCGTTGCAGACTGTATTTTCCCTTGATTTTTTTCACAATCTCCCGTTTTTCGCCCTCATCAAAGGCAAAATAGGTATTTTTTTTATCGGTAATTTCATATAAAGGAGATTCCACAATATAGACAAAGCCCTTTTCAATCAGACTGGGGGTCAAGACATAAAGCATAGTCAAAATTAAGGTTCGAATTTGAAATCCATCCACGTCGGCATCGGTACAAATAATGATTTTATTCCAGTTCAGACGATCAATATCAAAGGTATTCAGATCTTTCTGTTTTGAGTTTAGTTCCACCCCACACTCTAAAACCTTTAACAGATCTACGATTATATCATTTTTAAAAATTTTATCGTAATCAGATTTCAAGCAATTGAGTATTTTTCCCCGAACGGGCATGATTCCTTGAAAATCTGAATTCCGTCCCATTTTCGTGCTCCCCAGGGCCGAATCACCCTCCACGATAAAAAGCTCTCTGAGGTTTTTATCCTTACTTCTGCAGTCCACAAACTTCTTCGGCTTGTTGGTAATATTATCGATTCTTTTATTCAGTTTCTTCTTGATATCTATTCGAGTTTTTTCCGCTTTTTCCCGACTGCGTTTATTAATCAGTACCTGCTCTAGTATAACCTTGGTATCCTTAGCATTTTCGATGAAATATATTTCCAGTTTTTCTTTTAAAAACGCGGTCATGGTCTGTTGGATAAAGCCGTTAGTAATGGCTTTTTTTGTCTGATTCTCGTAACTTGTTTCCGTAGAGAAGGTGTTGCTTACCAGAATTAAACTGTCTTCAATATCCGTAAAGGAAATCTTTTTTTCTCCCTTTTTATACAGATTCCGCTCTTTTAAACTTTGGTCCACCGAAGCGATAAAGGCATTTTTCACCGCTCTATCGGGAGATCCTCCATGCTCTAAAAAACTGGAGTTATGAAAATACTCCAGGGTAGGCTCTTCATTGCTAAACACAAAAGCCACTTCCATTTTTACGTGGTATTCCGGTTTATCCTGACGATCCCGACCTTTGGTTTCCGCTTCATAATATTTAAGCTCGGTCAGTGCAGCTTCTTCACTGTGCTCTTTAACATAGTCCACAATTCCCCTTGGATAGAGATAAGTAAAGGTTTCACCTGAAAACTCATCGTAAAGTTCAAAGATAATCCCTTTATTCACAATGGCTTGCCGTTTCAAAATCTTTTGAAAATACTCCAGGGGAATCTTAATCTCATTAAAAACCTGATAATCCGGTTTCCAGCGAATTCTTGTACCCGTGGGATCCGAAGGGTTTTTTTCTTTGATGTATCCCTCAGGGGTTCCCGTTATATTTTCTCCCTGTTTAAAATTTAATGTATATTGATATCCGTCCCGGACTACTTCCACGTCCATAAATTCTGAAGCAAATTGAGTGGCTGCGGTACCGAGACCATTTAATCCCACACTGAACTTATAACTGCTTCCCGCTTGATTGTTATGGTATTTTCCTCCACCATACAAAATGCTAAATACAATTTCCCAGTTATATTTTTCTTCTTTTTCATTATACTCTATAGGGATTCCCCGTCCAAAATCGATTACCTCAATGGAATGGTCCCGATAGCGATTGATCATGATTTTATCCCCGAACCCTGCATTGGCTTCATCTCTGGAGTTACCCACAATTTCACTTAAGGTATGTTGACAGCCTTCCAAACCGTCGGATCCGAAAATTACTCCGGGACGTAGCCGCACCTTATTCTTTTCCGATAATGTAGATAAACTATGATTGCCATAGGTGTTTTTTTTCACTGACATCCTATTTCCTCCTAAACTGCCTTTTCAAAATAATCTTTACCTACACCATTCTATATATTTCTTAGCTGTTTGTCCACAGAAATTACTCTAAAAGTAAATCCCCCATCACAATTCCCATGATTTTTTCATCAAAATCATATACCGGTACCGCTACGGTAACGCAGTACTGATAGCTATAATCAGATATATAAGGCTTTGACGTGAAAATCTCCCCTCGAATGCTTTCTTTAAAATAAGGTCGGTGTTTAAAATTTCCTGTCATTTCCTCTTTGGAATCTTTAATGGCAATGCATTGCAAATCTCCTTCTCTGTCCATAACACTGACCAATTGGAAATAAAGGTGGTTTTGAATCCGGTCCCTAAGAATACCCCGAAAGACCCCGGGATTCATTCTCCGTACATCGGAATGGTTGGCAATATTTTTGATTTCTTTTCTGCCCGCCTCCATGATTTTTCGGGTTTCTTCAGTAATTCTATAATCCTGAACAAATCCTTCCACCAGTTGGTCCACTTCCTTCGTCATAGCCCCCAACTTTTTAATGTCTTCAAAAATCAGTTCGATGGCAGCGGTCTGTTCCTGGGAAGAAGATGCGGCCTCTTGAGAAAAACTGGATGTTTTCTCCATGGCCAGGGCGATGGTATCAATCGACCCTTTTACTTTTTCCACCAGGTCATACTGATTTTTCGCAAGACTTCGAATGTTTCCGATGGCCTTTGCCGTCTCTTCCGTAGACTCTACGATCATATCCAATTCCTCTTTACTTTGATTGACTAAGGTTAATTCCTCCGCAATTTTATCATTTTGCTGTTCAATTTCTTTCGCTATGACTTTAGTGTTGCTGACCATATCATGAATAATCTTCTCTATATCCCCGGAATGTTCAGCGGACTCCGTGGCTAATTTTTTCACTTCCTCCGCCACAACGGAAAAACCCTTACCCATATCTCCAGCTCGTGCAGCTTCTATGGAAGCGTTTAACGCCAATAAATTGGTATTATCACTGATCCCCGCTACAAGACTGGTAATCTTTTGAATATTGTTTGCCTGGGATTCCAAATTTTTCATTTTTTTGCCTAAATTCTCACTCCATATTCCATTTTCCTTATAACTGTCTATAATCTTTTCCAATAGTTCCACGCTGTTATGTATCACTTTCAATGTGTTATTTGCCATTTTTTCCGTCTTTTCACTGTACTTAAGGATTCCCTCCATACCCTCAGACATGATCTCCGATACCCTTTTTATTTTCCCCAGGGCTTCATTTTGATCCGTAGCTTCGGAAGCAATATCCATAACCGCTTGGGAAATTTCCTGGGAAGCATCAAAAATCTGTTTGGTATTGCTTTCAATTTCTCCGGTGAAAATTACGTTTTTTTCATTGGCACCATTAATATTTCCCACAAGTTTTTTCATACTGCCCAATAACTCTCCCAGAGAATCTTGGATTTTTCCTAATTCTTTTACTTCTTTTTCATTGAAATTCAGAGTTAAATCTCCCTTGGCTACCTGGGCAACTTTTTTTTCTAAGGATTGAATTTTCTTATTATGTAACAATAACATTTTTCTACCTCCCTTATGAGTTCCTTAAGTTTTTTTCAGTTCTGTTTTAACTTACTCTTCAAAATACTATTCTAGATTGGTATTAAAATTCCCTGCATTTATTTCGAATTTATTTTCGATGAAGTCCCCGAGGCCAAAAAAACAAGCTATGGAGTCCGAAAGGGACCCCACAGCTTTATTTAATAAAAATTAACTTTAAGTTTATTTACTTTCGCTAAACCGATTACTTAATACCGAAAAACCGCTGCAATCTTGTGGTTTTCGGGCATTTTTTCTTCCTCAAGAATATAAACTTTCCCGCTGTTTATGAAGGTGTGAATCGATGCGAAATTAAATAACTCTTCTTGGTTATCATCGTTTTTTTCTCCAATTTCCACCTTTTGTTCCTTCGCATCATAGGTTCCCCATAAATAGGAGTTTTCTCTGACCAATAAAGTTTCCACTCTTTGGTTATAGGCGCCGTTGATGATCTCCTCAACGTCATGGGAAGCTTTTCCTGATCCGATCAGCTGATGGTACTTATCCAATGCCTCGTGTTCCTCTTTTTCTAAATGAGGTTTGATAATTTCCCATCCTTCCTTTTGCAGTTCCTTTGCCTTTTTATTATCGGGATTGCCCACAATGCCTTCATCCATCAAGTGGGGATATTTGTTGTTATCTTTAAATATCGGATGTAAAAAGTCCACCGCTGCCAATACCATTGGAAGTGACTTATCCTCCAAAGCTTTGTAAAGACTTTGACTTACCACTTGGAAATACTTGGCGATATCAACCTTTTCATCTTCCATACCGTAACCGTGACCATGGAAAACTGCAGAGCCGTTTCCGGTCCTTGCCCCGTGTTGCAGGGTCGGGGCCGGAGTGTCGTATTGCAGGGCATCGGTAAAGTTTTTTGGTACATCTTCTAATTCAACTTCCGATACTTCATACCTGGTACAATGAAGCAGTCGAACATTGTTTTGACTGATAGCTAAAATATAAAACTGTCCATTTCGTTGAAATACGGGGAACAAAGGTTTAATATAAAAATCATCTTTTGCCACTACGGTGTCTTCAAATTCTACAGGCATGTTGTAGTGGAACATTCCGTCCTCCGTGGCAAAAATTGCAAAGCCTTTATCCAGGGTATTCCAAAATTTTGTATAGTCCACCAGCTCTTCCATAGGGGCTGTGAATTTTTTAATCTCCGTCTCTTTTAACCCTTGTTTTTCAAGTTGGTTTGCTCCTTCTTTAATAAGGTTTTTAAACCGGATCTTTCCTTGTTGGGGATTTCCTTCCTTTACCCCGGTAGATAAAAAAATCGACAGGTTTACTTTTTTTCGATTCTCTAATAGCTTATCCAACTCATTTCTTGTAAACACTATGATTCCTCCTCTTTTATTTTTTAAATACCCTTAAGATAAGGTTGTAAACAACAGCTGATTCTTCTTTTTTTATCAAAGGGTATTTATTATCGGTTATTTCTTCTCTTATACCCTGTTTCAAAGAAAAATACACATTTAGCCTGCGTTCTTTATTGATTTAAACTCTTTTCTTTGAATTTTCTTAGTATTTTGTATTGAACGCTGAAAGGAATATGAAAACATGATATAATAGTACTATATAAAATAAAAGTATTCAGAAAGGTGATGAGTTATGAAAATTGTAACCGATAGTTCTTGTGATTTACCTAAAGACCTTATAGAGAAACACAACATTGATGTAATACCATTGAAAATTGAAATCGACGGTAAGGATTATACCGATGGCGTAGACTTAAGCCACGAAGAATTTTTTACGAAAATGAAAACTTCTCCAACCCTGCCGAAGACCTCTCAACCCTCTCCTCAATCGTTTTTTGACTCCTTTAAAAACGGAGTGGAGGATTACAAGGAAGTATTAAGCATCCATCTTTCATCTAAGCTTAGTGCTACCTTCGATGCGGCCAATGTGGCAAAGGAAAAAGTTGAAGGGGACATTGAAACCTTTGATACTTTAAGCGGATCCATTGGAGTAGGCCTACAGGTTTTAAAGGCTGCCGAACTCGCAAAAGAAGGGGTAACCAAGTCCGAACTCCTGAAAAGCCTTCGAGACTACCGAGACCAAATGAATGTGGTAGTATATCTGGAAACCCTGGAGAATGCAGTGAAGGGCGGACGGGTCAGCAAACCGAAGGAGTTTGTTGCCAACCTTTTCAATCTTAAGCCAATCGTTCATGTGGATAACGGCCATGTTAAAATTCTTAAAACCTTAAGAGGAAAAAAACGGGGACTTCGCACTTTAATTGAGGAGATGGAAAAGAAAAACATCGACTTTAAAGATCGAATCATCGGTATTACCCATTGTGATTGTTTGGAAGACGCCTTAGCCCTAAAAGAAGAAATCATGGAAAAATTCAGTCCAAAGGAAATTCTCCTAACAACCATGGGGCCTGTAATCGGTACCCACGCCGGTCCTGGCGGACTGTTGGTTTGTTTTTAGAGCATGGAATATGTGAAAAAAAGCATTGCGGGGAAATTCCCTGCAATGCTTTTTATTTTTTTGTTGTATAGTCTCTAACTATGGTTACTATACCCCTTAGTCCCGACGATATAAAAATTCCGGGATATCAAATTCCTTCATGGGCTCTTTTTCTTTCTTCTCCTCTTGATTTTCTCCCTTCGAGATCTTTGTTTCCGAAGCAGCTTCTCCTTCTTCAAATCCCGTGGCGATAATGGTCACTTTTATCTTATCTCCTATGGTTTCATCAATCACGGAACCGAAGATAATATTTGCTTCAGGATCCGCTTTGTCGGTGATAATTTCTGCGGCTTCATTAATTTCGAACAGATTCATATCCGCATTACCTGTTATGTTTAATAAAACACCCTTTGCTCCTTTAATCGAAGTTGATAGTAAAGGACTATCAATCGCTTTGTTCACCGCTTTAACCGCTTTATTTTCCCCTTCTGCAACGCCGACCCCCATATGAGCTATCCCTTGAGCCCGCATTACTGTGCTGACATCAGCAAAGTCCAGGTTTACAAGTCCGGGTATGGTAATCAAGTCGGAAATCCCCTGAACGCCTTGTCGAAGTACATTGTCCGCCAGTTTAAAAGCATCCAGCATACTGGTATTGCTTTCCGCAACTTCCAACAATTTATCATTAGGAACCATTACTAATGTATCCACATGCTGTTTTAGTTCTTCCAGACCGGCTTTCGCTGCCCGGGCTCTTCTTTTTCCCTCAAATTTGAAAGGCTCGGTCACCACCCCTACGGTAAGAATCCCTAGCCGCTTGGCCACCTCTGCAATTACCGGTGCTGAGCCGGTACCGGTGCCGCCACCCATACCTGCTGTAATAAAGACCATATCCGCCCCTTGTAATAGCGCTTCAATTTCTCCTTCACTTTCATTGGCCGCTTTCTTTCCAATTTCCGGATTGGCTCCGGCTCCCAAGCCTTTGGTTATTTTATTTCCGATTTGCAGTTTGTGGTCCGCGACGGAATTAAAAAGTGCCTGTTTATCCGTATTTACCGCTATGTATTCTACCCCTTGCAGGCCGGAATTCACCATGTGATTCAGAGCATTGTTTCCTCCTCCTCCGGTTCCGATTACTTTAATTTTCGCAATATGGCTATCATCATTTATATCAAACTCCAACATCTCTACCCACTCCTTTTAAATAGTCTAAAAGCCTTTATTTTCTACATTATACTATATTTTCTGATAGGTTCAAACATAAAAATAGAATCAATTTTTTATTTAGCCCAAACTACCTAGTAAACGACAGCTATATTACTTCATTTTGTATTTCCAAGTTGTTTACACATTTATATGATTCCCGCCACTTTGTCTATTATTTAACGCTTGCAATGATATTCTGAAGAATATAAAATGATTCTCGTTGGTCATTTTCCCAGCATCTGTACCAATATTCTAAAAATTCAAGGAGGTTTTACAATTGGCATCTTTAGAACAACCGCAGGAGAGAGGACAATGGAATTCTAAAATCGGTTTTATTTTAGCCGCTGCAGGTTCCGCCGTAGGTCTTGGTAATTTATGGCGTTTTCCCGTAGAAGCCGGCCGCAACGGCGGGGGAGCATTTTTGATCGTGTATTTTGCAATTTTATTATTAGTAGGTTTCACCTTAATGTTAGCCGAGTTAGTCATCGGTCGTCATACCCAGCTGAACGCCATCGGAGCTTATAAGAAGATTCGTTCGAAATGGGCTTGGGTCGGAGGAATCGGAGTGTTGGCATCTTTTTTGATATTATCTTTTTACAGTGTTATCGGTGGATGGATTATCAATTATTTCTTTCAAACTGTAACCGGAGGGCTTAGTGGAATAGACTCCGGAGCCTATGGAGGAGTCTTTATGGACTTTGTAGGAAGTTCTTTTAAACCGGTAATGTTTCACGGTATTTTCACTTTATTAACCTTAAGCATTGTTATGGGCGGTATTAGCGGCGGTATTGAGAAGTACAGTAAAATATTAATGCCCGGATTGTTTATTATGATGATCATTGTAATGGTCCGTTCCTTAACTTTGGACGGAGCCATGGAAGGAGTTCGATTCTTCCTGGAACCAAATTTTTCAGCTATTACCGGAGATGTGATTCTTAGTGCGCTGGGGCAGGTGTTCTTTTCGTTGAGTCTTGGTATGGGTGTAATTATCACATACGGAAGCTATCTCCCCAAAAGTGAGAACCTTCCCCTAAACTCTTTTTATATTCCTTTACTGGATACGTTAATTGCTTTAGTTGCAGGTCTTACCATATTACCTGCAGTATTTGCCTTAGGTCATGAGCCTGATGCGGGAGCCGGACTGCTATTTATTACTTTACCTGAAGTATTCGCTGAAATGCCTATGGGCATTGTATTCGGAGGATTCTTCTTTTTACTGGTATTGTTTGCAGCGTTAACCTCTTCAATTTCCCTTTTAGAGGCCTCCGTATCCTTTGTGGTGGATAAATTTAGCATGAATCGCAAGGCTGCTGCCTTCTTAATGGGAGCTTTGGTCTTTATTGTGGGTCTTCCTTCCTCCTTGGGAATGGGTGCCTTAAGTCATGTTACTTTAATCCGGGGTCTCGATATTATGGACTCCATTGATTTCATTGCAAGTAATCTATTACTGCCCATCGGCGGATTCTTCCTATGTATTTTCATCGGATGGATCTGGGGTATTGAAAATGCAATCAAAGAAGCCACCAATGAAGGAACCATCAGTTTCAAACTTGCAGGGGTATGGCGCTTTTTAATTAAGTTTGTTGCTCCAGTTGCCATCTTTGTAGTCTTTATCCAAGGCTTGACGTAAATTTGTCTTTGTAATAGCCGTTCTTTTACGGTTATTCGGTAATGAAAATATTTCTAATGCATCTTAAACCCCAAAGAGCAACCGACCATCTCAAATTACTGGTCGGTTGCTCTTTGCATTTTTTTATTCTTCGATTCTGAAACCTTCATTTTTAAGCGCCTGCCGGACTTTATCCAGATCCTTATCCGGTTGAATGATCAACCGATATAGATTCAGCACTTTGGCATCTTCCGCCACAATTTTTTTGATGTTGACATTTAATTTTTTAAAGGTTTCCAAGACCTTGGCCAATTGTCCCGACATATTTTCTATGTACACCACAATTTTATCCTCGGTGATGCCGAATAAGTCCACTAGATACTTGAATATCGCTTTATGGGTTACAATTCCTGCGAAGGTTCCGTCTTCCCGATTTACAGGGATGAAGGTCAGTTGATTGTCTACAAACTCTTTTGCTGCCAGTTCCACTTGAGTTTCCAACGTAGTAAAGCCCTTGGGTTTTACAATCAAGGAAGAATTAATTTCTTGATTTTTATAAGCTTCTCCATCTTCATGATCCGCCAATACCCTGTAAAGTTTTTCTTTATAAATGGTTCCGATTAATTCATTTCCTTTAACTACGGGCAAAGAAAAAATTCCCGTCTTTTCAAACTTTTCTAATACATCCTTAACCTTATCCGTTTTGTTTACCAAGTTTAGATCTTCCTTCGGTACATAAATGCTTTTGATCTTCATGTTCCACTCTCCTTTTGATTATACTTCTTTCATAATCTTACTATACCCCATACCCTATATTTTACACAACCTAATTAAGCAGGAAAAAATATATAAAGAAAAAATGTACCGAGGTCAGCCCCGCGGTACATTTTTATGTCTTAAATTTTTATGTCTCAAATTTTCTTATCCCAGGAACTGCTCCATATCTTCCTCCACGGTTTGAATTCCGTTTATTCCAAAGGTCTCCACTAATACATTGGCGACATTGGGTGATAAGAAGGCCGGTAAGGTTGGTCCGAGTTTAATATTTTTTACTCCTAGGTGTAATAAGGCTAATAAAACGATTACCGCTTTTTGCTCATACCAGGCAATATTGTAAGAGATCGGCAATTCATTGATATCATTTAACTCGAATACTTCTTTAAGTTTCATGGCAATAACTGCAAGGGAATAGGAATCGTTACACTGTCCCGCATCCAGTACCCTAGGAATACCGCCGATATCTCCAAGGTTTAATTTATTGTATCGATATTTTGCACAACCGGCGGTTAAAATAACGGTATCCTTCGGTAGTTCCTCGGCAAATTCCGTATAGTAATCTCTGGATTTCATTCTTCCATCGCAACCGGCCATTACGAAAAATTGCTTAATGGCTCCGGATTTCACAGCCTCCACCACTTTATCCGCTAGCTGCATTACTTGATTGTGGGCAAATCCGCCGACAATTTTTCCTTCTTCAATTCCTGTTGGGGCTTGTGTGTTTTTCGCATGCTCAATCACTACAGAAAAATCTTTCTTTCCACCCTCTGCTCGGTTAGGAATATGCTTGAATCCGGGATATCCCGATGCTCCCGTGGTGTAAATCCGATCACTGTAGCTTGCTTTTGGAGGCACAATACAATTAGTAGTAAACAGTACCGGTCCGTTAAAGCTTTCAAATTCTTCCTTTTGCTTCCACCAGGCATTTCCGTAGTTTCCTACAAAGTGTTCATACTTTTTAAAGGCCGGATAGTAGTTTGCCGGAAGCATTTCTGAATGTGTGTATATATCTACTCCGCTTCCTGATGTTTGTTCCAATAACTCTTCAAAGTCTTTTAAATCATGACCGCTTACCAGGATTCCGGGGTTATTTCGAACTCCGATTTCCACTTCCGTAATTTCCGGATTTCCATAGCTGGAAGTATGGGCTTCATCAAGAAGTGCCATAACGTCTACTCCGTATTTACCGGTTTCCAGTACCAAAGCTACCAGGTCATCTGCACTGAGACTGTCGTCTTCCGTTGCAACCAAGGCTCTCTCAATAAACTGGGAAATTTCCGGCTTATGCATATTAAGGTTTAACGCATGCTCTCCATATGCGGCCATACCCTTTAATCCAAAGATCACTAAGGATCTTAGACTTCGTACATCTTCATTTTCAGTGGCCAGGATTCCAACATCCGTTTCTTCGGATTTTCTTTCAAAGTCATTTCTTTCTCCTGTCCATGTTACGAAACCATTATAGCTTTTATTTTCTAGTTTTCCTTCTTTTTGAAGTCGACTTTTCAGTTCTTCTCTTTCGGAAAGGGCTTTTTCGATTCGGTCTTTAATGGCTTCCCCGTCAAAGTTTGCATTAGTGATTGTGGAAAATAATCCGTCCATCATCAGACGGTCGGTTTTTCCTTGATTCAGTCCTGCTTTACGAGCCTGAAGGTTTAGCTCAGCTACCCCTTTTAGCGTATAGATTAATAAATCCTGAAGGTTGGAAACGTCGCTGGGCTTTCCACAGGCTCCTGTTTTAGCACTGCAACCAATATTTCCTGCCGCTTCTTGACATTGATGACAAAACATTTCATTACTCATTGTCTAATCTCTCCTTTAATGTAATATTTCTTGCTTAAACTCATCATAAGGGATTTTCATTTTTGGTTCCGTGATGAAACTCACACTTTTGAAATTTCTTGATGGTTTAAAAATTTCGTTATATAATGATACTCTAAGCAAACTTGAAAATTAAGGAAAGAGGTGCCCTATGAAATTACTCGACCTTCAGCTTAAGGATCTGGTATTGATTGCCTTAACCGTCTCCACAATCTTTGTTTTAGGTTATATTTTAATACCTCTAATGCAGTTTATGCCTCTTCCCGCCTACAAAGCCATCATCGTTTCTCCGATTTATGCCGGGGGATTGACCCTACTCGCAAAAAAAATACCGAAATTCGGTATTTCATCTTTGTTAGGACTCCTAATCGGCATATTATTAAGCGGATTTTTTATCGGCATGTTTTTTATCGCTTTTTTCGGTGGGATTTTAACCGATATTTTCTCCAAGGTTTTTTTTCGGGGATATAAAAGTAAAAAAGGGGTTATCTTATCCGCTGCATTTTTCCCCGCTATTCAACTTCCCCTTACTTTTTATATGGCGGCATACACCATCGGCGGGATCTCGGGCGAAGCCCTCAGACATCCCTTATTGGTAATTATTCCTACAGCTTTAACTTTTTCCCTCGGGTATTTATCCTCCATGGGAACCTACGGTTTACTGGACCGAAGAAATCTTTAGGATGGGCTCCTTTAATTAATGAGGAACTCATAAAAATAAATGTTCTCTACCGGGATACCGGTTTCCTTATGAATAAGTTTTTTTAACTCTACTTTAAAGAGTTCCATCCCTTCCCGAGAGCCTATATCTTCATCCCCCCAGGCTAAGAGTTTTTTTATAATCAAATCCCGAATCACATGTTCTTTCGTGACCATAACCTCTTTATAGGTCTCTTCCGACTCCAAGTAAAAGCTCATTCGAACACGGCCCTGTCCTCCGGGACCGCTGCTTTTTATTTCAATATTTTGACTATAGGTAAGGGCAGGGCCTTCCTCCGGTAAGGAATCTTCCGCTTCTCCTTGGGTAAAGAATAGATATACCACGAGTATGACCAGCAGAATTGCCCCCGCGGCCACAACCATGGGAGCATAGTCATGTTTCAGCCATTTTTTTAACAGATTCGATTTTTTATTTTTATCCAACTTCCACACATCCTCTATTTCTGGTGATTGATTATTTTTCTCTATAGTTGTCTTTTAACCATATCTTTCTTAGTTTTTTTATTTCCTCCTCATATCCTGATAAATCATTAGGGGTTTCTAAGTTAAAAGGAAGTCTCCGAAGTTTAGGATGGCGGATAATTCTCTCAATCGCTTCCCAACCGATGGTCCCCTTCCCTAAGACCTCATGTCGATCCTTGTTGGAATGAAAAGAGGTTTTGCTGTCATTTAAATGAATGGCTTTTAGTCTCCTCAATCCCAGGGTACGGTCAATTTCCCCCAAAACTTCCTCCAGACGGTCCACAATATCATATCCTGCGGAATACAGGTGGCAAGTATCTAAACAGATTCCCAGTCTTTCAGAATCCTCAACCCCCTGAATAATCTGTTGCAGTTCTTTAATATTTCCTCCGATTTCCGTTCCCTTCCCCGACATTCCTTCCAATAAAATCGGGGTGGACTGATTATTATCATGGGCTTCGTTCAAGGCCTCTATAATATATTGGATTCCCTGATCAACCCCCTGTTTAACATGGGATCCGGGATGAAAAATATAGTAACAGTTGGTAATCGTCTCCACCCGTTTTAGATCCTCTTTCAGTAAGTCCTTGGAAAATTCCCGGGTCTCCTTTTTATTGGACGCGAGATTCATGGTATAGGATCCATGAGCAAAAATTCGAGCAAAATTCTCTTCTTTCATCAGCTTTTGAAGTTTCTCAAGATCCTCCGGATCCAAAGCTTTTGCTTTCCCTCCCCTAGGATTTCTTGTGAAAAACTGGAAGGTATTGGCACCGATGGAGCTGGCTTCTTTTCCTGCATGAAAAAACCCCTTGGCAATGGAAATATGACAACCGATATTTAGCACGGACAACACTCCTCATATGATATATTCATTACTATTAAATGATTAATCGAATTTTTTTCTCTTTTTTTAAATACAAACTCTCTACCTGACGAAGGGTTCCATCCTCCTGGATGACTGTGGGTCTTGGGAACTTAACAATAATTTGCCGTCCCTTTAAGATATGTATCCCTTTAACGGTGCCGTGGGTTCCTTTGAAAATCTTTGAAAAATGACGAAGTAGCGTTCTTAGGGGCATTTTCTCCACTATACAAGCTTCCAGTTCCTGATCTGTAGGATTTGCTCCGGGACAAATTTTCATCCCGTTGCCTACGTACCGGCCGTTGCCCACCGCCACAAGATAAACTTCCTTGGTGTAAACTTTTTCATCGATGGTAAAGGTAACCTCCCTGGGCTTGTAGATCATTAACATTTTCAATGTGCTGAATAAATAATTCAGTTTCCCCTCACGAATAATATTTTTCTCCTTTTCTTTAATTATTTCCGTATCCACTCCCCATCCTAAAACATTAATAAAGTAATGTTCGTTTACGGAGGGTGCATAGATTTCCTTAGTCAAACCCTTTTCTATGGCTAAAAGGCGCTCTTCAAAGTCTTCAGAAAGACCCAAAGTCTTAATGAAATCGTTTCCGGAACCAAGGGGAAGCACCCCCACGGTAATATCTTTATCCACTACCCCGTTGATCACTTCACCCAGGGTTCCGTCTCCTCCCACGGCAATGATGTCAGTGTAGTTTTTTTCCAGTTCATCCTGTACCAATTTTGTGATGCCATTGGCTTCCTTTGAAATAATGATTTCATAATCGAACTTTTTAAACCGCTGCTGAATTCGGGGAATTTCCTTAATGCCCCTGCCTTTACCCGCAGCGGGATTTATAATAAAGAGTAGTTTTCTCATAATAATTCTCCATTCTCGATTTTTAGTAGCCCATGATTCTGCTATCAATCCTGTTTAATTATAGCACAATGGGTATTAAATATATAATACCTACAGTGATAATACTGACTTATTAAAAAACTTTTCATCTTATACCAAAAGGATTTGCAACAAAACTTTCAATCATGATATAATGCGTTTTAAACGGCGAAATCTTTACCCAGTAATCCTGACCGTCGATAACTACAATCATTATAACCAAAGAAAAATAATTTCTTTGTTATTCTTTTTAAGGATTTTATAAAAACAAGTAGATTGGAGCGTGATGTAAAAGATTATGAATGAAAAACGAGAAAAAGAAATTGCTTCCAAACGGGCCTTGGCAAAAAAGCTTAAACAGGCGGAAGTCGAAGCCCGAAAAAAAGCCATTAAGGAACGTCCTCCTTTCAAAGGCTTGCAAATTCGACCTACGGCTTCCCTATTCGATGATTCTGGAAAAAAAGAACCGGGAGAGAACAACTGGACCGGATACGGTTTTGATCTTCATCCCCAGGTTACTTTTATTTCTTCCTGTGTACTTATTATCTTTATTTTTCTGACTTTAATGTTTCAAGACCAGGCCGCTTTACTTTTCAGCAACGTCTTGGGTTCCATTACCAAGCAGGCGGGATGGTTTTTTATCCTTGTGGCCAATATTTTCATTGTGGCTGCTCTGTATTTTGCCTTTGGGAGATTCAGAAACATCAAAATCGGCGGAGCCGATGCCCAGCCTGAATTCAGCAAGCCCGGTTGGTATGCTATGCTTCTAAGTGCCGGAATGGGAATCGGTCTCCTTTTTTGGAGTATCGCAGAGCCCATCTCCCACTTCGGTAATCCCTCTCCGATGTTTAATTTAGCCCCCGGTGCTCCGGGTGCCGCAGAAGCCGCCATGACCACCACATTTTTTCACTGGGGCATTCACCCCTGGGCTATTTACTCTATTGTAGGTCTTGGCTTGGCCTTTTTCGCTTTTAATCGTGGGCTTCCCTTGACCATCCGTTCCATATTTTATCCGATTTTAGGAAATCGGATTTACGGTTTCTGGGGAAACCTGATCGATGTCCTTTCGGTACTTGCCACCTTAACCGGACTTGCCACTTCCTTAGGCCTCGGTGTGCAGCAGATCAATGCAGGGCTGAATTTTTTATTCGGCTTTGAAATTGCCACCTCCACCCAGGTCATTCTGATCGCTATCATTACCGGGTTTGCCACCCTTTCCGTAGTTGCGGGACTGGACGGCGGGGTTAAACGTCTGAGCGAGCTTAATATGGGCCTTGCGGGGATTTTTATGCTTCTGATTCTATTTTTAGGTCCTACGGTATATATCTTAAGCGGCTTTACCCAAAACCTCGGCCATTATATTACGAGCCTGCCTCAAATGAGTTTATGGACGGAAACCTTTAAAGACAGCGACTGGCAGGGAGGATGGACCATCTTTTATTGGGCTTGGTGGATTTCCTGGTCTCCCTTTGTAGGGATGTTTATTGCTCGAATTTCCAAAGGACGTACCGTACAGGAGTTTATACTTGGAGTCATGCTGTTTCCCACATTGCTGTCCTTTTTCTGGATGGCGGTCTTTGGAAACACCGCCCTTTTTATGCAGACCACCGGTGTGGCGGATATCGCCTCTGCCGTAGCTATTGATGAAGCCATCGCTCTATTCGCCATGGTGGAAAATCTGCCTCTCACCGGTTTATTATCCATCATAGGTATTGTTCTGGTTACGGTATTTTTTGTTACGTCTTCGGACTCCGGTTCCTTAGTAGTGGACCATTTAACCTCCGGAGGGAAGCTGGACTCCCCGGTACCCCAAAGAGTTTTTTGGGCTATTATGGAAGGTGTCGTGGCCGCCACACTATTAATCGGGGGAGGTCTGACTACCTTACAGACTGCCTCCATCGCTACAGGGCTTCCCTTTGCCATGATTTTACTGCTCATTGTTTATTCCCTCAGGGCAGGTCTCGTCCAGGAATTCGATGTGGAAGAAACCGTACGAAAACAGCTGGAATCCGTTGAGGAGAGTCACCTCCTGAATGAAGCCATAGCCTCCGCAGTACAGGATGAGGCCTTAGTGAACGTTCCAAACAATCTAACGGATACAAGCAAAACGAATGGATCTTTAAACAATAAGGATCCAAAATAACAAAGTAGTTCCTCCTTTGATGTTTTGCCCCTTTCGTCTTTTTATGGACCTAAGGGGCCTTTTATATTTCTTTAGGATTCTTCCTGGTTTTGGGTATAAACTTTACAAACGGAATGATTCTTTGTATTTTGCTACGCTACGTGTTAAACTAATTCTTATTCTATTAAAAAATTCCATATTTTTTTCCATTGAAATCTAACCTTAAGAAATCCATAAATTATAAAAACAGTTCAGGAAGGAGCACCACTTATGAAGTTTAAAAATACCTTTACAAACTCTTTGATTTTTATCAATGCCTTAGTTTTTTTACTCATGTTTCTGATTGGCGGTTCCAATGTATTTATGGATATCCGCTGGCTGTTGGTTTTCGGAGCCCACTTTGGACCGCTGATGTTTGAAGAAGGCCAGTGGTTCCGCTTAATAACTTCCATGTTTATTCATGGAGGCATGATGCACATTTTTTTCAATATGTATATCCTCTATATCTTCGGTAATTTAGCGGAAAAGGTCTACGGTTCTTATAAATTTCTGACCATTTATGTAAGCACGGGGATTATAGCGGGCCTTGCCACTCTGGTTGTAAATCCCGAGACCATTTCCGTAGGAGCCTCCGGAGCCATCTTCGGACTGATTGGACTGCTCTTCGGTACCGGTTTTCGGAAGGATACTCCCAGTTTGCTGAAATCCATCACCGGCACCACCTTGCTACCCATGATTTTGATTAACGTGTTTCTAGGGTTTACCGTCCCTTCGATCAATAATGCGGCCCATTTAGGCGGACTCTTCAGCGGCTTTGCTTTTGGACTTTTAACCCCGGTTTTCAAACATTACTCCCGGTACAGCCTCTGGAAATTCACTTACGTCGCCTCCTTAATTGTATTAGTTGGAAGCTTCGCTTCTTTATTGGCTTTTATTCTTTTATAGTATTCTATTTTTTAATTAAGATGAATAATGACGATTGTATCACTGAAACCTAAAAAAACTGCTCTTACAGAGCAGTTTTTTTTATCTTTCCCCTACCACCGATAAAAATATTTTTGATGGATTTATCTTCCAAGATCAAATCAAATCCCATGTTTTTTAAAGTTTTTTCGGTGTCTCGATTCAAGTGGCAGCCCCTGGCCAGCTTTTTCCAAAGGGGAGTCAGCGTGTCAAAGGCGCTCCCTAAAGGTTCGGTTTCCGGACGAACATGTTCGATAAAAATAATGGTTCCCTCTTTTTTCAGTACCCGCTTTATTTCCTTGAGTCCTTTTTCAACATCGGCTACGGTACAAAATACCAGGGTGAATACTACAGTATCAAAGCTTTCCGAGGGAAAGGACAAACTCATAACATTTTCTTCCTTTAAAGCGGTATTCAAATTTCCATACTCTTTTATCTTTTTTTCCAGTGCTCGGGAATTTAAATCCCGATCGATCATCACCAGAGAAGATACTTTTTTACTGTCATAATAATCCAGATTCAACCCGGTACCTGCTCCAATCTCCAAAACTTTTCCCCTTGCCTTGAAAACCAGTTTTTTTCTCAGCCTTCGTAATCCTCTTCTTTCCAAGGGCTCCATAAAAAGATCATAGATTGCCATGGCCGCTCCTCCTTAAAAAAGAAGGATTGCCGGCTATATCAGTGTTCATCTGATCTTTCATGCTATGGAAGCTCAATTTCATCCACCTTAGCGGCAAATACAAAGTCGCTTTCACTTAAGCCGTCGATTTTGTGAGTCAACACCGTAAGTTCCACCTTTCCCCAGGCAAGGAAAATATCCGGGTGATGTCCTTCCTCTTCTGCAATTTCTCCAACCTTATTGGTGAAATCCAGGGCTTCCTTGAAATTTTTGAACTTCAGCTTTTTTTCTAAATGATGGTTATCCACTACGTCCCAATCATCCTTTAATTCCTTTTGATACTTTTTAATCTCCTCTTCTTCCATAGGGGGTGTCCCTACACTGCATGGTACACATTTTTGTTCTGATAACTTACTCATATTACTACCTCCTTAATTATTGATTTCCGCTGATTTCTTTTGCTCAACGGGCTTTACAACACTACAGTTTCCATGTTTTATCGGGTCTTTACCTCATATGTCTATTTAACTCTGTGTGGAGTTTATAATGTCTCCTATATTAATTTTTATCCTATTTTTCTTTTTCTAAACATATCTGCTCAGACTCAATCCTTCTAAAAGTTCTGTTTGCTTTGATTATTTCCTCATGCTACAATTATGTTGATAACAGATCCTTACCAATAAATTAAAGGAGGCCTATTATGAATGAATTTACTCTTACCCCTAAGGACACATCTCTTTTAGTCATTGATTTTCAAGAAAAGTTAGTTCCGGCCATGTACCGCACGGAGGATACCTTGAAAAATGCGGGAACTCTAATGAAGATCGCTAAATCTTTAGAACTTCCCACCATTGTTACGGAGCAATACCCTAAAGGCATTGGACATACGGTGGAAAATCTTTCCGCTTTAATCGGCGATCTATCCCCTATTGAGAAAATGGCCTTTAGCGCCTGCACAAAAGAGGTTACGGATCAACTTTCCAAGGATCCGAGACAAAAGATTCTTGTATGCGGGATTGAAGCCCATGTTTGTGTTTTTCAAACCGTAAGGGCTTTGCTTGCGAAGGACTACCAGGTGTTTGTGGTATCCGATGCGGTTTCTTCCAGGACGGAAGCAAACTATCGAAACGGACTGGACCAAATGCGGCAAATGGGTGCGGTTATCACCAATACAGAAACCGTGCTTTTTGATTTATTAAAAGAATCCACCCACCCCAAATTCAAGGAACTGTCCAAACTAATTCGCTAACCCGATATAATAGAGCGGACTTAAACTGAATAATTCACATTTCATTTTAGAAATGATGAAATTTGTAATGGAGGAATCGCCTATGAACTATCAGGAGGCCTTGAATTACATTCACGGCACATACAAATTCGGCAAAAAAATCGGACTTACCAATATTCGAGATCTCCTTCAACGCTTGGGGAATCCGGAAAAACAGCTTAAAATCATCCATATTGCCGGCACTAACGGAAAAGGCTCCGTATCATCTTTTATACATGGTGGACTCAGTGCCGCAGGCTATCGGGTGGGACTTTTCACATCCCCTTACTTAGAAACCTTTCGGGAACGGATGCAGATCAATGGCATGAAAATTTCAGAAGATCATTTAATACAATCCACATCTAAGGTGAAAAAAACGATCGAAGAAATGGTTAAAGAGGGAAAACATCACCCATCGGAGTTCGAAGTAGTTACCGCCATTGCCCTGGACTATTTTCACAACCGGTCGGTAGATTACTTGGTCTTTGAGGTGGGTTTAGGAGGACGCTTCGACGCCACTAATGCCGTGGATCATCCGATACTCTCCATTATCACCAATATCGGATATGACCATACCGAGTATTTAGGTGATACCCTGGATAAAATTGCTTATGAGAAGGCGGGGATTATCAAGGAAAAAACCCCGGTGATTGTTTATCCTCAAGCAAAAGAGGCTTGGGAAACCATTGAAAGGGTCGCCAAAAACAAAAAAGCACCAATTATTCCCGTAGACTTTTCTACCCTGGTGCCGGAGGAAAGTTCTCTAAAAGAACAGAGCTTTTCCGTAACCCTTGGAAAAACCGCTTATGCCTCGATAAGAATTCGTCTTTTAGGCCCTTACCAAATCTATAACTGCATCACAGCCTTAACTGCTTTGGATTACCTTAAAAGCCAAGGGGAAATTACCTACAGCCTTGAGAACATTCAAGAAGGCTTCTACAACACGACCTGGCCCGGACGTTTCGAAATTCTTAGAGATAAGCCCTTAACCATAATTGACGGAGCCCATAACCCACAAGCAGCCAAAGCTTTAAGAGAAACCTTGGGAAAACATTTATCCAATACCTCCATCACTTTTGTTATCGGTATGCTTTTAGATAAGGATGTCCTAAGTTTCCTTCAGGAGATCGCTCCCCTGGGCGCCCGCTTTATCCTTACCAAGCCCTTTGGGCCCCGGGCTGCGGAACCAAAATATTTAGAGAAAAAACTCCTTCCCTATGGAAAACCCCTATATTTAGAGCCCGCCGTTGCCAAAGCTATCGATCAGGCTTTTCTTGTCAACCCTGAGGGGGATGCCATTGTTATTGTAGGCTCCTTATATATGATTGGAGAGGCTCGTACCTACATCCGTAACATGGCGTAAACAAGGGCACTAACACGCCTTGACAAAGAGCCAGTTTCCCCTGCTTTTATTTGCAAAAGAGCCCCCCTTGTCCCGACGACAGACAGTGGGTGCTCTTTTTTTTTGTAATCCCTTAATTAGTACCGCGTTCTTCTCTTGTAAAACTTTAACATCCCGCTCCCTATGACAATACACACTGCGGCAACCAAGGGTAGAATTTGAAGTGCTAAGGTTCCGCTATTATTTTGAATACTGATTCCTATAAAAGCCCAAACAAATACTGCGGCAAAAATCAGATCACCGTAATACTTTACAAATACCAGGGCCAGTATTGTTGCAATACCAATTAGCAGGCCGGTCCAAATCCCTTCTCCGAACAGCCAATAATTCCAATCCATATAATCAAAAAATATAAAAACATTGGCAATAGTGGCCACGCAAATCCAGGCTAGATAAATGGAGAACGGTGCTTTAACAAAGAAGCTTTCCTCCTGAGGAACCCCTTGTGTTTTTTGGTTCAGTTTCCCGTATATTACAGCTAAATTAAGTAAAAGTAAAACTATAATCCCTAAAGCAGTACCGATATATAAATAGTGCCAGGCAATAATCCAAGCACTGTTTAAAACACAGGATAAGACGAACCAGGCACTGATTCTGTCAATATTTCCACTCCTGCGGGAACCGGGAAGCAACTGATAGATGCCAAACATGATAAGACCAAGATAAATTAATCCCCAGATGGCAAATACATAACCTGCAGGTGTAAAGTATACCCCGAATCGATCTGATACTTCTCCGGAAGTGACTTCGTTGATCGGCAGTGCATTGGCTAAATAGTTTACGGTTAACACCAGACCTAAGGCTAGTATATTAATTATTTTGCCTAGATTTCTCTTCACATTGTCACCTCCTTTAAGACTTTAATTTCGAGTCTCTTTTTACATAATGTTCTCCTGCTTTCTCTGTAAGCCAGTTCAGAATATCCTGATAGACTTCCTCTTTATTATTTTCATGAAGCATTTCATGTCTTCCCTCAGGATATAATCGGACTTGAAGATCCTTTACTCCGTGTTCTTCAAATATCTTTTGAACCTCCCGAACCCCTTCTCCTTCTTTTCCTACAGGGTCAAGCGCTCCGGAAAACATCATCACTGGCAAATCCTTCGGCATCTTTTCTATATTCCTCGATTGATGAATTTTTTTTATACCCTTCAGTAAGTCCACATAAAACCCTGCAGTCATAATGTTTCCACATAGGGGGTCTTCCACATAGGCTCTCACCTCCCATTCATTGGTACTCAGCCAATCAAAGGGAGTCTCCGTCGGTTCGAATTCTTTATTGTATTTTCCAAAAATCAATTTATCCAACAAAGGACTTTTCCGCCTCTTACCTCTTAGAAGTTTTTCCAGTTTTGCCAGCCATAATCCCAGGTTTCCAAGCATCCCCAACTTCCCTCCGGTTCCGCTTAAAATCAAACCTTGTAAATGATCCCCAAACTCCTGAACATAATCCCTGGCTAAAAAGGAACCCATACTGTGCCCCAACATAATAACCGGTTCCTCAGGGTATTGCTTTTCAATTTCCTCCCGAAGATAATTCAAATCCCTTACGGTTTTTCTCCATCCCTTTTCATCGGCTAAATGTCCAAAAACCTCCGTTTTATCCAAGGTTTTTCCATGTCCCCGGTGATCATTACCAAAAACCACATAACCTTTTTGAACCATAAATCTGGCAAAATCATCGTATCGATCGATATGCTCCGCCATACCGTGGGAAATTTGTATTACGGCCTTGGGTTCGGTATTGCCAAGATCACTCCATTTTTTACAGTATATGCTTTTGTCTTGGTAGCCCTTAATATAAAAACCCTTCGTGTCCATATGTATTCCCTCCTGTCCTTACTGCTGCTTTCTATTTCTATACCCGATTCCTTATATCTCAATCGAAGGACATCTTCCATTAGATGAAAAAGTAAAGAGCAACAGATTTTTCTGTTGCTCTTAGCATATTGTTATCTTATATAATATTGTTTCAGTTGAGAGCTGAAGATTTTTACCAAGGGATTAAAAAGGATTATGGCTATAATATAATTCGACGCCCCGTGGAGTATATCCAATGGAATACCCCGAGCCCAATAAGCCATTCCATAGGCGATGCCATAGAAAAAGGATTCAAACACCGCAAAGAAAAACCCGAAGGAGAGTCCGAAGATACCTGAAATTATGGCAAATCCGTACTCGCTTTTGACTTTCCCCTTCAAAACTCCTGTGGCCAAAATAAGAATCGGCCAGATAAGATAGTAACCCAGTACCCAGGTAGAAAAACCGTATAAAAATATTTCCGTGGTTGCAAAAATAACCGAAATCAATAGGGTCCTCTTTACTCCCAAAGCCACGGTGTATACCATAAACAGCAGGCTGACCACTTCCACGTTGGGAACGAAGCTGAGGGCTAACTTCCCGGCGGTTAGTGAGGCGCTTAAAATACTTATTAATACTAAATCTTGAACTTTCATTCCATTAAAAGTCTCTACGTTGGAGTTCATATACATCTCCATCCTTTATTTCAATTCCCGAAAGTCCGGTTTCTGCATCTTCTCCGTTAACTAAAATGTGAAGATATTCTCCATCACTATTCATTTCATACCCTAATATTTCCGTAATTGACATTCCAAAGTCTGTCATTTCATATTCCAATTCTAATACTTCTGCTTCATCTTCAATCATTTCCGATACATATGCCTGCTCTGTTTGAAACGTAAACTCTTCGGCAATATCTTCCGTGTCGATGGTCACTATAAAGGTCACTTCCATTGTATCAGAGACTTCCCCTTCGTCCTCTTCATCATCCATTGGGGCAAAGCTTCTAAGCTCAAGTTCATATTCATCCCCATCGATCATCTCAATTCCCGAAACTCCAGTCTCCGCATCCTCTCCGTTCACTAAGATATGAAGATACTCTGTACTTGCGTCAAGCTCATAGCCTAGAATTTCCGTAATGGATAGACCAAAATCCGTATCCTCATATTCCGCTTCTAAGGTTTCTCCTTCCTCTTCAATTAACTGTGAGAGGTATTCCTGCTCCGTTTGAAACGTAAATTCCTCTGCAATATTTTCTTTTTCGATGGTAACTCTGAAAGTTACTTCCTTATCTTCTGCCTCTTCCCCTTCATCGGGATCATCCATCTCACCGAATCCTCGAAGCTCCAGTACATATTCATCTCCATCTATTAACGGTATCCCGGAAGCGCCGTACTCCGCATCTTCACCATTTACTAAAATATGAAAGTACTCCGAAGAACTGTCCACTTCATATCCCAGCGCACCGGTAATCATCATCCCTAAGGTGCTGTGTTCATCATAGCTTAACTTCAAAGTCTCTTGTTCTTCCTCTAAAAGTTCTCCAAAAAATTCATGATCCGTTTGAAAAGTAAACTCTTCGTTGATGTTTTCCTTATCGACGATTACCTGCAGGCTTACTTCTTTTTCTCCTTCAACCCCTGAGGGTCCTAAATAAGTATTGTATAATGCCCCTAAAATAATTACTGCTGCAATAACACCGATAATCGATAATATTTTCTTATTCATGTTGAAACCTCCTGTTTTTTTAATTAAAAATCCCCTCTCAACCGAAGTTGAAAGGGGTAGATTGTTAAATCCTTTACTGAGTAATTGTCCAGCTTTAGATTTCCTGCAGTTTCTGCAGATCTCCCTTCCTTCAATCCCTCGTGAAGTGTAATGGCATTTTTTTTCGGCAGGTCTTCCGGCTTAGCATATTGGATATTTTCCTTCCCGGTTTCCCAGTGGTTTAATAAATATCCCTTTCATGCCTTACGGCGGCGAGGACCGCGCAGGTATCACACCTGCTTCCCTTTTCATGTACGTTCTACAACCCAAAAAAAATCTCTATGAAATTGTCTACTTATCCATCTTAATATGAATGGAATTAAAATGCAATGTTATTTCTTCCCTTTTTTCCAGGAATCCTTTAAGGGTACGATGCGATTAAATATCAGTTTATCCTCCGTGGTGTGTTTATTATCCACGGTATAAAATCCTTGTCGGATAAACTGGAACTTATCTTCTTTCTTTGCTTCAGCCAAGGCTTTTTCAATTTTAATATCAGCTAATACTTCTAAGGAGTCTGTGTTGATTCTTTCTTCCCAGCTTAAGGTTTTATCCTTTAACAGCTCCTCATCTTCAATAAGCTTTTCATAAAGGCGGGCTTCAGCACTTAGGCAGTTGTTAGCGTCTACCCAGTGGAGGGTCGCTTTCGGTTTCCTGTCCGTAAAACCGGAACCGCTTTTCGTCTCCGGGTCATAGGTGCATCGAAGTTCTTTAATCTCACCCTTTTCATCTTTTATGACTGCTGTCAATTTTATAAAATAGGCTCCCCGCAGACGAACTTCATGCTCCGGAGCAAATCGTTTAAAGCCTTTTACCGGTTTCTCCATAAAGTCATCTTCTTCAATATACACTTCCCGTGAAAAAGTGATCTCCCTTGTACCCATCCCCGGATCTTTCGGATGATTTTGGACTTCCAGGAGTTCATTTTGTCCTTCGGGATAATTCTCAATTACCACTTTTAAGGGTTTCAGCACCGCCATCATGGATGGAGCTCGGTCCCGTAAGTCTTCCCTGACACTATGTTCCAGCATAGAAACGTCAACAGTACTTTCGTCTTTGGATATACCGATTTCTCCAAGAAAATGTTTGATACTCTCGGGGGTATAACCTCTTCTTCGCATCCCTCTAAGGGTCGGAAGTCTCGGATCGTCCCATCCGTCCACATAGCCTCCGGATACCAGTTCCCGTAAATAACGCTTGCTTGTTACCACTCCAGTCAGGTTCATCCGCCCAAATTCCCTCTGCTTAGGGGGCTCTACCAGTTCGAGTTCTTCTAATGTCCAGTTGTACAGCGGACGATGATCTTTAAATTCAATGGAACAAAGTGAATGGGTTACCCCTTCAATGGCATCCTGCAAGGGATGAGCATAATCATACATCGGATAGATGCACCACTGATCTCCCTGTCGGTAATGATTTTCATGTAATATTCGAAAAATTATCGGATCCCGGAGATTGATATTAGGGGATTTCATATCAATCTTAGCCCGCAAAACCTTCTCTCCGGTTTTAAATTCCCCGGCTTTCATTCGTTTAAAAAGGTCTAAGTTTTCCTCAACACTTCGGTCCCGATAAGGGCTGTTTTTTCCCTTCTCTGTCAATGTACCCCTATACTGACGAATTTCCTCCGGAGAAAGATCACAAACATAGGCCTTTCCTTTTTCAATAAGCTGAACAGCATAATCATAGAGCTTCTCAAAATAATCGGACCCGTAAAAAATCCGGTCTCCGGGATCAAATCCTGCCCACTTCATATCTTCTATAATAGCGTCTACGTATTCCTTATCTTCTTTTAACGGATTGGTATCATCAAAGCGTAAATTGAATTTTCCTCCGTATTTTTTTGCGATGTTATAGCTGATATTAATGGCGTAGGCACTTCCAATATGCAAATATCCGTTGGGTTCCGGGGGAAATCGGGTACATATTTCACGACTGTATATTCCTTCTTCCAAATCCTTTTCTACAATTCTTTGGAGAAAACTGGATTGTTCTTTTTCTGTTGTGTTATCAAATTCTTCTTTTTCCATTAGTAATCCTCCTAAAATAGATTCCTGTAATCTTTTCTTATACTAGCATTATACTGAATATGCCTAGGGAATGAAAGGTTTTTCTAGACTCATTTCCTCTCTTCTTCCAAAGATACCTCCATAAAAAGGTTTAACAAATTTTCATCGTATTTTTTTCCCCCTAACGATAAAAGTTCCTGCAATGCCTCTTTCGTTGACTTTCCTTTTCTGTAGATCCGGTTCGTAGTCATGGCATCAAAGCTGTCACATATGGCCAAAATTCTCGCCTCTTCCCGAATTTCCTCTTCTTTTAGTCCCTTGGGGTAGCCGCTTCCGTCTAAACGTTCATGATGCTGCAGAATAATTTCGTATATTTCAGGGTTAAAATACTCTAAGATCAAATCTTTACCCTTGATGGTATGTTCCCGCATGACTTCAAATTCATCGTCTGTTAAGGCTCCGGGCTTATTCAGAATCTCATCGGGGATGAATATTTTTCCAATATCATGATATTTTGCCGCCCATAAAAAGTTCTGAAGTGCAGTTCCCGAATAATTTAACCGCTCTGCTGTTTTTCGTGCAAGATCGTACACCCTTAAAGAATGGTCATGGGTGTAGGCATCCTTTCGTTGAATCTGTACAAGAATATCGTAAATAAACTGAAAACTGTTTTCTGTGCTTTCATAGGAATCCTCTTGTAAAGAGTGCACTAATAAATAGGTATCCTCCTCTGCAACAACATTCAGTAAATCATCCTGATGATTTAATATAATCAAATCTCCAGCCTTGTAATACTTCTTAACTCCCATACCATAGAGCATCCCTTTTTCAATATAATAGGATTTCATACCAATTTCTTTTTTCGGAGGTTTAAGATAGAAATTACCGTCTTTTTTCAGTATGTAGATATTGATCTCCATCAAGGGGTCCTTATACTTGTTGATAATTTCTGCCGATCCGTCCGCCGTGGTGGCATACCTTTCATAGTCCTCTTTTAAAATGATTTTATAATTGGTCTCCATAAAAAAACTCCTTTATTCCCGTAGGCTTTATTTTGTTCGGATTTTTATATGGCTGCAGTATCTGCCAATAGCATTGACTGAATATTATAATAATAAAGTATACCATGAAAAATTTAATTTTTATAGGGTAAGAGCTTAAAATTCGATATAATTCGACAAACCTTCCCCGTAGCTAACAGTACCATGGGAAAAGCCATCCAGTTTAAAAATGCAAACTTCCCGTAGGAAATAGCCGACACTCCGGTAATGGTATAAATAATAATGGCATTAACATTCCAAGGCATCAGCGGAGCTAAGGCCGTACCGCTGTTTGCAATGATCACGCCTAAGTCTTCCTTGGTCATTTCTTTGCTTTCATAGGCCTCTCCCAAGTGTTTTCCGGGTATTAAGATACCCACGGTCTGGTCACAGGTCAGGGCATTCAGGATCACGGACAACAAGCCGGTATTAAGCAGTAGGCTTCTTTCGCTCCCACGTTTAACCCGATCAATAATCGGTGCTATCCAACCACAGCCTTCATAGATTTTACTGATGGAAATCCCTCCCATGACCACCAATACCACTTCCACCATTTGCAGGGCTCCACCGATTTCCAGTGTGCTTAGGAAGGCATTGTTTACCGGGGATCGGAACCCAAAGAAAAGATAGTTTATGCCTTGAGTCGGTGTAATTCCCTGAACAGCTAAAGCCGCAACAAAACCCATGGAAATACCGAACAGCAAAACAATACCCGAAGAGATTTTTTTAAAACTCAGCCACAATACCCCTATAGGGATCATCAACAGCAGGGGGGATATTGCGAATGCTTCCTTTAGAAGATTTTGATAATAGAGCACATCCTCCGGTTGAATTTCGCCTTGATAATTTAGACCGATCAGATAATAGGCTATCAGAGATATCATTGCCGTAGGGATCATGATTTTTAACATTTTTACAAAATAAGCCCGAAAGGAAATTTCCAGCACTTTCATGGTAAAGTTTGCCAGAGCAGAAATCGGTGACATTCGGTCGGCTATATAGGCTCCTGAAACCAACGTCCCTAGCAGTAACCCGCCGGGAATATTGATGCTTACCCCTAATGTGAACAACACAATTCCAATGGTGCTGATGGTGCCCAGCCCCGTCCCGAGAAAGAAAGCCAGAATGCCGCTGATGATAAAGGCAACGGGTAAAAAGTTGACCCCGTAAATAACGTCAAAGCCAAAATAAATAAGGGTTGGAACAATGCCCGAGGCAATCCACATGGAAACATTCAGTCCGATCAGAATAATCAATCCGTAAACTTCCTTTGCATCAAAAATCCCCTGCCACACCCAGCTCAGACTCTGCTTAATATGAATCCCTGAGCCATGGAGTACGACAAGAGCAATGGCTATGGTACCATAAATCCCCCATAAGAGGGAATACTGTAAAGCCATGGAAGTAATCACGCTGCCGATAAATAAGGCCCCGATTACAAAGGCCCATCGTGTACCGATTCTGCCGATCATTGATCTTTCCGTTCCCTTCCTTCGATAAGTTCTTGGTAGGCCTCCAATATTTTAAATACATGCTGACTGACTCCGATGAACTGTACTTCATCCTCTTTTAATTCAATAAATAATTTTGCCGTGTAAGCTCGTTCATGCCACTGAGGCTTTATGACTATAAAGTCTTCACTTTCTTCAACAATATCAAAATGTATAAAAGATACCGCATCTTTTAAATCTTGGATGAATTGTTGCTTATCTTGGATTATCAGGGTTTTTCGTCGGACCTTATGACCCATCACATATATAATTGTATAGGAAAACACCGCGATGGTAATAAAAGAAAAGTGAAAGGTTCCGCCGGTTAGGGCCATCATCAGAAAATACATTACCAGGATTAAACTTAGAAAATGGCTCAAGCCTTTGAAGAAAAAGCCCCGAAAAGCTTTTGCATAATACTGTTCATTCATGATACACACACATCCTATCCTTGGAATTTTCATATTTTTCCTTGATTTGATTACGGATTATTTGTTTAAAATTGATGTAATATCGTTGATTTCAATCTTTATGGTTCCGTCTCCGTTGTTTAGGAATTTCACTTTACGGTCATCCAGATACTCCACGGGGACATGGAGTTCGATGCCCTCTTCGGTGATAATCTTCTGCTTTTTCATAACTTTTTCCGAAGTTTTTGGGGCCAGCTTTATACGTGGCTCCGTCAATCCTCTTTTTTCAATGGAATCCCGATAATCTTTTTGGGCTTCGGGATTATCCCGAAAAACCTTTTCACTGATTTCTTCAATCTCCAACTCGTCGGATTCCGTTAAATTCTCCACCATGGCCTTTTTTAAATCCGTAGTCTTTTTAAAATCATTATCATAGTGTTTTTTCAAAACTTCCTTATTGGTTTTGTTGATAATTGCCATCTTCTCTTTATCGGAAGGTTTTCCTTTACACAGGAGAAACTTTTCCGAAAGATAGTATATTTTTTCATCGTTGATTTTCACTTTCTTTTCTTTAAGAAGAATTTTCATATCTTTAAGATCCATAACAAAAGCTTCTTCCATCCGTTGATTAATATTTGCGATGGTCCGCTTATATTGAATAATGGAGTTAATATTTCCATCCTCCTGATGATTCACTTCATGGGTAAAGGTTTGTTTGTAATTAAATTTCAGCACCCCTAAATATTCCCGATTCTCTTGATGAAAGGACACCACGGCCAAATCCGAAGGAGGCACCTCGGAGTTACTCATCATATATTCGTATAAACTTTGAGCTAAAGCCTTACTCATGGAAAGAAAGGTGTCCGTATTCTGTTGGTAGTCTTGCAATATTTTTCGAATCGGATTTTCCCGGTCTTCCAGCAACACGCACTCTTTAACTTCCGGATCCTCCATTAATCGTTTTAAATGTTCTGCTAAAAAAAACTCCGTATCCGTACTTTTGGGATGCAACTGCTCCGATAAAACCGGAAGGCCCACCTGGCTATCTAAGATGTGTAAAATGCTTTTGGTTATATAAACGTCTGCCATTAATTACGCTCCTTACTCTAAGTTATATTGATAAATATTTACTTTTTCCATATCCTCGGTCCATCCGTAATCCAAAATTTTCCATCCTGTAGCTTCATAGTACTCCACAAGGTCCGTATAGAGATAGACCTTCCCATAATTATTTTCCTTGCAATAATCAATGATAAAATTTTGCAGTTCTTTTCCGATTCCCCGACTCCGATATGCAGGGTCAACGTATAGAGAGGCCAGCCAGGGAAACAAATCCTGCCGACTCATCAGATCACAGCGCCAAAGTCCGACAGTGCCCACAGCACGCCCTTCTTCTATGGCCACAAAGGTTAATGGCAGGTTGTCAGGATCCACACTGTGTTTAATAATCATTTCGTAGCGCTTAAAATTCTTTTCATCTCCCCATTCCTTCCATAGCCACTGTACTACTTGAGACTCAAATTCTCTGCATTGGTATAATGGTCTTATTTCCATGAACTTCTTCCTCCTTCTACCCTATGTATATTAATCGATCAAATATTTTCCTGGTCAAATGCTTATTTGAATGGTAAAAAGCCCCCATAGACTCAAAGCTCATTTGAGACTACGAAGGCGCTTTCCCACAGCTTATTGAATTTCCATCACGGTTTCCTTTTCTTTTTCGTTAAGTACGTTTTCCAGGTCCAGTAAGATCACCATTCGGTCCTCAAGTTTTGCGATTCCTTCAATGAATTCCTCCTGGATGTCCGTAACAATTTTCGGTGCAGGATCCACCATTTCCTGATCGATGGTCAGGACTTGAGATGCTTCATCCACTAAAAAGCCCACTTGTTTTTCTTTTAAGTTGATAATGATGATTCGCGTTTGACTGTCGATTTCCCCTTCCGACAATTGGAATTTTTTTCTCAAATTTATGATAGGAGTAACCGCTCCCCGGTAGTTAATAATGCCTTCAATGAAGCTTGGAGTATGGGGGATTTTGTTGCATTTTTTAAATTCACTGATTTCCTTTACGTGCATGATATCCACCCCATACTGCTCCTGTTCCAATGTAAATATTACGTATTGTCTTTCTGACATTGCAATTCCTCCTTGAGTTCGATTTTTATGTAAAGAAAGATTTTTTAATATTATATCATAATTTCATCTTTCTCACAGTCTTAATCATGATAAATGCATATTTATTGTTGTTCTTTTCTTACAACCTCACCCAAGGTCCCCCCACACCACGGGAAATCATCGTTAGCTCCTTAGCCCCGCTGTAGTGCTTCCTTAGGATGTAGTTCCACATGCTTCCATTTTCCAAGCTTAAAAAGATAGTAAGCCATCATTGCGGAAATTACCGTAGATAAATTAATGGCCAGCCATACCCCTGTTGATTGTAAATTGAATGAAAAGGCCAAAATCACCGCAAGACTTACCCGGATAAACAGCCAGGAAATCAACGTGACATAAAAGGGTTTTTTGGTATATCCCGCCCCCTGCATGGTTCTCGACAAGATTATGGTCGCCGCATGAAAAGGTTCCGACAGGGCAATGATATATAAGAAATTTTTCCCGATTCGTAGTACTTCGGGGTTATAATCATCCAGAAAAAACTGAATTAAGGGTTCCGCAAATACCACGAAGATCAAGGCGAAAAACATCATAAAACCGGCTCCCACAATGACGCAGCTTTTCCCGCTTTCTTCCGCCCGTTTCATTTTGTTTGCCCCGATATTCATACCCGATAGCGTGGCGGCGGCAGTACCCACCGCAAGTCCCGGCATCAAGGCGTATTGGCTTAAATTAGTGCCGATAACAAAGGCGGGTATGGCTGCCTCTCCATGAACGGTTCTTGCCAGAATGGCAAAAAGAATGAAGGTGGTCACATTTCTGGTAACCCCTTGCAGGGCAGCGGGAAAACCGATATCAATAATCCGTTTTGACCGCTGCCATTGTGGCTTTAACATATGCTTCAGCCGCACTTTTATAATGAATTTTCCGCTAAGTAAAGCGGACCATCCCAGGGTGGTTCCGATTCCACGGGAAAGGGCGGTTCCAATGGCCGCTCCCATAACTCCCATTTCAGGGAAAATCCAAGCCCCGAAAATAAACCCGTAGTTCAGAGCCACGTTGGATAGATTCATTATGATATCAATCACTAAGGGAGTTTTGGTATCTCCGGCACCTTGAAAGATGGCCCGGGCAATAAAATTCAGCAAAAAAAAGGGTACGGAGATAAAAAAGATCATCATATAACCTTTTGCCAGCTCCAATACTTCATCCCCCACCCCTAAAAGCCCTAAGATCCATTCGTTCGTCAAAAGGCCCAGAGGGATCATTAAGAGGGAGGCCATAACCGACAGATAAAATGACTGCCCCGCTGTAATCGAAGCGTTCTTTTCATCATATCTCCCCACATAACGGGATACCATGGCGGTGGTTCCCGTGGATATGGCAATCACAATAACCATAATGACCATAACCACATTCCGGCCGGCCCCTACGGCGGCGATGGCATTCACTCCCAAACTCCCCACCATCTTAATATCAATGGTTCCGATGGTCACTTGAAGCAAGGACTGAAGTACAATGGGCCATGCCAGGTATAAGGCATTGGTATATAGATTGTTATTATTCAGTAAAAAGTCCCGTTTGTTCTCTAAGGTTCGGTTGCCCATCCTTACGCTCCTTTAACTTCTTATTTTTTTCCATTCCTTTAGCTTCTTTTCATAGGAAGCAGTATTTGCGGGACTGGATGAGGGAAGTTTAATGAACTCCTGGGAAAATCCTTCAAAACCCAGGTGTTTTTTAAAAAGCTCATAGGCCTTTCCCCCGTTAAAACAAACTTTTTCAATGGATTTGTGATTTTTCAGTAAGTCTTTTAAATCGTTCAACGCTTCCTCTTTAATGTCGGTATCCAAGCTGCCTTTTCGTCTACAGTGCTTGATCACATCCCATAGAGCCAATCCGTGATTTTTAATCATTTGAATCTTTTCTTCATACCCTTCCGGCACCTCTTCTTCAAAGGTCTCCCCAATAAGCTTCCAGAACTGATTCCGAGGGTTTCCGTAGTACTGCTGTTTTGCCAGGGATTTTACTCCGGGCATGGAACCTAAAATCAAAATCTTGCTGTTTTTTTCCAATATCGGAGAAAAGGCTTCGATTTTTTCCCGGTTTACCTCCTTATGACGAAAGCAATCGGTTATATGGTCATTAATAAGCCCTGTAGCCTGCATATGGGCGTAAAGAATCGTAGAACCTACGAATTTAAAGCCCCGATTTTTCATGTCCTTCGCCAAGGCATCGGAGACTTGAGTTTTTGCCGGGACATCCGCTTCCTTTTCCCAGTGATTCACAATCGGTATATAGTCTGTAAAGCTCCAGATATATCCGCTAAAAGAACCAAACTCCTGCTGCACCTCTAAAAATCTTTTAGCATTATTTACGGAGGCCTCCACTTTTTTACGATTTCGAATAATCCCGGGATTTTGCAGCAACTCTTCAATTTTTTTCTCTGAAAATGCCGCTACTTTTTTGACATCAAAGTTCTCATAAGCTTTTCGATAGTTCTCTCTTTTTTTCAGGATCGTCAACCAATTCAGTCCCGCCTGGGCGGACTCCAGTACTAAAAACTCGAAGTGAGTTTCGTCATTGTAAACGGGAACTCCCCACTCCTTATCATGATACTTTTCATATAATTCGTTTCCCTCACACCAATTACATCGCTTCATAGACTTCACCTCGCAATGGATTTTTCTTTAAAATCGAAAATGTTCAAGTTTCATCCTGAAATCATACCGGTTCCATCGTTCTATATGTAATAAAACCTATCGCAGGAGATAGGTTTTACATGGATTCCAGTCTTTTGATCCGGTCCGTAATAGGAGGGTGGGTGGAAAACAGACTGCTTTGTTGATTTCGCCGCTGTTTTCTTGAGATCTCGGAATCCTTTTTTAAGGGTTTTGCAATATATAGATTTTCCGTTGCTTCATTGGCGGAGCGAAACACTTCTGTGTCTCCGGAAATTTTCCGAAGGGCTCCGGCCAGCGCCCTGGGGTTTCTCGTAAGAATGGCTCCGTTGGCATCGGCAAGATACTCTCTTTTTCTGGAAATTGCAAAGTTTAAAATTTGGGCAAACAATGGTGCTAAGATAATAACCACAATAGAGCCTAACATGATAATGGCCTGGGAGTTGTTATTTCCCCTTCCTCGACTTTGCCTTCTTCCCCCTCTCATGGAGGACCAAAAAAGTTGCCTTCGAAGAAAACCCGCCAGCAGGGATACGATCCCCACCAGCATAATGGCGGTGGTGGATATTAAAATATCATAGTTAACCACATGGCTGATTTCATGGGCGATTACCCCTTCCAGCTCTTCTCTGTCCAGTTTATTGATAATACCTCGGGTCAAGGCAATGGCTGATTTCTCAGGTTTTCTTCCCGTGGCAAAGGCATTTAACGAATCGTCTTCAATAATATATACTTTTGGCGGCTTACTCATGCCCGCTGCAAGGCTTACGGACTCCACAAGATTATAGATATAGTTCGTATCATCCCGGGGAAGTTCCCTGGCATTATTCATTCGTAAAATCAGTTCATCGCCTTTGGTAAATAAGATAACTAACTGTACCGCAAGAATCGTTCCCGCAATCATCAATCCAAAAGTACCACTTCCCAGGAGGTACCCTGCAGCATAGCCGACCATAAAAACAAAGGCGGAAAAAATAAACAGTAACAACCAGGTTTTCCGTTTGTTGGAGTCCACCGCATCAAACATATCCAGTTTTTGATTAATATCCATTGTTTTTTCTCCTTTGATTAAATATTCCATCCAATCTGCTAATCGAACTCTACCTTGGGAGCTTTTCGTACTTCTTCATTTTCCACTTCAAAGAGTTCCATGGGTTTAAAACCGAACATGGAGGCAATAAGATTTGCCGGAAATTTTTCGATTTCCGTATTGTAACGGGTAACACTGTCGGAATAGTACTGCCGAACCGAGGCCAGTTTGTCTTCCATTCCTTTAAGCTTTTCCTGTAAATCTAAAAAATTGGTGTTGGCTTTCAGGTCCGGATAACTTTCTCGTAGGGCAAACAGGGATTTTAACGTGGATTGTAGATGATTTTCTGCTTTTGCAGCCTCTTTCACATTATCTTCGCTTTGGGCCGCCATCAGTTGATTTCTTGCCTGAATTACCCGCTCTAAGGTTTGGGATTCATGCTTTGCGTAACCCTTCACCGTATTGACCAGATTCGGGATGAGGTCGTTTCGTTGCTGTAGTCGGACATCAATCTGGGACCAGGCGTTCTTCCCTCGATTTCTTAAGGTAAC